>CBEULV010000027.1:0-16299 GCA_965544015.1 uncultured Gammaproteobacteria bacterium | reverse complement strand
GGATGCCTCGGGCACGGCGCTGGTGATCAGTGATCCCAGCGGCACGGGCGACATCCGGGATACGGATGCGCCGACCCTGGTTGTTATTTATGATGACAATGGCATCGTTGATGAGAAAGGATTGCAGGAAGGCTCAGGCGAACAGGCAGATGGTGATAGAACAAATAACAGCGATACCTCTGAAGAAACTACCGGTAGTTTTCAGATAATTGCCGGTGTTAATGGTCCTGATGTATTTGAAATTCTCGACAAGGATGGCAACTGGATAGATGTCACAGCGGGCAATGTGCTGGTAAATGGCGAGAACGGCACCCTGCTGGTGACGCTGAATGGCGGTGTTTATGAGTGGGAGTACACGCTGACCAGCAATTTGCTGACGCACACGGATACCAGCGTGATCGACGGTGACAGTGATCGGGGTGTTGATGACCAGCAACCGGGTGAAACCATGCAGCTGCGCGTGTTTGATAACGAAGGTGACGTGTCAGAACCGGTAACCCTGGATATCACGGTCAACGACGACGGTCCGGCCGACTTCGAGCCGATACCGGTAATCCTGGTGAATTCCGGCGACGGCGCAGGCAGTGGCCCGCTTGACATGTTTGACAACATGGGTGCGGATGACCTGGGCAGCGTAGTCTTTACCGGCGGCAACGACGGTGACCTGTTGATGGGGCTGTTCAACGGTGATGTGACATCTGAGCCGGTCATGTACAAAAACGAGGATATTGTGCTTACCGGGTTTGGCACGGATACCCTGACCGGGACCTCGGCAGATACCAATACCGTGATCCTCAAAATCGAACTCAACCCGGATACCACGGACGAGTCACAGGACCAGTACACCATTACCTTCTTCACCGAACTCAATGATGGGTCCGGCTTTGTGTTCGATGATTTCTCCACTGCACCGGCCGGTAAGAACAAGTGGATCGGTCTGGACGAGGATGGCATCGATATCAACGATCCGTCGGATCCGGAACCGGACAGCAAAGACCTGCTGATCACGGCAGTTGACAATGGTGCAATCGCGAATGTGAATACCAGTTCTACCGATATCGGCGCAGACAACCAGTGGATCTCCGATGACCAGGGTATCCGCCTCGATTTTGTCATAGATGTCCGTCGTGATGATGCCCTGAATCTGGACGAGCATGACGCGCAGGGATTCCTCTACGACAGCCACTATTCCTCCAGTAACTTCAGCTTCAATATGAAGCAGGTGAAGGGTGGCGCGACTGCGGCAGTACGGATCAGTGCGTATGATTTTACCGGTACGGAAGGGGATACGGATGTCACAAACAGTCTGAATAATACCGCTGTCGCCATTATCGCCGACTCGCTGACGGTCAACGGGATAGCGGCAGCCAGCCTGGCAGGCATCACGGTGACTGTCGATGGCGACAGTATCGTGGTCGAAGGGCTCAGCCAGGGTGACAATGTATTTTTTGAGACGAGTAGTGAGTTCGAGTCGGTAGAGTTGAGTAATGCCAATGGCGATATCATCCCCGATGGGCAGGGTTCGACCTACAGTGGCGATTCCTTCGCGGCCGGTGCATTTGGTTACGACATTCCGGTGGTGGGCGACGAGATCGACCTTGCATTCGAGATGCTGGCCACCGACGCGGACGGCGACACCTCGAGTGGAACGCTGGATGTCACGATTTCGCCGGAAGGCCATGTTGCAGTGGGTACCGATCTCGACGAGGTGCTGATCGGCGACTCCGGTATGGACTTCCTGGTCGGTGGCGGTGGCGATGATATCCTGATCGGTAACGACGGCAACGACACCATGACCGGTGGCACTGGTGCCGACGTGTTCATCTGGAGCGAGGGCCAGTCAGGTACCGATGTCATTACCGACTTCAATATCAGCGAGGGTGACGTGCTGAATATCGCTGACCTGCTGGTGGGCGAGAGCAACCCGACAGCGGCGGAGCTGGATGCCTACATGAGTATTTCCTCCGGTACCGACACCACGATCACGATCTTCGGGGACAAGGGCAATGCCGATCAGGTCATACACCTGACCGGGTTTGACAGCACCGGCATGAACGGGGTGCAAATTCTCGAGAATCTTCTGAGCAGTGGCAGTCTGGTGACGGATTAGCCCAGACCAGGGTAAACGTAATTCACTGCAGACACCCGCAGCCGTTCCGGCTGCGGGTGTTGTCATTCAGCCCCTGTAGAATATCTCCCGCGCTGTGTCATAATGGCGCCTTCCGGAATTCTTCCATTCCCCGATCAAGGGCCCTGTTACATGTTTCGACCGTACGAGCTGTTTGTCGGTCTGCGTTACACGCATGCCAAGCGGCGCACGCACTTCATCTCGTTCATCTCGTTTACCTCGATGCTGGGTATTGCGCTGGGAGTGACGGCGTTGATCACCGTGCTCTCGGTCATGAACGGCTTTGAGACCGAACTGCGCGAACGTATCCTGGGCATGGCGTCACATGCCACGATCACCGCTGTTGACGGTAGCTTGGAGAACTGGCAGGACGTGTCCGAGATGATCGAGGACCAGCCGCATGTGCTGGCCTCGGCACCGTTTGTCAGTGGTGAAACCATGCTCAGCAACGGCAAGCAGGTCAGTGGAGCACAGCTCCGCGGTGTGTTGCCAGAGACCGAGGGACGGGTTTCGGATGTCGTTTCGCACATCAGGGGCGGTGACATAGGCCTGTTGCGCGCGGGGGAATATGGCATCATCCTGGGCAGCGAACTCGCTGTTGCGCTGGGTGCGGGCATAGGTGATGCCATTACCGTGGTTTCACCACATGTGACCATAGCGCCGACCGGCATCCTGCCCCGACTGCGGCGCTTCACCGTGGTGGCAACCTTTGAGGTAGGCATGTATGAATATGACCGCGGCGTCGCGCTGGTGCACATGCATGATGCCGCGAAGCTGTTCCGCCTCGATGCTGCTGTGAGCGGTTTGCGCCTGAAGCTGGATGATGTATTCGACGCCCCCCAGGTTGCCTGGCAACTGGGCAGTCAGTTGCCCGGCGAGTACCGTATACAGGACTGGACGCGCCGGCACGCCAATTTCTTCCGCGCCATCAAGACCGAGAAGCGCGTTATGTTCATAATTCTGACACTGATTGTCGCCGTCGCCGCATTCAATATTGTCTCGACACTGATTATGGTGGTGACGGACAAACGCGCTGATATCGCGATTCTCAGGACCCTGGGTGCCACGCCACGTTCCATTATGAATATTTTCATTATCCAGGGTGTCGTGATCGGGGTCATGGGTACTGCGCTGGGTGTCGCGGGCGGAGTTGGACTGGCGCTGAATATCGAGACTATTGTACCGGCAATCGAGCGGTTCTTTAATGTGCAGTTTCTTGCCGCTGACGTGTACTACATCAGCGAGGTGCCATCCGAACTGCACTGGCTGGATGTCTGGGTCATGGCATCCGTTGCGCTGGCACTGAGTCTGCTGGCTACCTTGTACCCGGCGTGGCGTGCTGCGCGTACGAATCCGGCGGAAGCGCTGCGCTATGAGTAGCGTGCTGGCCTGTACTGGTCTGGGCAAGACCTTTGGCGAAGGTGATCTTGCGCTGGAGATATTGAGAGGTATCGATTTCAGTGTAGCCAGCGGCGAACGTATCGCCATCACAGGCGCGTCGGGCAGTGGCAAGAGCACACTGTTGCACCTGCTCGGCGGACTTGATGATCCGAGCAGCGGTGAGGTGGTGATTGCCGGTCAGTCGTTGCAGAAATTGTCTGCCAGCCAGCTTGGGAAATTGCGTAACCGCACACTCGGATTCGTCTACCAGTTCCATCACCTGTTGCCGGAGTTTACCGCACTGGAGAATGTTGCCATGCCGTTACTGGTAAGAGGCGAGACGCCGGCACAGGCAAGCCGGCAGGCTGCCAGTATGCTGGAGAGCGTCGGGCTGACGGCACGTTTGACCCACAAACCCGGCGAGTTGTCCGGCGGTGAACGGCAGCGTGCTGCGGTCGCGCGTGCACTGGTGACACGGCCACAATGTGTTCTGGCGGATGAGCCGACCGGTAACCTGGATCGTCGCAACGCTGACCACGTGTATGAACTCATGCTGGAGTTGAACCGGGATCTCGGAACCAGCTTCCTGATAGCAACACACGATCCCGCGATTGCTGCACGGATGGATCGTACTGTTCGGCTCGAGGACGGGCAGCTGATACAGTAAAGCTATAGTCCGCGCCGGGCGCCTTTCCGGTGTTTGGCAGTCATTCATGCGGTTTTCAAAGATGTTCATGGAAGAACATGTATTTGAAGATAATTTCCTTTGTTCTTGGCGTTGTTGCCCTGCATGCCTGTCGCGTGCTTCCCGACATTTCCTGGTTCCTGTTACTACTCCCGGCCATGTTGCTGATGCGTTGGCGTGTTGCCCGGCCGCTGACCATGTTTATCTGCGGTTTTTTCTGGGCAGCCTGGCAGGCGCAACTGCTCATGCAGACAGCGCTGGAGCGCGGCCTGGAGGGCAAGACGGTGCAGGTCGAAGGTATAGTGCAGACACAGCCGCAGCGTGTATCGAAGCGACTGCAACGTTTCCGGTTTGCAATTGAGCGGCTCGACAGCGGTGACGGCTGGACAGCATTCAACGGCATGGCTCGCCTGAACTGGTATGCCGAAAGTGCCGCACCGTTGGCCGGTGAGCGCTGGCGACTGGCCGTGCGGCTGAAACAGCCACATGGTTTTTCCAACCCGGGTGGTTTCGACTATGAAGGCTGGTTGTTCCAGCAGCGTATCCGCGTTGCCGGTTACGTGCGCACTGATCCGGGTAACCGGCGGATCGCGGCAGGCAGTATTTCCGGTATCGATGCCTTGCGTAACAGGCTGCTGCGTGCTTTTGATAATATGCGGCCACGCGCTTCGCTGGCGCTGATTCAGGCACTGACCATCGGAGAACGCAGTGACATCAGTGGGCAACAGTGGTCGACACTGAATGCGACCGGCACCACCCATCTGATGGCGATTTCCGGTCTGCACATCAGTCTCGTTGCCGGCCTGGTGTTTGCCCTGGTGCGAGCGGGGTGGTCTCGTTGCGGCAGGTTTGCTGCCGTACTGCCTGCGTCGCGTGCCGCGGCGTTGTTAGCCATCGGCGCGGCGCTGTGCTATGCATACCTGTCCGGCTTTGGTATTCCGGCCCGCAGGGCGCTGGTGATGGTCACGATTTTCATGCTGGCTTTGCTGACCAACCGCAATGCACCGTTCCTGCGGGTCATCGGCATCGCCGCCCTGGTGACATTGTTGATCGATCCACTGTCGGTGCTGTCTGTCGGCTGGTGGCTGTCATTCTGGGCGGTGCTGCTTATTGCATGGATGAACTCAGGTCGTTGCGGGCAGGCGGGTTTTGTGCGGCGCTGGGTGTTGATGCATGTTGTACTGGCGCTTGGTATGTTGCCACTGTTGCTGGTGTTCTTTAAACAGGCCTCGTTGATTGCCCCGCTGGCCAATATGATCGCAGTGCCGCTGGTCGGCCTGCTGGTGGTTCCGCTGGCACTGTTTGCCGTTCTGCTGTTCATCTTTACAGAGCCACTTGGTATTGGTTTGCTGGAGGTTGCCGCTGCGCTGATTGAGGTGTTTTGGCCTGCACTGCAGTGGCTGGCCAGCCTGCAGCATGCCGAGTGGACGCAACATCAACCACAGGGATGGACACTGTTACCGGCAATTTCAGGGATGGCGCTGTTGCTGATGCCGCGCGGGATTCCCGGTCGAGCGGCAGGGCTGGTCCTGTTGCTGCCACTGTTACTGGTGCGCCCGGCACAGCCGGGCCAGGGCGAAGTCCGGATTACGCTGCTGGATGTTGGGCAGGGGCTTGCCGCGGTGGTGCAAACGGCCAGCCATGTGCTGGTCTATGATGCCGGGCCACGCTTCAGTGACTCGTTCGATACCGGCCAGGCCGTGGTGGTGCCGTTTCTGCGCCGGGAGGGGGTGAGGCAGCTGGACACCCTGGTGGTCAGTCATGGCGACAACGACCACATCGGGGGCGTGGCTTCATTGCTGAAGGCATTCCCGGTGCGACGGATACTCTCCAGTGTGCCTGGGCAATTACCGGCCAGGCGCGCAACGTTTTGCCGGCGTGGTGATCAATGGCAATGGGACGGCGTGCGCTTTACTGTTCTGCATCCGGCGGCACAGTCCGCGGGGTCCGGCAATAACGGTTCCTGTGTGCTGCATATCGAGGCAGCCGGCGGTGGCCGTTTGCTGCTTACGGGAGATATCGAGCAAGTGGCGGAGCAGCAACTGCTGCGCGAACAACGGGACCGGCTCGGCGCGGAGGTGCTGGTTGTGCCGCATCATGGCAGTAATACCTCTTCATCTGCCGCTTTCATTGCGGCCGTCGCACCGTCCATTGCCCTGTTCCCAACCGGTTACCTCAACCGTTACCGCATGCCAAGGCCGGAGGTGCTGGCACGTTACCAGGCTGCGGGCGTGAATTATCTCGAAACCGGGAGGCATGGCGCCCTGACCGTCAGATTCTCAGCGCAGGACGCCCGCCCGCAGCTTACCGCCTGGCGCGAGCAACAGCCACGTTACTGGCACTGGCGTGAATGAGCGTGTCACGGTATGGCTATTGAGACAAATACAGTATGATTTGCAGCAGTTTAAACCTGTGACCCTGACGAAGGATGGTGATGACGTGCTGGAACTGGTAAAAGCGGGCGGCTGGTTGATGCTGCCAATCATGCTCTGCTCGGTGATTGCCCTGGCGATCATCGCTGAACGGCTCTGGTCATTGCAGGTGCGCCGGGTTCTTCCAAAACGCCTGGTTGCACAGGTCTGGCGCTGGGAAAAGATCCACCAGCTGGACCAGGAACACCTGAAAGAGCTGCAGGCCAGTTCGCCGCTTGGCTCGATTCTCGCGGCTGGCATTGTCAACCGTCACCAGAACCGCGATGTAATGAAGGAGAGCATCGAAGACACCGGGCGGCACGTGGTGCACGAACTGGAGCGTTACCTGAACTCGCTCGGTACCGTCGCTGCCATCACGCCGCTGCTTGGTCTGCTGGGTACCGTGATCGGTATGATCAAGGTGTTTGCCACGATTACCACCCAGGGCGTGGGCGATCCGGGCGCCCTGGCAGGGGGCATCTCCGAGGCACTGATTACCACGGCAGCTGGCATGTCGGTGGCCATTCCTACGCTGATGTTCTACCGCTATTTCCGCGGCCGTGTACGCATGCTGGTGTTGAAGATGGAGCAACAGGCGATGCTCATGGTCGAGATTATGCATGGTACCCGCCCGCGTACCGAAGAAGAGGAGCACTAGCCCATGAATCTGCAGACGGGCGGGGAGGATGAGCCGGATATCAACCTGACGCCACTGATCGATGTGGTGTTCCTGTTGCTGATCTTCTTCATGGTGTCCACCACTTTTGAGCACCAGTCACGTATCAACATTGAACTGCCGGAGGCGACGGCCGAGCAGATAAAGCAGGAAGAAGAGACGCTGGAGATCATTATCGATGCCCAGGGACGTTATTTTATCAACGAGCGGCAGGTCATCAACACGGAGCTGAAAACACTGAAGACGGCAATCAGCAAGGCGGTTGGCGACCGTGGGTTGATGCCGGTGACTATCCGTGCCGATGCCAATACGCCGCACCAGGCCGTCATCCGGGCGCTGGATGCAACCAGTCAGCTCGGGCTTACCCGTATTTCTCTTGCGACATCGAAAATACAGGAAGACTAACCCGCGCCTGCCAGCATGAAGCGTCTGGATCATTTCTGGTATGCGCGCAGCCCGTGGCTCGTGCTGCTGACTCCCCTGTCGCTGTTGTTTCGCATGCTGGTTTTCCTGCGCCGGTTTGCCTATCGGCACGGCTTGCTGCGTAGCCACAAACTGCCGGTGCCGGTCATCATCGTCGGTAACATTACCGTCGGCGGTAGCGGCAAGACGCCGCTGGTTGCCTGGCTGGCGGATTACCTGCTGCAGAAGGGCTACCGCCCCGGTATTGTGGCGCGTGGCTATGGGGGAAAGGCAAGCAGCTGGCCACAACAGGTGCGGATTGACAGTGATCCGGCCATTGTTGGTGACGAGGCCGTGCTGCTTGCAGCCATGACCGGCCGCCCGATGGCGGTGGCGCCGGACCGGTTTGCCGCTGCAATGGCACTGGTTAAGTACCATGACTGTGACGTGGTGATCGCCGACGACGGCTTGCAGCATTACGCGCTGCAACGGGACATCGAGATCATCGTCATCGATGGCGTGCGTCGATTTGGCACGGGTTTTATGCTACCGGCCGGACCGCTGCGCGAGCCGGTCAGTCGTTTGCGGGAAGCGGACCTGCTGGTGGTCAACGGTCTGGGCGGAGGCAGGGAGTATCCCATGAAGCTGAAGAGCTGTACATTGCGCAATTTGCTGGATGATAATCGTACCTGTCAGCCGGACGAGTTCCGGCAGCACAAAGTCCATGCGGTTGCCGGTATCGGTAATCCGGAGCGTTTTTTCCAGGCATTGCGGCAGGTGTTGAGTAATGTGGAAACGCATGCATTTCCGGACCATCATCTCTTTACCAAACAGGATATCGCTTTTGATGATGCTGCGCCGGTATTGATGACGGCGAAGGATGCGGTAAAATGTCGGCGTTTCGCTACCGGTAACGAATGGTATATGCCGGTCACGGCAGAAATGACTGGCGAGTTTTGTGCACGTCTGGATGCATTGCTGGAAGAGCGGGTGCCACTGCACGCAATATCTGCAGACAGCTGATACCTACGAGCGGGAGTGAGATTGTGGACAAGAAATTACTGGATATCCTGGCCTGCCCCCTGTGCAAGGGTCCGTTGATTTACCTGAAGGAGCGTCAGGAACTGGTTTGCAAGGCAGACCGGCTGGCTTACCCGGTGCGTGATGATATACCGGTGATGCTGGAACAAGAGGCCAGGAAGCTGCCGGCAGACGAGGAAGTCTGACAGCCGGATGCATGAGTGATATCGATTTCAGGGTAGTCATCCCCGCGCGCTATGCCTCGACACGTTTGCCGGGCAAGCCGTTATTACCGATTGCCGGGCGCCCCATGCTGCAGCATGTCTACGAGCGTGCCCTGCAGTGCGGTGCAAGTTCGGTGGTGATCGCAACCGATGACGAGCGTATCCGCGATGCTGCCGCCGCTTTCAATGCTACAGTCTGCATGACCGCGCCGGAACACGCATCCGGTACGGAGCGTATCGGCGAGGTGGTGGAACGTCTCGGCTGGGGAGACGATGCGCTGGTGGTGAATGTGCAGGGCGATGAGCCAATGATTGCGCCTGCATTGATACGGCAGGTTGCGACGGGACTTGCCGCAAATGCCGATGCCGCGGTCGCAACACTGGCCTGGCCGCTGGATGATGTGGCGGGAATGCAGGACCCGAATATTGTCAAGGTGGTGCTGGACAGGGCAGGTTATGCGTTGTATTTCAGCCGCGCACCGATTCCATTCGCGCGCGATGCGAATGCTAGCGCGGCAGATGGAGGATTACGTCACATAGGAATGTATGCGTATCGCGCGGGCTTTCTTGCCAGCTATGCGCAATTGCCGGTTTCACCGCTTGAACAGGTGGAGAAACTTGAACAACTGCGTGTGTTGTGGAATGGCCTGAGAATACATGTCAGCATTGCCGCTGAAATGCCCGGGCCGGGCGTTGATACACCCGCCGATCTGGAGCGCGTCGGGCGCCTGCTTGCTGGTGCCACGGATTGACGGTCATCGTTACCGTCAGGGGTTCCCGGTCTGTTTCTTATTGTCTTCTAAATATGCCATTAGCGACTTTCTGTCAGTGTCGCGCAGACTGTGGAACCGAACACCGATGTGATAGTTGTCCTGCGCCAGTCGCTCGGTATGGATGACGCTGGCAGTGCTCTTGATCAGGACGGGTTTTTTGCGTCCCGGCAAAGGTAGCTGGAATTGTAACTCGATGATCACGTCGCTCACCAGTCCGGGCGTGCGCTGGTCGCCCGGCAGCAGGCGATGAACGGTCTCCTGCGTGCAGCTGAATTTGAGACCGCCGGCTGACAGGTTGAGTATCCGTGCTGTGTCCAGGGTATCCTGCTGCGGGCCGACCTGGCACGTCAGATCGGCGTTGACGCGGTCATATCTGCGGTCAATCCAGAAGTGTTGTTTTTTGCCGTGCATGTCAGCCTCTGGCTCTAATGATTTGACGCTAATATAATCTGTATTGGGTAATTATTGAAATGTATGTAATCAGGATTGAATTCTGTCTCAACGTGTTGTGCTACCGGTTTCTGTATATTACAGCTCATGAATAATGTAAAAGTACTGTTTGTCTGTATGGGCAATATCTGCCGTTCACCGACCGCGCAGGGTGTTTTCGAGAAACTCGTCGCCGAGAGTGACCTTGCCGACGTGATGCATATCGATTCCGCCGGTACGCATGCCTACCATATCGGCGAGTCGCCGGATGCGCGTGCCAGCGAGGCGGCGCAACGGCGCGGGATCGACCTTAGCCGGCAGCATGCACGCAGGATCAGTGCGGAGGATTTCGAGGCATTCGATTACGTGCTGGCAATGGATCGCAGCAACATTGAAGCCCTTGCCGGTCTGTGCCAGCCGGAACACAGCTCCAAGCTGCGGCTGCTGCTCGAATATGCCCCCGGGCTGGAAACGCGCGAGGTGCCGGACCCGTATTACGGCGGTGCAACCGGGTTCGAGCGGGTGCTCGACATGATTGAGCAGGCATCTGTCGGACTGCTGGCCGATATCCGCCAGCAGCACGGCATCTGAAAACACTCCTCAGTCCGTGCCTGCCTTTTCCCTGGGCGGGTTGTTGGCCTGCGGTTTCACGCTTGTAGTGGCCTCTGCCGGTTTGCCGGTGCCACCGGCAGTACCGGTTTCCTGGTGTCCCGTAGCTGGTCTCTTGTCCTGACTGACGTTCGGTTGTGATGCGGCCGGCCTGGCAGCGGCTGGCGGCGGATTGCTGGCCTGCGGTTTCACGTTTGCCGGCGCCTCTGTCGGCCTGGCAGCGTCTGATGGCGGATTGCTAGCCTGCGGTTTTGCGCTTGCCGGCGCCTCTGTCGGCTTACCCGCATCAGGCTTGCTGGTAGCATGGCTGCCGGTATTCGGTGCTGCAGGTTTGTCACCTGCCGCGTGATTGCTATTCTGTGAGTCAGCAGCCTGGTTGTCCGGGTTACGGTTCTGCCCGGAGCCACCACGCCGGCGCCCACCGCGCCGTCCACGGCGTGAGCCGCGCCGTTGCTGCGGTTTGTCGCTGGGTCCGGATGCCGCGGTCTCGCTGCCCGTCGTGTCTTCTGCAGGCTTCTGCTGATCTTTCGCCTGCCCGCCAGCTGCCGGCTCTTTTGATGGTTTGCCTGGCTGACGCCGGCTGCGGTTATCGGTTCGCCGGTCAGCCTGGCCGCGACTGCCACGACTTCGCGAGCCGCCGCCGCGGCGATCCTGTCGGCCTCTTGTGGCCTTACGGGGAGCTGTTTTCTTCGGTGGTTGCTCTTCTTCCGCCGGCGCGCTGCCAAACAGGCTGCTAAATATCCGCTTCAGCAGACCCGGTTTGCTGTCCTTGTCAGCGCTGGCAGGTGCTGGTGTCGGGGCGGGCGCTTGTGGCGTGATCGGACGCACGGCAGGAACTTCTGCCTGTGGGCGGGCGTCTTTGTGTGTTGACGGCGCCTCGACCGCCTCGCGCGTCAGGGTGAGCGCATAGCTGGCTGCGGCGGATTCGCCGCTGGTGTCATCCACGCGGATACGCTGTACGTCGTAGTTCGGGGTCTCGAGGGCCGGTGACGGAATCAGCATCACCGCAATGTCGTGGCGTCCTTCAAGCTGGCTGAGCAGGTCACGTTTTTCATTCAGCAGGTAAGTGCCGACATCGACCGGAACATGCGCAATGACGCGTTGTGTATTTTCCTTCATGACTGCTTCTTCGATGATGCGTAACACTGACAGTGACAGTGATTCCACGCCACGAATGGTGCCTTGGCCGGTACAACGCGGGCACACGATCTGGCTGGACTCGCCCAGTGAAGGTCGCAGGCGCTGGCGTGACATCTCCAGCAGGCCAAAACGGGAGATACGTCCGATCTGGACACGCGCACGGTCGACCTTGAGTGCCTCGCGCAGGCGGTTTTCCACCTCGCGCAGGTTGCGCGCCGGTTGCATATCGATGAAATCGATGACCACCAGTCCGCCCAGGTCACGGATGCGCAATTGGCGGGCGACCTCGTCGGCCGCTTCCAGGTTGGTGTTGAGTGCGGTTTCCTCGATGTCGCTGCCCTTGGTTGCACGTGCCGAGTTGACGTCAATGGCAACCAGTGCCTCGGTGTGGTCGATAACCACCGCACCGCCGGATGGCAGCCTGACCTCGCGCTGGAAGGCAGATTCAATCTGTGACTCGATCTGGTAGCGGCTGAACAGTGGAATGGTGTCCTGGTACAGCTTGAGCTTGCCAAGGTTATGCGGCATGACGCGTTCCATGAATTCGCGTGCTGTCTCGAAGACCTCCTCACTGTCAATCAGGATTTCGCTTACATCGCTGCGCAGGTAGTCGCGCAGTGCGCGGATGATGACGTTGCTTTCCTGGTGGATCAGCAGCGGGGCCGTGTTTTCATCGGCCGCTGCCTTGATCGCGTCCCACAGGTGTGTGAGGTAGTCGAGGTCCCACTGCAGTTCCTCGGTGCTGCGCCCAATGCCCGCGGTGCGCACGATCATGCCCATGTCGGCGGGAATGTCCATGGCGCTCATGGCTTCGCGTACCAAATCGCGATCTTCGCCCTGGATACGGCGAGACACGCCACCGGCACGCGGGTTGTTCGGCATCAGCACCATGTAACGACCGGCCAGGCTGATGAACGTGGTCAGGGCGGCGCCCTTGTTGCCGCGCTCCTCTTTTTCGACCTGAACGACCAGTTCCTGGCCTTCCTTGAGGGCGTCCTTGATGCTTTGCCGGCCGCTGGCCTGGCGTGCAGATTCGCTGAAGTAACTGCGGGCGACTTCCTTTAGCGGCAGGAAGCCGTGGCGATTGCCGCCATATTCTATAAAGGCCGCTTCGAGGCTCGGCTCGATGCGGGTGATTTTACCTTTATAAACGTTGGACTTTTTCTGACCTCGGGAGGGGATCTCAATATCAAGGTCGTAGATTTTCTGGCCATCGACCATGGCAACACGCAACTCTTCCGGCTGCGTGGTGTTGATTAGCATTCTCTTCATTATATGGGTCTCTCGTGCGCTCGACCTGGCCGCGCTTCCAGTTGTTTATCTTGCTTGCAAATACATCGGTGCATGGCCAGCCGGCACGGGGCAACAGGCCCGCGAACAGGGCAAGGCAGTACGCAGCGATGGGCAAGGGTAACTGTGCGTGGTACATGGGAGCGATTGTCATTTAACTGTTTTTAAGATTTCAACTAACTGAAACGCATGAAGAAGGTTGGTTACTTGTTGCGGCCAACATCTCCAGTAAAAAATGGGTCTGGTTCGGTGGCCCCGGTGTTGCATTGTGGCGACACCTGGCTTGCACCGAATTCGCACTATAACAACCTTGCTGTTGTCCCGCAAACCAGCAGAACTGATACAAGCGACTGAAACTCTGTACAATCCCGGGCCTGATGTTACAGGTCCCGCAGCATGGCCCCGAGTCTATGACGTTGCCCCCGACAGACAATATGCCCAAAGTTCGCATGGTCAATGTGACGGCCGATGAGGCCGGGCAACGGATCGACAATTTCCTGGCGCGTCACCTCAAGGGTGTGCCGAAGAGTCATATCTACCGGATCATCCGGCGTGGTGAGGTGCGGGTGAACAGTGGCCGCATTCGTGCCCAATACAAGGTATGTGCCGGTGACAGCGTGCGAATTCCGCCGGTGCGGGTTGCCGCGGCGGACGCCACGGCGGGCAGGGCCAGGACGGCACGCAGCCTGGCACCGCACATCCTGTTTGAGAATGAACGCTACCTGGTAATCAACAAGCCGGCCGGTTTGGCGGTGCACGGCGGCAGTGGCCTGAGCCATGGTGTGATCGAGGCGCTGCGCGCCGAACGTCCCGCGGACAACTACCTGGAACTGGTGCACCGGCTGGATCGCGAGACTTCCGGCTGTCTGCTGATCGCCAAGCGCCGCAGTTTTCTGCGCGCGATTCATGAGCAGTTGCGGGAAGGCAGGGTGCGCAAGCTTTACCTGGCTCTGGTGGCCGGACACTGGCCCGGGGGCAGGCAAAGGGTGGATGTGCCGTTACGCAAGAACCAGCTGGTCGGTGGTGAACGCATCGTGCGCGTGGACCCGGACGGCAAGCAGGCAGTATCGGTGTTTACCCCGGTAAGCTGTTACCGGGATGCCACTCTGGTGGAGGTGGACTTAAAGACCGGGCGCACGCACCAAATCCGGGTGCATGGTGCACATATCGGGCACCCGTTGGCCGGTGACGAAAAATACGGAGACCGGGAGTTTAATCGTGCCATGCGTGCGCTTGGTCTGCGGCGCATGTTCCTGCATGCGCATATGCTGGAATTTATCGACCCGGTCAGCGCTGAAGCGGTTAACATCAGTGCGCCACTGGATGAGTCGCTCAGGGGTGTTCTCGACCGGCTGGAATCGTCATAATCCGGAGCATGCAAGCGGCGGCTGTGTCGGAACACAAACCTATGTCTTCCAGGATTCAATTTATCGTGTTCGACTGGGACGGGACCCTGATGGATTCCGAGGCCCAGATCGTGTCCTGCCTGCACGGTGCCATCAATGATCTCGGCCTCGCGCCGATGACTGATGATACCGTCAAGAATGTGATTGGCCTTGGACTGCGCGAGGCGATCGATATGCTGGTGCCGGGGCGTGATGAGCCATTCCGGCAGGCCTTCGTGGAGGCCTACCGCAAGTACTGGTTCGGGCACGAGGGTTCCAGCCTGTTTGCCGGTGCGCGCGAGGTGCTGGATACCCTCCGGGAGCAGAATTATCTGCTTGGTGTCGCCACCGGCAAGGCGCGCCGCGGGCTGGATCGAGTGCTTGAGCAGACCGGGCTGACCAGCTATTTTGATGCCACCCGCTGCGCCGACGAGACACCGTCCAAGCCACATCCGCAGATGTTGCTGGAATTGATGAATGAACTCGGCGTCGAGGGACAGTACACACTCATGGTCGGTGATACCGAGTACGATATGGAAATGGCGACCAATGCCGGTGCGGGCAAGGTTGCGGTGCGTTCCGGCGTGCATTCCGAGGAACGCCTGCAGCGGCATGCGCCGCTGGCTTGTCTGGAAGGTGTGACCGAAATGCCGGACTGGATGAGCCGTTCCGGTATCGTTTGATTGAGACTTTAATTATTAATGGAAGGTGAGCTTATGTCAGACAAGGATCCATTCGGTGGTAAACCAGGGCAGGACGATGACAGCTGGCACAAGGAAGTTGTCAACCGGCTGGCGTTTTCCGCATTAACCGAACAGCGCCGGGCGCGGCGCTGGAGTATCTTTTTCAAGTGTCTGATGGCGCTCTACCTGCTCGCCTTGCTGGTGCTCTATCTGCCGACTGACTGGTCTGAACTGCCGGCCACGGGGGGTGAGCACACTGCGCTGGTGGAACTCAGCGGCGCGATATCGGATGTCTCCGAGGCAAGTGCGGATACCGTGATTGGCGGTTTGCGCGATGCATTCGAGGATAAAAACACCAAGGGCGTGATCCTGCGCGCCAATTCACCCGGCGGGAGCCCGGTGCAATCATCGTATATCTTCCATGAGATCAAGCGCCTGCGCGAACTGTACCCGGATATCCCGCTGTATGCCGTGGTCACCGATATCTGTGCCTCCGGCTGCTACTACGTAGTGGCCGCCGCAGACGAAATCTATGTCGACGAGTCGAGTATCGTCGGTTCAATCGGTGTACGCATGGACAGCTTTGGTTTCGTCGATGCCATGGAGATGCTGGGCGTTGAGCGTCGCCTGTACACCGCTGGTGAGAGCAAGGGCTTCCTGGACCCGTTTACCCCGATCAAGGAGGCTGATGTAGAACACGTGGGCAAGCTGCTGGCGGGTATCCACGAACAGTTCAAGAGCGCGGTCATGGAAGGGCGTGGAGAGCGTTTGCAGGAAGACCCGCAGCTGTTCACCGGGCTGGTATGGACGGGAGAGGAAAGCGTCGCCATGGGACTGGCCGATCACACCGGCAGTGCCGGCTACGTTGCGCGCGAGGTGATCGGTGCCGAGGATATCGTCGATTTCACGCAGAAACCCGACCTGCTGGAACGTCTCAGCGATCGCATTGGCGTGGCGATGGCGCGGGCGATGAGCGAGATGTTTGTCAGTGGTGCCGGGCAGGTGAGATAAAAACATTCTCACGCAAAGCCGCAAAGGCGCCAAGAAAAGAACAAAAAAAACCA
>CBEULV010000026.1:0-16338 GCA_965544015.1 uncultured Gammaproteobacteria bacterium | reverse complement strand
ACCACATGCGGCGCCAGTGCGGCAACCACCTCGTCCGTAAAGCCCTGGACCAGCAATAGTTCACTGATCGAGACCAGCGGACGATTGGCCGCCCGGTAAGGGGGATCCAGCAACAGGTAAATTTCGTCCTCGGCGCCACCCGGGAAGGTAGCGATGATGTTTTCATCGATCCAGTCCAGCAACGCCGCAGACAGCCCCGGATCGAGATCCAGTACGGTCAGCAGGCGTTTGAAATATTCGACCTCGTCCGTGTTTGGCGCACCACTCGCATCCACCAGGTTGTTGACATTGAAGCGCCCCTGCAGGTCGGTAACACGCCCTGTGACCAGTCCGCCCTCGACCGAGATCGGTGGCAAGGCTGTCGCCCAGTCCTCGTCCAGCGCATCATGCTTGCTGTTTCTGGCATCCTCGCGCAGGATAATGTACGCCCAGCTTTCCGCGGACAGTGCATAGGCATAGGCCTGTTCACCATGCAACAGGTTGCCGGTCCGGCGCACATCCACATGCAGCCGTGTCGCCATGGCCGTGGCGGCTGTAACGGCCAGCGCCACCACCAGCAACGCCGTAATCAGCGCCACACCCCTTTGCCGGGAATGGCTCATACGGGCATCCGGAACAGCCATACCAGCTCGCCGTACTGTTTGTGTTCCAGGGTAATTTCCACCGCAACCGGCAGCGGTGCAGGCGGCAGGGCAGCAGTGACGGCCGCCGTCGTATCAGGCCAGCTCGTTTTCCACTCGCCCTTGTCATCGAGATAACGCACTTCCATGAACGTAATGTCTTCTGACAAGGGCTGTTCCAGCGGCGCACTGTCCTGGGCACGGTCAAGTACTGTCCACGTATAGCGCACCAGTTGCTCGTTGGTATATGCGTAGCCGACGCGTTGCAGGGTGCTGCGTGGATGACCCAGCGGGTTGTTCCAGCCACCGCGGGTCAGCTGCAATGACTCGCCACCCGCCAGCGGCGGCAGTTCATCACCATATTCATCACGCACCGCGCGCGGCACGATCTGCTCGAAATCGCGCTGCATGACGAGGTAGATCTTCTGCAGCCGACCAAGGCGCTCGGCCTCCTGTTCGGTGACAAACTGCTGCTCCATGACGCTGCGCAGACCGCTGTAGGACATCACCGAGAGCAGCGCGAAAATAGCCAGCGCCACCAGCATCTCCAGCAGGGTAAATCCCGCCAGTGACGGCTTGCAGGGACGCCATGACATCAGTCTGGTTGCCTCAGAAAACCGCTCAGCACGGTGACGGGGATGTCGGAATCGTCATCCGGCGACAGCACCTCGACATCGAGCCTGCGCAGTTCCGGCTCATCGGTTTGCGAAATACGCGCCACCCAGCGCCACTCGTAGTGTCCCATTTTCATATCGCCCTTGCGCTGCCCCGCCGAGGGCCATTCATTTTGTATCTGGAATTCGTTGAGCACATTACGCGCCACCCAGGTCGCCATGGTACGGTCCCGCAGGTGTGACAGGCCACCGGTGTAATCAGTGACCGCCTTGATAATGGAACCCATGGCCATCGCCAGCACAGCCAGTGCGATCAGAATCTCGATCAACGTAAAACCCTGCAGCGCGCGCCTGTTCACAGGACCTCCTCGACTTCCCAGTTCACCGTGCCCAGCACCGTCGTGGTCAGATGAAACTGCCGGGTACTGTTACGTGAGTTGAACGTGACCGAGAACGGTGTCATTTCACCGCTTGAAAGAATAAATACCTGCGGAGTCTGTGTACTTTCCTGCTCCGACTGATCATGCAGCACCGGCAGGTCGCCACTGACATCGAGCTGCAGTTCGATGTCATCAGGCAGGTGGTAGCTTTTCAGCAGGCCATCATTCGCCGCACGCCAACCATCGACAGCCAGCACCATGAACTCGTAACCGTCTGCCTCGAAGCGCATGGCCAGCTCTTCGCCACGAATGACGGCCTCGTCGCTGGCCAGCGACAGCAGCGTCTCCAGGCGCCGGGTTTCCTGTTCCATCAACTCGGCCAGGTCGTCCCCGCCCATAGACAGCATGGCAAAACTGAAAATGACCCCGATCAGGACCATCACCACCATCAGTTCGATCAGGGTAAAACCGGCCGCACGTCCGGCAGGTAATGCCAACATAGCGTTTATGTGCCGCCTGTTACAGATTCCAGTTACCGATATCATCATCGCTGGGTGTCTGATCCGGGCCCAGCGAGAAAATATCGATCGCACCGTGCTCGCCCGGACTCAGGTAGAAATAGGGTTGCCGCCAGGGATCCAGCGGCATGCGGTCCAGGTAACCGCCCTGCTTCCAGTTGGCGGGTTCCGGACTGGAAGGCTTCTCGACCAGCGACTCAAGACCCTGATCGGTGCTCGGATAGATATAGTTGTCCAGCTTGTAGAGACTCAGCGCGGCCTCCAGTGAACGGATATCCTGCTTCGCCTTGGTGATGCGCGCCTGGTCCGGGCGATCCATCACCTTGGGCACCAGCACGGCGGCGAGAATGCCGAGAATAACCACCACGACCATGACTTCAATGAGCGTGAAGCCAGACATCTTTCTGAACGATTGTTTCATTATCAATGACCTTACTGTTATTTTCAGGTGAACCGGGCGCGGCGCAGCCGCCGCGATATCAGCAGTTATTCTAATGGGTTTTCAGACAGGTAGACAGCTGCTCTGGCGGTTAGTTTAGTGCAAGCTGGTCACGGACCTTGAGCGCATAGAGATGGCGCTCCGCATCCACGAGGTGCTGTCCCCAGTGGGTCCGGTAACTGGACTGCCAGGCCTGTGCCGCGTGCTGCGGCCAGACGCCGTCAAGCAATTCGAGGCCGTAACGCAGGTCAAAATAGATATCCGTCAGGTCATCGGCAAGGCTGCCGGACATATGCATCTCTTCGGGCGCGGTATCGAACTCCAGCCAGTAGCTGTCACGCTCCCCCAATAACCGGCGCAGCTGGCTGTACAGCTCGAAACGCTCATCCAGGTCAACCGTGGACGACTGTATAGCAACGCTATCCCACGCATTCAGCGCGGTTACCGCGGCATGCAGCCGCGGCATCAGCCGAAACAGCGACTCAAGCCAGTTGTCAGGCGATTCGCCGGTGCTGTCGATGAGCCGGCAGTAGTCGTCGGCCACGGCTATCATTTCCGACAAGGTTTCTGAAAGACTGTGCATCGATCTCCTGTCCGCAATTTCCAGCCAGAAGTGTCTGACCCCCGTTTCACCACATCAGGCCACATCGATATGGTGCCGGTTTTTGGTGGACACTTCTTCAGTGTAGCCAAAAACCGGCCACCTGCAGGCTAGTCCGCATATTGCACCAGTATTTCGGATGCTGGCGCAGGGCCGGTGTATCCGGGCGCCGCTCTGGAGCGAGAGTGGCAGCCGTAGCTACCACTTGAGTGAAGAGCAAGTACGGGCGTGCCGGAACCAGCCAGGGCCGGAATAGGCCGCGGGCCGGTAACATACTGTGCTTTTGCCATAATCGCCGGAATCTGTAACTTACTCATTCAAAGTAACGCCATCCAATCCGGACCGTGGCCGGCTGATGCAATTTGCGGACTATACCTGCACCATTTCAAACTCTTCCCTGGATGCACCGCACTCGGGACACACCCAGCTGTCCGGGATATCATCCCAGCTGGTGCCTGGCGGGAACCCCTCCTCCGGCAACCCTTCCGCCTCGTTGTATACGAAACCGCACAGCACGCACACATATTCCCTGTAAGCACTCATCAGTGACCACCCTGTTGTTTATTCCCTGCATATTCTACGGGTTCGGCAGTGCGCGTGCAGACCGTCTACACCCCTGCCACGGGCATCCGGTTCCGCTATGATCAGCAGCATGAAGAAAACACCCGTTGTTATGACATTTGCCGGCCACGACCCCTCCGGCGGGGCCGGACTGCAGGCCGACATCGAGACACTGGCCAGCCAGGGCTGTCACGCCACCCCGGTGCTGACCGCGCTCACGCTGCAGGATACGCAAGATGTGATGGAATTCAGCGCGCTGGATACCACCCACGTCATTGCGCAGGCACGTGCGATACTCGAGGACATGCCGATCGCCGCCTTCAAGACCGGCATGTTGGGCAGCATCGACAATGCGCTTGCCATTCACAGTATCCTGGAAGATTACCCGCACATCCCGCTGGTACTGGACCCGGTACTGGCATCCGGAAACGACACCCGGCTTGGCGAACCCGGACTGGTCGACGTGATGCGCGACATGCTGATCCCGCGTGCCACCATTATCACGCCGAACAGCAAGGAAGCACGCCAGCTGGCACCCGAGGCGGACACGCTGGATGCGTGCGCAATTGCCCTGCTCGACCTCGGCGCGGAATTCGTACTGGTTACCGGCACCCACGAGCACACGCCAGATGTCATCAATACCCTGTACCAGGGCCATCAGCGGCTGGAATCCTTTACCTGGGAACGCCTGCCACACAGTTACCATGGCTCCGGCTGCACGCTGGCGGCTGGCATCGCCGGGCTGCTCGCGCATGGCCTGGACGTCTTCCAGGCCTGTCACGAGGCGCAGGATTTCACCTGGCATGCACTGGCCGCCGGTTATCGGCCCGGCATGGGACAACACCTGCCGAACCGGCTGTTCTGGGCACAGCAGGAAGATTGATATGCCTGCCGGGATTCTGCCCGACGGCCTGTACGCCATTACAGACAGCCGGCTGACACCGCACAGCGGCCTGCTCGAACGGGTTGAGCAGGCCATCGCCGGTGGCGCGCAGATCATCCAGTACCGCGACAAGCTGGCCAGTGACAGCGAGCGCTACACAGTGGCAACCGCACTGGCCGCACTATGCCTGCACCGGCAGGTGCCACTGATCATCAATGACGATGCAGCACTCGCTGCCGCCGTCGGGGCGAGCGGCGTACACCTGGGCGAGACCGACGGCACGGTGGCAGCCGCACGCGCACAGCTCGGAGATGACGCCATGATCGGCGTATCCTGTTACAACAGCATGGAACGCGCACGCGCGGCGATAGCACAGGGCGCCAGCTACGTCGCGTTCGGGCGCTTCTTTGCCTCGCGCAGCAAACCCGATGCCGTGCCGGCGGATATCGACCTGCTGTGCACGGCACGCCGGGAACTGGATGTACCGGTGGCGGCAATTGGCGGCATCACCCCGGACAATGCCGCCACGCTGATCGCCGCCGGCGCCAACCTGCTTGCCGTGATTCACGGCGTATTCGGCCAGGATAATGTAGCGGCGGCCGCGGCCAGCTATGCGCGCCACTTTCCTGCAGCCAATTAGCCCTGCGCCCACACGCACTTTGCGGTAGATTTACCTATTCTGCGCATGTATCACGACAAGGAATCATGATGACCCGCTCACACGACCTGTTTCAGTCCGCCTGCCTACACATCCCCGGGGGGGTCAATTCCCCGGTACGCGCCTTCAAGGGAGTAGGTGGCGACCCGGTGTTCTTCACCCGGGGCGAAGGACCCTGGCTGTTCGACGCCGATGAGCGGCGCTACATCGATTATGTCGGCTCCTGGGGCCCGATGATCGCCGGCCATGCCCACCCCGACGTGATCCGTGCAGTACAGGAAATGGCGAGCAACGGACTGGGCTTTGGCGCACCCACCGAGATTGAGACACGCATGGCCGAGCTGTTGTGCCGGCTGGTGCCGTCCATGGATATGGTGCGCATGGTGAGTTCCGGGACCGAGGCCACCATGAGTGCAATTCGCCTGGCGCGCGGCTTTACCGGACGCGACCGCATCGTCAAGTTCGAGGGCTGCTACCACGGCCATTCCGATGCCCTGCTGGTCAAGGCAGGCTCCGGCGCCCTGACCCTCGGTGTGCCCACCTCCCCCGGTGTCCCGGCGGCCGTCGCAGCCGATACCACGACCCTGACCTATAACGATAGTGATGAAATCTTGCAGGCTTTTGACTCGATTGGCGGCGAAGTTGCCGCCATCATCGTTGAACCTGTCGCTGGGAACATGAACTGCATCCTGCCGGAGCCGGGTTTCCTGGCAACCCTGCGCCGGGTCTGTGACCAGCACGGCAGCGTGCTGATTTTCGACGAGGTAATGACCGGTTTCCGGGTTGCCCGCGGTGGCGCACAGGAGCGTTATGACATCCGCCCTGACCTGACCACGCTGGGCAAGGTTATCGGGGGTGGACTGCCGGTGGGTGCATTTGGCGGTCGCCGCGACATCATGGAACAGATAGCACCGCTGGGGCCGGTCTACCAGGCCGGCACCCTGTCCGGCAACCCGCTGTCACTGGCCGCCGGCATGGCCACACTGGAACTGGCCACGGCCGATGGCGTACCGACACAACTGGATGCCAGTGCGCACCGGCTCGTGGACGGCCTGCAGGACGCCGCTGACCGGGTCGGCATCCCGTTCACCACCAACCAGGTGGGCGGCATGTTTGGCTGCTTCTTCAGTAAGGAAAACCTCGTCAGCCGCTTCAGCCAGGTCACGCAGTGCGACATCGAGCGTTTCCAGCGCTTTTATCACGGCATGCTGGAAGCCGGGGTGTACCTGGCACCATCGGCCTATGAAGCCGGTTTTGTGTCGAGCGCACACACCAGTGAGGTTATTGATGAAACGGTGGCATGCGCCGAGAAGGTATTTGCCACACTCTGAAGAAATTGCCCCCTGACATACCGACCGCATGGAAGATTTACTACAACCCCTGCTTGGCTGGATCGCGTTACATCCACACGCTTTCAATACGGCGGTTTTTTTTATTGCCCTGATGGAATCGCTGGTGTTGCTGGGCCTGCTGATACCCGGCGCTGCATTACTGTTCGGCGCCGGCGCACTGATCGCCACCGGGGCATTGCCGCTTTATCCCATCCTCACCTGGACCATCCTTGGCGCAGCAGTGGGCGACATTATCAGCTTCCTGCTCGGTCACCACTATCACCAGCGTCTGCGCATCATCTGGCCCTTTAAACGTTACCCTCTACTGGTTAACCGTGGCGTGGATTTCTTTGTGCGCAACGGCGGCAAGAGTATTTTCATGGCGCGCTTCTTCGGCCCGTTGCGCCCGATAGTACCGGCCATTGCCGGCATGATGAGCATGTCGACCAGCCGTTTCCTGGTTATCGACGGCATTGCCTGTGTACTGTGGGCACCGGTCTATATCCTGCCCGGCATGGTGTTTGGCGCGTCGCTGGGTCTCGCGGCGGAGGTCGCCGGACGGCTGGTGGTATTACTGGTGGCTATCGCCGGATTTGCCTGGGCCAGCGTCTGGCTGATCAGCAACGCAATCCGTCTGCTGCAACCGCACGCCGTTAACCGACTGGGAAAGATACTCGACTGGAGCCGCAACCACCCGCACATACGGCCACTGGCCGGCTCGCTGCTGGACCCCGCCCATCCCGAGGCACGCGGCCTGACCATCCTGTCGATATGGTTTTTCATCACCCTGTGGCTGTTACTGCTGATCTCGCGCCAGGTGCTGCACGGCGAGTTTCTTGGGGGTATCGATGCCTATGTCTTTCACACCCTCGATGAACTGCGGACACCGTGGGCCGACACAGTCATGCTGTTCTTTACCTGTCTCGGTGACCGCCTTGTGCTTGCCTGCATCATGGCTGCCGGGTGTGCATGGCTATTCTTCAAGGGAAACAGCAAGGCAGCACTGCACTGGTTTGCCGCGTACACCTGTGCCGGACTGCTGACCTGGATCCTGAAAATCAGCACCCGGATCCCGCGCCCGGTTGTCTACGACGACAGCTTCTCATTTCCCAGCGCACACGCCGGCATGAGTGTCGTGGTGTACGGCTTCCTGGCTCTGCTGATCGCGCGCGAACTGCCGCATACACGCCGCTGGCTGCCGTATTCCTGTGCCGGCGCAGTCATCGTTCCCGTCACCCTGTCCCGACTATACCTCGGCGCACACTGGTTCTCCGATATCATGGCCGGTCTAAGCCTCGGTATTTTATGGGTTGCACTGATCGGCATCGCCTACGATCGTCACCCGGCGCCGAGACTGCCGATACGGCGGTTGCTGCTCGTGACCCTGCTGGCCACCATCCTTGCCACCGGCTGGCAGGCGCAACACGATGCGGATAACAAACAACGCTACTACACTGCACAACCCGAACTGCACCGCATCACGCACGAAACCTGGCGCAACAGCGAATGGCAGGCCCTGCCCGCCTGGCGCATTGACCTGGAAGGCAGCAATGAACAGCCACTGAACTTCCAGTGGGCCGGCCCCCTGGATGCGCTGCAGCATGCACTGCACACAGGGGGCTGGCACACTGCACCGGAACTCACCCCGCTGACCGCGATGAACTGGCTGGCCCCTGCCCCGGACATCGACACACTACCGGTACTCCCCGAGGTCAATGACGGTCAGCACCCGCAGCTGTTGATGATCGCGCCGCATGACAGCACGAACCAGCAACTCACCGTGTTGTACCTGTGGCCATCAAACCGTGAATTACTGGGAACGCGGAACCCCGTATGGGTAGGCAAGGTCAGCCATCAATACATGGAAGACACCCTGCCGCTGATCACCTACCTGCGCTCGGCAAAGAACTATGTAACCCCGTTGCAACAACTTGCCGAAACCCTGCGTGACGCGCAGGGCATAGCAATGCACCAGCGCCAGAGGCCGGCTGTGGCCAGTGATATCGAGTGGTCCGGGGAGGTGTTGCTGGCGTGGCATCCGTAACCGCGGCTGTATACGTGCTCAGGCGGTGCCGGCATGCAATGTGCGCCCTGCACCGAGCTTCAGGGCACGTTCCATGTGTTCCAGCAGGACCTTGCTGTTATATGGCTTGGTCAGGTAACTGAACACACCGTGGCCGGCAGCGGCAAAGGCATCCGGGATGGTGCCATGCGCAGTGAGGATCAGCACCGGCAGGCCGGGTTCACGGCCCTGCACCCGGTCGAACAGTGTCATGCCGTCCATACCGTCCATTTTCAGATCGGTAATCATCAGCTGTGGACGATATCGCGCCAGCTGTGCCAGCGCCTGTTCACCGCTCTCAACGGCCAGTACATCATAGCCGGCTGCCGTCAGTCGCAGAGACAGCAGGCGCAGCAGGCCAGCATCGTCATCTACCAGCAATACACGTGACTTGTCATCGTTCATAGAACTTCCCCTGCCCCGGCCGACAGATCACTGAAATATTCCTGTCAGTATGCAAGGAAGATGCCAATCCCTGAAATGGCGGTTTTGCATAACCTGACGCGTGCAAACCGGCTGTAGAGTGCAGGTTTTGCAGTGGGAAAGCGGCCTGAACAGTCATCGTGTGACACACCGGATCAGCTCCCGGCGGCACCGGACCCCATCACGGGAAATAGCTTACCTTGTTGTTTTAACAATGATAATTAGATAAATCAGCTTGCCCGGACGGCACCAGGGAGACCCCGCCACCCGCGGTCAGGCGGGTCTGTCTCCAGATGGATACACCCGTGTTTACTTGAACTTCAGGAGGTTATGTGGATGACAGGAAATACTGTCCGCAATTGGCGACAAAATAGTGGCGCTCAGGTGCTGGCACCCTTGAACTGTGGCGGACTGAGCGCGTGCTTGTGCAGCAGCTTGTAGAACTCGGTACGGTTACGCTTGGCGATGCGCGCGGCTTGCGTCACGTTGCCATTGGTGATCTGCAGTAGCTGGGTCAGGTAATCGCGCTCGAACTGATTGCGCGCATCGGCAAAGGACGGGATATCCCCCGACTCGTTGCGCAACGCGCGCTGCACGAGGCTGGTGGGAATCAGGGGCGTCGTGGACAGCGCCACCGACTGCTCCACCACGTTGTAGAGCTGGCGCACGTTACCCGGCCAGGCGGCATACAGCATGGCCTCCTGTGCCTCGGCAGAAAAGCCGGTGATGCCGCGCTTTCCCGCACCCGGGAGCTGCTTCAGAAAGTGGTTGGCCAGCAGCATGATGTCCTCGCGCCGTTCGCTCAGCGCCGGCAACTCGAGGTTGACCACGTTCAGGCGATAGTACAGATCTTCGCGGAAGGTACCCTCGGCCAGCGCCTGCTGCAGGTCCTGGTGAGTAGCCGAGATAATGCGTACATCCACCGGGATGGATGCAGTTGAACCAACCGGCCGAATCACACGCTCCTGCAACGCACGCAGCAGCTTGACCTGGAATCCGGGAGGCATGTCACCGATCTCGTCGAGGAACAGGGTGCCGCCCTCGGCAGCGCGGAACAACCCGGGATGATCCCGTGTGGCGCCGGTAAAGGCACCCTTGACGTGACCAAACAGCTCTGACTCAAACAACGATTCCGGGATGGCACTGCAATTCAACGCCACGAAGGGTTTGTCCGCACGTGGGCTGGCCTTGTGGATGGCACGCGCGAGGACTTCCTTGCCGGTACCGCTTTGACCCTGGATCAGCACACTGGTGTCACTGTCGGCAATCAGGCGCGCCTGGGTCAGCAGGTTCTCCATCAGCGGACTGCGCGTAATCAGTTCCTCTCGCCAGCTCTCGGAGACCGTCTCGGGCCGGGCCACCGTCGCCTCACCGGTAATTTTCAGTGCACGTGCGACATGCTCCAGCAACACCTTGCTGTTGAAAGGCTTGGTCAGGTAACTGAACACGCCGCGACTGGTGGCCTCGATGGCATCCGGAATCGTACCGTGCGCGGTCAGGATCAGCACCGGCAGGCCCGGGTTGCGGCCATGCACCTGGTTGAACAGTGTCATGCCGTCCATGCCATCCATGCGCAGATCGGTCACAATCAGGTGCGGCCGATACAGGGGCAACTGTGCCAGCGCCTGCTCACCACTCTCGGCCGCGCAGACATCGTAACCGGCCGCCGTCAGGCGCATCGACAGCAGCCGCAGCAGACTGCAGTCGTCATCCACCAGCAATATACGATATTTTTCAGCGCTCATTCTCAATCACCACCGGGACATCCCGGCTCTGTATGGTCTGTTCAATCGTGGTCAATGCCTGCAACTGCTGCTCCAGCTCTTCGATACGCCGGTTCTGACCGGTGACCTGCTTCCACAGGATACTGAGTTTACGCCTTGCCTGCGCCTGCTCACCCAGCCATAGCTGCATCAGCGCAATCATTTCCCGGTCACCGTTTGATTGCGGCAACGGGTCAACCCGGTCCAGCAGGCGACGCGCGCGCCGCGTATCCCGCAGCGGCTCCGCACCAGTGGCAAGCAGCAACGCCAGCCGCATGCGATTATTGATATCCGGGTTACCCTTGAAGGCCAGCTCCCAGTTATCCAGCGCCAGTTGCTGCTGCTCGGGAGACTCGTCGCGCACCGCATGCACCGCCTCCAGCCAGGTCGCCGCACCACTGCGTGCCTCGACGGCCTCTGCAGGGGCGGTTTCCCAATACTGCGGGAACTCGGCGCATGCGCCTAGCGCAAGCACCGAAATTATAACGGATAGCCTGATCACCCTCATGTTTCCTGCTCCAGTGGCAGCTCTACCTGCAAACATGCCCCCTGCCGGGCCAATTCTATCACGCTGACCGTACCGCCATGTGCCTGTGCATACTCACGCGCAATCGACAGCCCCAGCCCGGTCCCGCGCACGGCGCCCTTGTCCGCCGGCGCACCCTGGTAAAACGCATCGAACACCCGCTCCTGTTCCTCGACCGGGATACCGGGACCGGCGTCGGTCACACGCAGCACGGCATTGCCGCGCTCGGCTACCAGGCTGACCGACAGGCAGCTACCATCCGGTGAGTACTTGATGGCATTGGAAACCAGGTTGTCCACCAGGATGCGCAGCTTCTCGCGATCACCCGCCAGGGTGAGAGCTTGCAGACGGATGTCCGGCCGTAGATGGCGCGACATCATGGCGATCTTGTGGTCGGCCAGCACCTCTTCAATAACCGGAGCCAGCTCCACCGGTTTGCGCACCAGCGCCATCGAACGCGATTGCGCAATACTGAAATTCAGCAGATCCTCGATCTGTTTCTGCAACCGCAGACTGTTGTCATGCAGGATGCTGGCAATCTCGAGCTGCTGGTCATTCAGTTCACCGGCAATCTGCTCATGCATCAGTTCCGTTCCCTCGCGGATCGCGGTCAATGGTGTTTTCAGCTCATGCGACATGTGTTGCAAAAAGCGCGTCTTGTCCTGTTCCAGTTCCAGCAGCCGCGTACGCAGCCAGTCCAGTCGCTCCCCCAGTTGCTGTAGATCGCGCGGACCGGTAATCACGGCGGACTCGCCGAACTCGCCATCACCGAGCTGGCGGATGGCCTGGTCAATCTGGCGCACCGGCCGCGAGATCAGCACGGCAAAAATACCCGTCAGGATAAATGCAGCCGGCACCAGTGCAATGGCCTGGATGACCAGCGTGCGCTTCACACTCTCGGATTCGTCCTGCATCTGCTCGACACCACGCGTGATCAGGTCCTGGCTATCGAGCAGGATCTGCTGCGCCATGCCACCCAGTTCGATAAAAGCCGGCAGCGCTGCGATGATCTCCTGCGCATCATGGGGATGACTCAGCAACACCGTGTGCAACTCGTTCTCGGTTGCGCGCAGGGTATCCAGCCGACCGCCCTGACCGGCCGAGAGTTCCTGCGTTTCCAGGCCACGCACGGCATCGACAAAACGGGTGTGGTTTTCCCGGTAGACATCAAACAGTACCTGGTCGCCGAGTACCTGGTACTGTCGTGCATTGCGTTCCATTGCCTTGACGGCCTCCACCAGCACCTGGCTGCCCTGTGTGACGAACACGCTTTGCAGCAGGGCCTGCTGGCCATGTGTCACCAGCCGCTCGACCGAGAGGGTGGCGATCACCAGCGCCACCACCAGCGGCAGCGCCACCAGTGAGAAACCGGTCAGGACCAGACGCAGAATGGACTTGGGGCGAAAAAAATTCACTGACTTGGAAATTCCGGCTAGCGGCCCTGAAAACCATCACTGTTGTTCACTCCGGCAGCATCCGGGCCATCACACTGCCGATCAGTGCTGATGGTAGTCTTTATCACCCACTGCCGCCAAGCATGTATTTAGCGCCGCATTCCAGTGCCAGTTACCGGGAATGCAGGTATTATCAACACCTGCAGCATGGATTTCCCGGGTCGCGTCAGGAAACGCAACATCCCCGGCGCCGACCCGGTGCGCCAGAAATTCCCGACATTCCCTGTGGAATGGTGTATCGCTTTTACCCGGGATAAAAGAGTTGCGCTTATGCGTTGAACTCAAGCTGCCGACCCTGCCACGACGGTACAACTGATCCATGACATACCGTGCAAAACGGACTTGACCACGGAGTACACACCCGGTGACAGATTCACCTGAAAACAGCACAGTGGGCAATGGCAATATCGACCTGAGCGTGGTTGTCATCACGCGGGTCGACCAGGCACACCTGGACCGCTGCCTGGAAGCCCTGACAAAGCAGGAAACCACCGCCAGCTTCGAGGTCATCATCCCGGCCGATGAAAGCCTGGGTGATATCAACGCCATGATTATGCGGCACCGGGAATGGGAATTCGTACGCACCCACGGCACGCAGACCTATGCCCAGTTGCGCAGCCTTGGCCTGTGTCATGCGCGCGGCCGCCTGGTCGCGCTCACCGAGGACCACTGCCTGCCCGAGGCCAACTGGGTGCAGGGCATCGTCGATGAACACACCAACGCGCCGGTCGCCATCGGCGGTGTGGTGGAAAAGACGCCGCCGGACGATGCACTCAACTGGGCCGTGTATTTCCTCGAGTACCTGCGCTACATGCCGCCGGTCGAAACTGGCGAGACACACGAACTCACCGAGCTGAACGTATCCTACAAGATGAGTGCACTACAGGAGGTCGCCGAGAGCTGGCAGAACGAATTCCACGCCACCAGCGTGCACGGCGCCCTGGAGGCACACGGCGGCAAATTATGGCTGTCCCCGAACATCGTGGTAAAACAGCGCCGCAGCCTGGAGATCGATTATGCCTTGTGGGAGCGCTATGCATTAGGGCGTCTGTTCGCCAGCATACGCGTCGCCACGGCGTCGCCCGGCAGACGCCTGCTTTACGCAGCCCTGTCCCCGGCCCTGCCGGTGTTGCTGCTGGCTCGCCTTGGCGGGCATATCCGTCGCAAGCAACGACACAAGAAGGAATTCTTCATGGCGCTGCCGGCGATCCTGCTGCTCGCCACGGCCTGGGCATTTGGCGAATTCATGGGCTATGCGACTCGCAAGCCGGACCCGCGCCTGGAGCCGCAACCGGACCCGGAACCCTGGCCCGACCCGTAATGGCGCAAACCGCGCCGCTCCAGCTCAGCACACAAAACGGCGGCCTTCTTTACCAGTGAAACATGTTCAGTGTGCCAGGGCAGCCAGCAGCCGGTCGTGGATGCCACCAAAGCCGCCGTTACTCATGACCAGGACATGGTCACCGGGACGCGCCTCCTGCACAACCGCCTGCACCAGTTCATCGATCGAATCCATTGCCGTGGCTGGCACATCCAGCCCCTGCACGACCTCGCCAAGCGACCAGTCCAGTTGCGAAGACTGGTATAACCAGACCCGGTCTGCGCCCTGCATGGAGGCAGCCAGCGTATCCCGGTGCACCCCCATCTGCATGGTGTTGGAACGCGGCTCCAGTAACAGCAATATGCGTTCTCCACCGACGCGCTTGCGTAACCCCTGCAATGTCGTGGCAATCGCGGTCGGGTGATGTGCGAAGTCGTCATACACGGTAACCCCACCCACCGTACCGCGTACTTCCATGCGCCGTTTCACCCCCTGGAACTTGCCCAGCGCTTCCGTCGCCTGCGGTACCGGCACACCGGCATGACGCGCCGCTGCGATCGCTGCCAGCGCATTGTGTACGTTATGCTGTCCCAGCATCGACCAGCTCACATTACCGCACACCTTGCCGTCCAGCAGCACGTCAAAACAACTGCCGTCCTCTGCCTGCAAGCGGGCATTCCACTGACCACTGACAGTGGGACCGGAAAGCATTTCCACCGGTGTCCAGCAACCGCGCTCCAGCACCTGTGCGAGATTACTGTCACCGCCTTTGCTGATAATCAGGCCATTGCCCGGCACGGTACGCACCAGGTGGTGAAACTGGGTCTGGATCGCGGCAAGGTCCGGAAAAATATCTGCGTGATCGAATTCCAGGTTGTTCAGGACCAGCGTACGGGGCCGGTAGTGGACGAACTTGGAACGCTTGTCGAAAAAGGCCGTGTCGTATTCGTCGGCCTCGACTACAAAAAACGGCGCCTTGCCGGCACGCGCGGAGATACCGAAATTCCCCGGCACTCCACCGATCAGGAAGCCCGGCGACAGACCGGCATATTCCAGTATCCAGGCCAGCATGCTGGCTGTGGTGGTCTTGCCGTGTGTACCGGCCACCGCCAGCACCCAGCGCCCCTGCAGGATATGCTCGGCCAGCCACTGCGGTCCTGAGGTATAGGGCAGTCCACTGTCCAGCACATGCTCTACCGCGGGATTGCCGCGTGACAGGGCATTGCCGATCACCACGCAATCCGGTGCCGGCTCGAGGTGGGCCGGCGCATAGCCTTCACTCAATGCAATACCCTGGCTGGCCAGCTGGGTGCTCATCGGCGGATATACATTGGCATCCGAACCACTGACCTGCACGCCTTGCTCACGCGCCAGCAACGCAATCCCCCCCATGAAGGTTCCACAAATACCCAGGATATGTATGTGCATGGCAGCCTTGCGTCGATCCAGGAATTATTGCCCGGCAAGTTGCGGGAAGCTGGTCATAATAAATTGCGTACTGACCAGGGTATACAGCAATGCGACACCCAGGCCGATCGCCAGCGAACTCGACAGTGCATGCCGCATGATATGAGCAGTGACCAGCAGATTCCATATCAACAGCAGCAACCAGGCCGCTGATGCCGGCTGCGTTGTGCCGCTCTCCGGCGCCGCCATCACCAGTAACAACGCAGGAAGTCCAAGCAGCGCACCGGCACCGGTCAATGCCGACAGGGTCTGCCTGATACGTGCCGGCTTGTTCAAAAGATAAAGCAGCACGCCAACAAAGACAGCCAGCAGACCCAGCTCCAGCAATGCCACACGCACGCCATCAGCAAACCCGTAGGACAGCACCATGACCAGCACGGAGACCGTGGCGTAGCACATGACGGAAAACCCGAGCAGCCAGTGCGAGGCCGGCAAATCCTGGGGAGCGACGCGCAACAGACAGAGTCCCAGCCAGAAACGGAGTAGCTGCACCATTATGCTTGTCTTGATGAAATGCGGTATGGCCGCGCAACAGCGAGAGGGTAACTAGCGCTTCCTGGCAGGGGACTTTTTCTTTTTCGCCGCCGTGGTCTTGCGCACCGGCTTTCTGGGCGGTGCCTTTTTTACGGCTGTCTTCTTGCTGACGGTTTTCTTCCTGGCGACAGCCTTCTTCACGGCCGGCTTCTTCTTCACTGCACTTTTCTTTACGGCCTTCTT
>CBEULV010000025.1:0-16406 GCA_965544015.1 uncultured Gammaproteobacteria bacterium | reverse complement strand
GGCAACATCGCCTATGCGTGTCAGGTTATCCAGCAGCACTTGCTGCTTGGCACGGATCTGCGCACCGGGCTCCATGTGCTGCAGACTGCAGCCGCCGCAAACACCGAAGTGTGCGCATTTCGGCACCACCCGGTCGGGAGATGCTTCGTGGACATCGGTAACACGCGCTTCATCGAATGTCTTGCGTGTCGCCAGGTACTCAAAATCGACCTGCTCGCCGGGCAACGCACCCTCGATAAACACGGTCTTGCCCTCGAGGTGCGCGACACCGCGCCCGTCATGAGACAGCGATTCCACCGTGATGTGACTGACGGGCTCGGGGAGCTGCCTTTTTCGCCTGCGTTTAGACATGAATAACTGAAGCCACAGAGAACACAGAGAACACAGAGAATGATTAAATCAGAACACCTCCTGATAAAGGCTTAACTCTCTGTGTTCTCTGTGCGCTCTGTGGCTATGTTTCCCAGTTGTTGAGAAATTCCGTGAGATGCGGTTTGTCTTCCTGTGCCAGTTCGGTGCGTACCTGTTCGCACACCGCATCGTACTGCTTGCTGCTAATGTGCCCGCGAATCAATTCAAAACGCTGGAATACCAGGTAGGTGTTCAGCACATCGGTTTCACAGTAATTGCGGATACCCTCGATCTCACCTGCCAGGTAGCTGTCCCACACATGTGCGCCGCTCATGCCCATCTTGCCGGGAAACCCCAGCAGGGCGCTAATGTCGTCCAGTTTGGCGGTGGCGCGTGGCTGGTAACCGGCCAGCACGTCCATAACATCGGTATGGCGTTCATGAAAGCGACTGAGGTAGTTATTCCACTTGAAATTCTTGTCATCTGTGCCGGTATCCCAGTAGCGTGGCGCGGCGACACCATGCAGCAAGCTGCGGTAATGAATCACCGGCAGGTCAAAACCGGAGCCATTCCAGGACACCAGTGTCGGCGTGAAACGATCGATGCCGTCAAAAAACCGCTTCAGCAATTCTTGCTCGGGTGAATCCGCATCACCCAGCGACCAGACCTTGAACTTGTCCGGGGTGCGCAACACGACCGAAATTGCCACAATGCGATGCAGGTGGTGCCGCAGGAACTCGGAGCCACCGGTTTCCGCGGCACGCTTGTGGAACATCACCCGACCGACATTCTCGTCGTCCAGGTCATCAAGGTCATAGAGGCGTCGGCCGGCGGCAATATCCGGAACGGTCTCGATATCAAAGACAAATATATTCATGTATTTGGAGTATCAGCAGACGAAGATCCATTAGCCACAGAGAAAATACTCATACAAGGCCACCACGTGTCGGGCAATTATGTACCGACCACACCGGTCATATAATGGATACGAGACATTAGCCTCTGTGAACTCTGTGGCAGTTTCCCCAACCGAAGCTACTTCTGTTTCCAGTTGCCACTCTTGTCCATATACCACCAGCCGGCACGGGCATTATCCACCCAGCGGCGCGCGAAGGTGGCGCGAATCTCGCCTTCCCACTCAGGGTGACCGTTGGCACGTGCCATTTCCGCATACAGTGCGCCGCGGTCACGGTTCTCCAGTGCCACAAGGTTCTTGACATTGTTGCGCTCCCGCAGCGGCACCAGCTTCTGGTCACGCAGCGCGATTTCACCGTCACTGGTCATGCCCACGGCACCGGAAGCATAGTGCGACGCCAACTGCCGGATACGCGCCTCCATACTGGCAGTGAGCTGCCGAATTGCCGGGGTGTTAACGGACAGGTCCGCTGCGGCATGCGCCGGAGCAATCAGCCAGTCAAGCGCGATTGTCACGGCGCGCCCGGGCAGGGACGAAGGCACGAGGAAGGATGTCGGCTCAGCCGGCTGTTCCGTTTGCTCCTGCTGTTCCGGAACATTGCCGTACACATCCAGGATGATCCGGTCGGCCGCCTTGACGGCCGCCTCGGCCGGGAAATACACGTTGATGGTAACGCAGGCGGTGACGAACAACAGCAGAAACAGGGACATTGGAATGTGCAGTGCTTTCATGACTTGACCTCTCCGTACAAAAATCAGGTGCATCGATACCGGTACTAACGGGTGAACTGCCGAAAGGTTAACATGTAGCCGGCCGCTGGCGTCATTTTACGACAGCCTTCTGCTCACCGGTGACCGCTATCACCTGTGCCACCAGGGTCTCCCAGTCAACCCGCTCTGCATAACCGACCACATCCAGCCGCGGGGGAATGAAACGCCCCTTGACCAGGTAGTAGCCCTGCTCGGCCGGCGCCACACCACCCATCTCGCACACCCCGTTCTCGAGCCTGCAGCGAATCCCGAGCCGGTCATAGGGAAAATCCTTCAGGAAACTCAGGAAACTGCGTGACAGCGCACCTCCGACACCGCCACCGCCAATATTGGAGATATTGTCCACTGCCTTCTGGCTGATACGGTGGCGTGACGTGTCGCCAGGTGGCGTGGCGAATTCCGCGTCAAAGGCAACCGGGCGCCAGGACTCCATCTGTAAACCGTCAACCCGGCCGTCCAGACGACCCTCGATGCGCCCAAAGGAGAACGTGCGGGTCAACATCTCCAGGTCGATATTATCCACGTGCGCATCGACCCGTAACCGCGGCACCAGCCCCAGCGGCGTGGTCATCTGCAGGTCGCGCAGGGTAACCATGCCATCAAACACCCGCACCAGCAGCACACCATCAACGGCAAGATTACCGTCGGCATAGCTTACTGCCGGGATCACCCCGGACAGCTTGCCGCCAAACTCAGGCCAGTCCAGCGCATCAGTCAGCAATTGCATCGACACAGGGGTAAGGATGCCATCGAACTCCCAGCGCAACGACCTGTCGCCCGCATATTCAAGCTTGAAGCTATCAATCTGCAATGCACCATCCAGTACCGGCAACTGCGCAGGCCTGACCAGGCGCACGGCGTTACCGATTGACTCCATCTCAAGCCGGGCCGCGCCCAGCGCAACACGGTACAGGTGGCCGCCCTGCCAGGAGAGTGTTGAAGACTCGGGCTGTTGCGTATCCGACCAGTCCAGCTTGCCGGTAAGTTGTTCCAGTCCGAACAGCCCTTGCCGGTCATGCACACCGACATCCTGCAAGCTCACGGATAGCGCCACCGGCGCACCTTCCTGCACCCGTAACCGCGCACGCACATGACCGGCAGTGTCCAGGCTTCCCGCCGCGGTCTCCGTTAGCCAGGGCTGCAGGTAGGTGTCGTACAGCGCGGGTAAACTGCCTGCGCTGATATCAACATCAAGCATTTCGACGGATGCCTGTTCAGCAAACCGAAAACGACCCTCTGCACTGAGCACAACACTGCCGGGGTGCTGATAGTCCAGCTCATGCAGCACCAGTTGACTGCGTTGCTGCAACCAGTCGAATTTTGCCGTGGCATGAATGGGCTGCCCCGGCACCTCAACAAACAGTGGATCGAGGTAGGCGGCACCACGCTGCCCGCTGATGTCCAGCGCGACGCGCCAGCCGGAAATGATCCGGCTGATGTCGGCAAGGCAGCGCAAATCCACGTCCTCTCCGGCAATACTGCCGTCAGCATTTGAGAATGTCGCATCCTGCAGTTGCACATCCACGCTGGCATGCGTTAACTGCGTACCACTGCCCTTGAGGTGCGCAACCAGCGCAAGGCGTCCATCACCTTCAAGGTCGGGCACTGCATACCCCATCCGCGCAGCCTGTCGGATGACCTGCTGCAGCGAAAACCTGTCTCCATCGAGCCCCAGTGACCAATGCCCGCTGCTGTGTCTGACAGTCAGCTGAAATTGCCCGCCCGCATACCGTACGCCCGTGAGCCGCACCTCAATACGACCATCCTGCCAATGGTAGCGAAAGGATACCGGGACATGCTGTTTCCCCAGCCGCGTCGAAGTGGCGCTCAGGGTCCCTCCAGGGCAGCTGATTTCCTCAGTAGTCAGGCCGGCGTCAGCGCACTCCAGCCTGACATCAGTGAGCCCGCCGAGCGGGTCAGGCAGTTCTGCCCGACCGGCCTGCAATACAATGGCTGCCCGGGTTAGCGCATGCCACTCAATCTGCAGCGCAATGTCGTCGGCATGCCAGTCAGCGCCCTCAACACGGCCAAGGTGCAGGGTTGCCCCGTCAAAGGCGAACGTAGGCAAAGTCGGGGCTGCCAGCAAACACACACCCGACAGGAACAAGGTAACAGCCCGCAGACCGGGAGCACGCATTCAGTCCGGGAACACACCGGTCGACAGATAACGGTCGCCGCGATCACAAATGATCACAACAATCACGGCGTCCTCGACCTGCTGTGAGAGTGACAGCGCCGCGGCCACGGCACCACCGGAGGAAATACCCGCAAAGATCCCTTCACGCGCCGCCAGCGCCAGTGTGGTGGTCTCGGCCTCGGCCTGGCTTATCTCGATGGTACGATCGACACTGGCCGCATTGAAGATGGCGGGCAGGTAGGCCTCCGGCCAGCGGCGGATTCCGGGGATGGACGAACCTTCTGCCGGCGTCACACCGACAATCTCGATATCCGGGTTTTGCTCCTTGAGGTAGCGGGAAGTTCCCATGATCGTTCCCGTGGTACCCATGGCACTGACGAAGTGGGTTACCCCGCCCTTTGTGTCACGCCATATTTCCGGGCCGGTGCCCTCGTAATGCGCCAGCGGGTTGTCCGGGTTGGAGAACTGGTCCAGTTCCCTGCCCTCGCCACGCTCACCCATCTCCCTGGCAAGGTCACGCGCCCCCTCCATGCCCGCCTCCTTGCTAACCAGGATGATTTCCGCACCAAACGCCTTCATCACTGCGCGCCGCTCCACGCTCATGTGCTCGGGCATGATCAGGACCATCCGATAACCCTTTATCGCCGCAACCATGGCCAGCGCAATACCGGTGTTGCCACTGGTCGCCTCGATCAGGGTGTCGCCGGGCTTGATTTCACCACGCCGTTCGGCATGCCGGATCATGCTCATCGCCGGACGGTCTTTTACCGAACCGGCCGGATTATTGCCTTCCAGTTTGACCAGCACACAATTGGATGTCGTGCCGGGCAGACGTTGCAGCCGCACCAGCGGGGTATTACCAACGGTCGCTTCCAGGGTCGGGAAATCCATAATCTGTTCACAGTTGGCTGAATCTGCACAGTATACCGAAGAACAGGAAAAATCAGACAGCGATTATCTGCTGCTGCTTACCGGGGAGGCATGACACCGCGTGAAAAAATCGATTAGCATGCATGTCACGGGGTCGACTGGTGGATTTCCGCCACACAGGCAACCCGTGATGTCCCAAGGGAATGCAACGAACGGAGTCTTGCCAGCACGCATGTTTGCCCGGCTGAAATCCCGCATGACCGGATTCCTGAAAAAGGCCTGGCATGCATTGCTCCAGCCGGACACGGCGGCAACCCCCCAAATGACCGGCCCGGATGTTCCGGAATTGCCGATATTACCGGAAGACGACCTGAAGCTCGAATCACTTGCGCGGGAATTTTCACGCGAATTGTTTGCACAGCTGCTGCTGGAACTGCCGGAACACCGCAGCCGAATGGCGCAGGCACATGCCGATGACAACTACCGCCGCCTGCGTGACAGTGTTCACCAGATTCTCGGTGCCGCCGCGTATTGCGAGGCCTATGAACTGGAAACCTGTCTGCGCGAACTGCGTCTGGCGCTGAAAACGGAAGACCCGCATACCATCGACGTGTACTTCATACGCACCATGGACATCATCGATACCACCCTGCACGCTAGCGGCTACCACTAGCCAGCGCGCACTCAGTCAGAGGCATCCACTATCAGCCGTTTCATCTCGGCAACAGCGGCAGGCAGTCCGGCAAACAGGGCACGTGCCACAATGGCATGCCCGATATTGAGTTCGCGGATTTCCGGGATGGATGCGATATGCTGGACGTTTTCATAGTGCAGACCATGACCGGCATGCACCGTCAGCCCTGCCGCGACACCCTGCTGCACGGCCGCCATGATGCGGTCCAGCTCCACCGCCTGCTGCTGTGCATCTTGTGCATCGGCAAAATGTCCGGTGTGAATCTCAATACAGGGTGCACCAGTGGACGCCGCCGCCTCAATCTGCCCGGGAATTGCGTCGATAAACAACGAAACACGCACACCCGCGTCGGCAAGTCGCGCACATGCCTCGCTAACGCGTGGCAGTTGCCCGGCAACATCCAGACCGCCTTCCGTGGTCAGCTCCTCACGACGTTCCGGCACCAGGCAGCAATCGGCGGGCCGGAGCTGGCATGCAAACCCAAGCATCTCGTCAGTAACCGCCATCTCCAGGTTCATGTGCGTGACCAGCCGCTCACGCAATGCAATCACGTCACGGTCCTGGATGTGGCGACGATCCTCGCGCAGGTGCAGCGTGATACTGTCGGCACCGGCCTGTTCACATAACAGCGCCGCCTGTACCGGGTCGGGATAGGCCGTACCCCGCGCCTGGCGCACAGTTGCGATATGGTCGATGTTGACACCCAGTTGCATTCCACTCTGCCCCGGCAGTTACATTCCAGATTTGGCGCCGGCAGCGCCGGCAGACAGTGTTCCCGTACGTGACAATGAGGCCAGTTGCTGCAGCACAGCCCGCGTCTTCAACGGGCGTGCACCAAGGTACAGCCTCAGCGCAGCGCGCATCAGGGTCTTCACCTCGCGGCAGACCTGCTGTCCGTCCAGTTTTTCCTTCTGCAGCGCCAGCAGACTGGCGCCATTCAGATAAATACCGTCACCGGCAGGCTGGCGGCAACGCACCGGCCCGCTTTCCAGCCGGTATTCATACAGCGCATCTGCATCGATCGGCGCACCACTGTCAGCCTCCTGGTCCAGCAACAGGCCGTAACCCAGCTCCTGCAGCAAGTGCTTTTCGAAGCAGCGCAATGCCTGTTCCTCGCTGCTCGACAGTGCAGCAACCGCCTGTTCATAGGCATCAAACAGCCCCGGATGCGGATCATGCCGGCGCAACAGGCGTAACAGCAACTCGTTCAGGTAACAGGCGCACAGCACCTGCCGCCCACGGTAAACAGCCGGCATCGCACGGCTGTCGGCCCCGGTCAGCGTGCCGAGTTCACCGCGCATGTTCCATGACAACAGTAATGGCTGCAACTTCTGCAGCTGGTTGCGCCAGCGCCCCTTTGCGGCACGTGCACCGCGCGCAACCAGCCCGACGCGACCGTACTCGCGCGTGAACACCTCCAGCAGCAGGCTGGAATCCCGGTAGGGGTAATGATGCAACACCCAGGCGGGCTCAAGAGAAACCCTGTCAACCACAGCCATGGTGAATATCCGGAACCGGCACCCTGTCAGTCATACGGAAGTTCCGTTTGCGGGTGAAACAAAAACAACCCGACACCACTGTGTACACAATGAGAATAACGCAGGGTCGTTCTCATCCATTATCCGTATACCCCAGGCTACGCAATGCGCGCTCATCATCCGCCCAGCCTTCCTTCACCTTCACCCACAGTTTCAGATTTACCTTGCCGCCGATGAGCGCCTCGATATCACGGCGTGCCTGCTGCCCGACCTCCTTGAGCAGCGCGCCCTGCTTGCCGATCACAATATTCTTCTGGCTCTGGCGCTCTACCCAGATCAACGCGTGGATATGCGTTATCCGTGGTTCACGCTGGAACGACTCAATCTCTACGGTCAATCCGTAGGGTAACTCCCGCACCAGCTTGCGGAACAGTTTTTCGCGCACCAGTTCTGCGACCAGGAAACGCTCGGAACGGTCGGTCACCTGGTCTTCCGGGTAATGGGGAGGCGCTACCGGCAAGCGGGTCTCGATACAGGCCTCCAGGGCCTGCAGGTTGGTTCCCCTGCTGGCGGAAATCGGAATGATTTCATCAAATGCACGTTTTTCCGACAGGCCCTGCAGGAACGGCAGCAACTCATCGCGATTGCGGATTCTGTCGACCTTGTTGACGGCCAGCACCACCGGGCAGTCCACATCAGCCAGCTTTTTCAGCACCAGCTCATCATCCGGCAACCAGCGCATTGCCTCGACAATGAAGACAACCACATCCACGTCACGCAGCACCGCACTGGCCGTGCGGTTCATGTGACGGTTCATGGCGCGGCCGCTGAAATCGTGGATACCCGGGGTGTCGACGTATATCAACTGGGCATGCTCGAGTGTCTTGATCCCCAACACCTGGTGTCGCGTGGTCTGCGGGCGACGCGAGGTAATGCTGATTTTCTGACCAAGGATACGGTTCAGCAGGGTAGACTTGCCGACATTGGGCCGCCCTACCAGGGCAATATATCCACAATGGAATTCACCAGTCATCACTCAGTCCGGGGCAAGCTGCTCGATCATTCTCTCTGCCGCATCCTGTTCGGCCTGGCGACGGCTACCACCCTCCCCCATGCTTGGCTCGACTCCCGCGACCGAGCACTCGATCCGGAACGACTGTGCATGCGCCTCGCCACTGACCAGAACAACAGAATATGCCGGCAACGCCTTGTGCTGTGCCTGGAGGAATTCCTGCAGGCGGGTCTTCGAGTCCTTGAGCACCGTGGTGTCAGCCAGTGACTCCAGTTTGCCGGCAAACAGCCCGAGAATGCACTCTCGACAGGGTGCATACCCCCCGTCCAGGTAAATCGCACCCAGCAGGGCCTCCAGTGCGTCGGACATGATGGAATCACGATGGTGCCCGCCGCTCTTGCGTTCGCCGGCTCCGAGCTGCAGGTAATCACCAATCTGCAATGATTGCGCGATATCCGCCAGTGACTCGCGCCGTACCAGGCTGGCACGCAGGCGGCTCAGCCTGCCCTCTTTTGCGCCCGGGAACCGCTGGTAAAGCTCCCCGGCTACAACTCCTCCGAGAATAGCATCGCCCAGGAACTCCAGGCGCTCGTTGTTCCTGCTGCCGGCACTGCGATGGGTCAGTGCCTGCTCAAGTAACGTAGCGTCATTGAACCGGTAATCCAGGTGTTTTTGCAGCAGGTCCGGATTACGTATCAAAACTTTTTCACCATAACCTGTTTGTTGAAAGTCATCACCACCGAGACATTGCCGAACAGGTGCTCGCGCGCGTCATACTTCGCCTGTACTTTATAGTGCTGTCCGGCTGATTTTATTATTACGTCCTTGGGTGTAATGGTGTTGACATAACTGATATCGAAGCGACGCTCCAGCAGTTTGCGTATCTCGCGCGGCGACTCGAACCCGGACTCTTTCTTCATGGAATCCAGCGTGGAAACAACCTTGTAGTACTCAAGGTAGGACGGCACCATCTTCAGCGCCAGCAATACGAAGAAACCAATCAGGCCCAGCACGATGAGCCAGCCGATTCCCGTCATACCCTTTTGTCGAGTCAATGAACGCATAACTTTTCCCTCGAGTTTTCCCTAGTGAATTTTGGTACCAATTCTGCCCAGATCGGCGCCCCCATTGGCACTGTCCCAGTTCATCCAGATGCTGAATGCCTTGCCGACCAGATGACTCTCGGGAACACTGCCCCAGAAACGACTGTCATTGCTGTTGTCCCGATTGTCACCCATCACGAAGTACTCGTCTTCTCCTACCACGTACTCGCCTTCCAGGCTGGCGGTGCGCGGCATGACCAGAATGTCATGCTGTACATCGCTCAGCTGTTCCCTGCGCCGACTGGCGCCGGACATGCTGACACCCGAGCCCTTGCCGATATAGACACCGCCCGGCACCTGCCCGGCCGGCTCGCCGTTAATGTAAACGACCTTGTTGAAATAGCCAATCCGGTCGCCCGGCAGGCCGATTACCCGCTTGATGTAGTCAACCGAGGGTTCCTTGGGGTAACGGAATACCACCACGTCTCCCCGCTGCGGCTCGCCGACCTCGATGATCTTGGTATTCACAACCGGCAGGCGGATTCCATAGGCAAACTTGTTGACCAGGATGAAGTCGCCAACCAGCAGTGTCGGCATCATCGAGCCCGAGGGTATACGAAACGGCTCGACCAGGAAGGAGCGCAACAGGAGCACCGCCAGGATAACCGGGAAAAAGGACTTGCAGTACTCCACCAGGGTGGACTCCCTGAGCGATGCCGTCACCTGTGCCGAATCCTCTGCGGCACCGCTTGCCATCAGCCCGGCGGCCTTGCGACGCCTTGCCGGCGCCAGCAACGTCGCATCCAGTGCCCAGCCCAGCCCGGTAAACAGGGTGGCAGCCACCAGGATTGTCGGAAAATCAAGATTCATCATGTCCTCTGCGATCGGTATATCGGCAATCCGGCCATTATATGCGCCTGCCCGTGTTCATTCATTATCCAGCCGCAGCACGGCCAGAAAGGCGGCTTGCGGGATTTCCACCTTGCCGAACTGCTTCATGCGTTTCTTGCCCGCCTTCTGCTTTTCCAGCAGCTTGCGCTTGCGGCTAATGTCGCCACCATAACACTTCGCGGTGACATTCTTGCGTAGCGCCTTCACATTTGTGCGCGCAATCACCTGCCCACCAATGACCGACTGGATTGCCACATCGTACATCTGGCGCGGAATCAATTCCTTCATGCGCGAAGCCAGCTGGCGGCCGCGCGCCTGCGCCAGGTCGCGGTGTACAATCAGCGACAGCGCATCTACCCGCTCGCCGTTGATCAGGATATCCAGCTTCACCAGGGGTGCTGCCTGGAAACGCAGGAAATGGTAGTCAAACGAGGCATAACCGCGGCTCACGGATTTCAACCGGTCGAAGAAGTCCAGCACCACCTCGCTCAGTGGCAGTTCGTAGTTAAGCGACACCTGGCTGCCCAGGTACTGCATGTCACGCTGCACCCCCCGCCTTTCGATACACAGGTTGATGACACTGCCAACGTAATCCTGCGGCACAAGTATGTTGGCCATGATGATCGGCTCGCGTATCTCCTCGATCTTGTTCACCGGCGGCAGACTGGCCGGGTTATCGATCTTGAGTACCTCCTGACGGACATCCAGCACCTCGTAGATTACCGTCGGTGCGGTCGTGATCAGGTCCAGGTCATACTCGCGCTCCAGCCGCTCCTGTACGATTTCCATATGCAGCATCCCGAGGAAGCCGCAACGGAAACCGAACCCCAGCGCCTCGGAGGTCTCCGGTTCGTAATGCAGTGCCGCGTCATTCAGACGCAGCTTCTGCAGGGCATCGCGCAGGGACTCATAGTCGTCTGAACTAACCGGGTAGAGGCCGGCAAACACATTCGGCTGCACCGTCTTGAACCCGGATAACGCACTTGCCGCCGGATTGTTTACCAGTGTCAACGTGTCGCCCACCGGCGCACCCTCGATATCCTTGATACCGGCGATGACAAAGCCGACATCGCCGGCCTCGAGCGTGTCACGCTCTTCCTGCTTGGGTGTGAACACACCCAGTTTCTCGACCTGAAAACCACGGCCGGTCGACATCACGCGGATCTTGTCACGCCGCGACAGCCGCCCTTCCTTCACTCGAATCAGCGAAATCACGCCGACGTAGCTGTCGAACCAGGAATCTATAATCAGTGCCTGCAACGGCGCCTCGGCATCCCCCCCGGGGGGCGGAATACGCCGGATCAGCTCCTCCAGCACATCGGCTACGCCCTCTCCGGTCTTGGCGCTGGTGCGTACTGCATCCTCGGCTTCCAGGCCGATGATTTCCTCTATCTCACGGATAACCCGCTCGGGTTCCGCCGCCGGCAGGTCAATCTTGTTGAGTACCGGGACCACCTCGAGATCGAGCTCGATGGCGGTATAGCAATTGGCCACGCTCTGCGCCTCAACCCCCTGTGCGGCATCGACAACCAGCAGCGCACCCTCACAGGCAGCCAGCGAACGGGACACCTCGTAGGAAAAATCCACGTGCCCGGGGGTATCAATCAGGTTGAGTTCGTAGAGCTCGCCAGAGCGCGCCTGGTACTGCAGCGTGACACTCTGCGCCTTGATGGTAATACCACGTTCCCGTTCCAGGTCCATGGAATCCAGCACCTGGTTCCCCATCTCGCGATCCGTCAGTCCGCCACAGACCTGGATGAAACGGTCTGCCAGCGTGGACTTGCCATGATCGATGTGGGCGATAATGGAAAAATTGCGGGTATGCGAATTATCGATCATGGATGTCGATGCCGTAGGTTCCGTGCACAGGGATACGCCCATGCCGAAACGTCAGGAGCATGAAGGTACAGGCCACAAGTTACTGATTGCCGTAAAAGTTTTGAATTATACAGAAACCCTCAACCAAGTCACTCATGGCGTGGGGCGGCAGCCTGCGAGCAATGCGCGCGCAGCCGCTCTTCTTCGAGAAAGTAATAGCAGATCTCGGTGTCCTGCTCTGCCAGCACCGGCACCCGGCTGCCATAGCGGCTCACCAGTTCGGGATCCGGATCGATATCGATGGTCGAGTAAGTAAATTCCAGCTCATGACGCAGGCGCTCCAGCGCCTGCGTCATGTCGCTGCACAGGTGACAGCCACGGCGAATGTAGACAGTCAGGTGATGCACACGAGCGGTCTATTCGGCCTCCGGCACCTTCACGGCGAGGAAGGTCGGACTGCCGCCACGTTGCACCAGCAAGGGTACGGTCTTGCCGGCCGGCAGGTCTTCAACCAGTTCGTTAAAGTGCCTGACGCCCTCGATACTGTCGCCATCAACGCTGAGGATAATGTCAGCATGGCGTACCCCGGCACGCGAAGCGGGGCCATTGACTATTTTCGTTACCAGTACGCCACCGGTGACGTTCTGTTCGGTTATCTGCTCTTCCGTCAGAGCAGAAATGGTGATACCCAGGCGGTTGGTTTTCCCGCTTTTCGCCTTGTCGGGACGCGCCTTGTCATCACTCTCTTCCGGCAGCTCGCCCAGCGTCACCTTAATGGTCTTGTTGCGCGAATTGCGCACAACCTCGACCGGGATCTCGACACCTACCTTGGTGCTCCCGACAATAGGGGGAAGATTGGCTGAATTGATGACTTCGTTGTTGTTGAATTTCACGATCACGTCACCCACCTTGATCCCGGCGGCCTGCGCCGGACTGTCCGGCAAAACCTTGGCCACCAGCGCGCCGCGCGGCTTTTTCATGCCGAACGATTCAGCAAGGTCCAGCGTGACATCCTGGATCAGCACCCCAAGCCAGCCGCGACTGACGCGGCCCTTGGTCTTGAGCTGATCGATGACATCCATGGCTACTTCAATCGGGATCGCGAATGACAGCCCCATGTAACCACCGGTGCGGCTGTATATCTGCGAGTTCACGCCCACCACCTCGCCGCTCTGGTTGAACAGTGGGCCACCGGAATTGCCCGGATTAATGGCGACATCGGTCTGGATGAACGGCACATAATTCTCGCGCGGCAGGCTGCGCCCCTTGGCACTGACGATACCGGCCGTGGCCGAGTGATCGAACCCGAATGGCGAGCCGATCGCCAGCACCCATTCACCGACCTCAAGATCGTGCGATTTGCCAATCTTCGCCACCGGCAGGTTTTTGGCCTCTATCTTGAGCAAGGCAATATCACTGCGCTTGTCCTCGCCGATGACCTCTCCCTTCAGTTCACGGCGGTCACTCAGGCGCACAATAATTTCATCGGCCCCCTTGACCACATGATAGTTGGTGATCACATAACCGTCTTCGGAAATGATGAACCCGGAACCCAGTGACTTGGCATCCCGGTAGCTGGGCCCACCCTCTTTTTCCTGGTCAAAGAAGTATTTGAACAACTCGCCAAACGGACTGCCTTCCGGCATATCGGGCATCTCAAAACCCTCCGGCAAGTGCGGCATGCCGGTCTGGATCTTTTGCGTGGTACTGATGTTGACCACGGACGGGCTGGCATCCTTTACCAGCTTGGTAAATCCGGGCAGATGACTTGACTGAACAGGCTGCACACTCATTAGCAGGGCAAGAACAGTGCCCAGTGAAAATATTGCAAACCTTGCTGACTTCAACATGCGAATCTCCATAATTTGTTTGTGTCTACCAAGTTGTTATTCTGCAGCAACCGCCTTACTCATGAACGACAGTGGTCAACTGCTTGCGAAGTACGATCGGCTGGTATGCCTCGTGGTTCCTGGTACGGCGGCCAAACTGCCGCAACCAGGCAAGTCCTGCCAGCAGACCGATAACGGCACCGGCAATGGCAAGCGGGTCACGTACTGCCGGCCACAGGTAACCCCCGATAAAATGACCGCTCAGCGCACCGGCAAACAGGGCTGCCAGCGGCACCGCATACACGGCCAGCGAACCGCGCAACAGTCCTGATTCTGAAATACCGATCACCACGCGATCACCGACAGCCACATTGATGCGGTTGATGACGCGCAGGCGCACAGGTCGCTGCCCCAGCACCCGGGCCAAGGCCCCCGTACCGCAGCCCTTGCGTACTGCACAGCCTCCACAGGCCGTGCTGCGCTCGCTCTCGATCCAGGCGTACTCCCCTTCCAGTTCTACAACCTGGCCGGATTCTTCAATCATTCAGCTATTCCCCAACACGGGTCAACGAGGTCGCAATCATCTCCACCGTCGCAGGCGGCACTTCGCCCACCACAGTCACCTGGAAGCCATCACGCAGCACACCATAAGCATTCATGGCGCCCATGCTGGACAGGCCGACCAGAGGATCCTGTATCGAGTCGGCATTCTCCACGTAGGCTGAAACAGTCGCCAGACCGTCACTGAACACCATGTGCTGTGCATCCGTGGAAGCATCACGCATGCGCTTGTGCTGGAAATGGGTCATGCTGAAACCGGCAGGCAACTTGCCGACCTGCCAGGCAGGCTTGCCTTCCTGGTAGCCGGACTTCCTGCGCACATTCATCTGACTGTGCCAGGTATAGCCATCACCGGTCAGTGACGGCTGCAGATCACCGGCAGGGATATCGCCGCCGATACTGAGCCGGGTAAACATCATCTGCTCGATCGGCTTGCCATCGCCATCGGTCAGGTCCGACTTGAGTAGCATGCGCGTGTCCTTGTCAATCCAGAAACGATAACCATAGCGAAAGCTGTCGCGCGGGGTAATGGCAATCACCCTGGCCGCGTAACCGGCCATGCGGTCATCACCGACATCTTCCAGCAGATAGTACGGCGATACGCTGCCGAGATCCCTGGGCACGACAGGAAACGGCTGTAGTGGCCGGCTCTGACCAACCATGACGGATTTGTTATCCGGCATGATGCAAGTGACCATCTTGTCATCGCGCAGCACCTCGCGGGCACTGCCGGTCAGCGAAACCATGCGCTCGCGCTGCCCGCCCTTGTCCACCCGGTGAATAACGCGCATGGCTTCGAGCTTGCCATCATGGAGATAAACGAAAGTGCCGTCGTAATCGAGCGTTTGCAATGCGCCGGACATGTCGTCCAGCCATTGACGGGCACCTTCCTGGGCAACTGCCTGACCGGACACGGCCAGCAACACAACCAGTAACAGTCTCACAACTTCATTTCCTGCCAAGCCCCATGCAAACTCGCGACCAGTTACACACATGCCGTCATTCAGCTTCCCCGCCATCTTCAGGCCGCATGGCCTGACCGACGATACGGACATAGGGCAGCATGCCCTGCATACCGCGATTGACTGCATATTCATTGTGATTAACCAGGTAGATATCGAGGCCACGTGCCGGCACGACCGGTGTCGGCGCATTCTCCGCACGGATGTAGCTGTCAACGGTCGGCGCCGTTGCCACGGACGGTGTGGCGGCGGGGTCTTCCTGGCGCAGGGTTTGCAGTGACACGACAGCGACAATCGCTACCGAGGCAGCAGCGGCCAATCCGGCCAGCGGCCGCAACAGCGCAACATACCGGGAAGGCGCGGCATTGATGACAGCCTCTTGCTGCACGACCGCATGAACACGCTCATGGAAGCGGGTATCGATCTGCTGCGGCAGATGATCATGCAGCGCATCACTGATTGTCTGGTAGCGTGACAGTCGCTCCCTGAGATCAGACTCCTTGAGCAGTTGTCTGACCAGTAAAGACTGTTCCGAATCCGCCAGTTCATCATCCACCAGCGCCGAAAGCTGTTCGTGTATCTTGTCCTTCATTTGTTCAACCCGTTCTCTAGCCCAGTAATGTTTTCAACTTGTTGTCGATGGCATCACGTGCCCGGAAAATCCTCGAGCGAACCGTCCCGATCGGACATTCCATGGTTTGCGCAATCTCTTCATAACTCAATCCTTCCAGTTCCCGCAAGGTGATAGCCGTGCGCAAATCATCCGGCAATTCCCTGATAGCGCTGGCAATGGTCTCCTTCAGCTCGTCCCGCAACAAGATATGCTCGGGCGTTGCATACTCCCTAAGACCCGTTGCACCGTCATATTGTTCCGCTTCCTGAGCATCAAGGTCCGTTCTGGGCGGACGCCGGCCACTCGCGACCAGGTGGTTCTTTGCCGTATTGATCGCGATCCGGTAGATCCAGGTGAAAAAAGCACTGTCGCCGCGAAACTTGTCCAGTGACCGGTAGGCCTTGATGAAGGCCTCCTGCGCCACGTCCATGGCCTCGTCGTGATCATGCACATAGCGGTAC
>CBEULV010000024.1:0-17385 GCA_965544015.1 uncultured Gammaproteobacteria bacterium | reverse complement strand
GAAACATTCAGCCAATTCCGGGAACAGTATATGTAGTTCCGCACATTTGTTCGGGTTGACTTTGAAATAAGTATACTGCTCCCGAATTAGCCGAGGGTTTACCCAAGGACTGATTATTTTCCTTTGACGGGTGCGCGCGCAAAGAAATCGGCAAGCTGATCAAGCAGCTCATCGGACAAGCCCTTCGTTGCCTCTCGCATAATAGGACTAGGGCGTGAACCGTCCTGGAATTGTACGAGCGTCATGACGAGATAGTCCTTATTTTGCCCGCAAAGCTTGGGCATGAGGCCGGCCATTGGGGAGCATCCGTTAACGCCATGACATGCTTCACAGTCAGCTGTTTTTCCTGCGCCAGGCCGTTTGGTTTGTTCAGCTTGAACTGCTGAAACCCCTACCAGCAAAAGAGCGGCAAGAGAGGTTAAGAGAATGGTAATTTTACATTTCTTCATTAGAGCTATCTCCTCTGTGGGTAATACGAGTGGTCACACATGTACAAGAAAGTTACCGAAACTTCCGCGCCTCATTATATTAAAAGAAATTTATTTCGCGGCTTCAACGGACCGGGCAAGAGCTGAATTATAGTCGCGCCGACATACGCAATCCAGTTGTTAGATTTGATACCAACGACCTAATGCCGGGTTTTATCTGTATTAATCATCCATCCCGGGCAACTCGCCGACCTTGCCAGGCAATCTGTGGAGGCAGTTTGTAGAACCACATCTGAGGCGAAGGCTAATCCCCTGAAGATACAACCGATCATTAACCACCCAACAGCACCCCCATGCACAAGCCGCTCACAGGGGGCACAAACAAAAACGGCGACCCGCAGGCCGCCGCTGTTGATACCACTGTTATCTGAACTATGACACTCTCTTGAAGCGGTCTAATCGTCAGTTCCCGGGCTCAAGGAGTACATTCCATGCTCAGTTATTCTTTGCTCCCTGGTCAATCCACATCTTGATGGTTTCAACCTGCTCCGGTGTGAGCGGCTCCCGCCTTCCCTCCGCAAGCGATTCATCATGGTGTGGCGGCATTTGTATTTCAGGTTCAACCTTTTGCGCAACCAACCGGTACAACGTGCTGGATTCACTGTCTCCGGGCACAATAACCGGACCGAATTTTGTTCCTCCCATCAAACTGTCATAATTCTGCACGTTGAACCCGCTCTTTACGGAGCCCTCACCACCAGCATGGCATGTCAAACAGTTGTATACCAGGATCGGATTAACATCGTCTGTAAAACTGACCGGTTTGCTACAGCCCGTACCAAAAAAAGGAATGGCCATAATAATTATAATACTGAGTATACGGGTCCGCATAACTTCCTCTCCTGAATCTATAGATGTGTTACGACCAACTTACAGCAACCTGATATGCATGGCCACACAACCAGGCAACTGACTCAATCTGATTGTAACCGCTCTGCCTGGCAACTAATGGCAGTTATTTGCAACTGCCATCCGTGTAACTGCCATCCGTGTAATCGTCGGGTAACCTGTAAAACCACATCTGGTACATAGAGATAATCCATTGGGTAGCAAAAGACAATGCCATAAGAATACCACTAATATAGATTACCCATGCAAATGGCTCATAAATCTTGGTCAAGTACCACGAGAATATATCCACCATGATGGAAATGAAGGGCGTTATCAGAATGATACATTTCACACACCCCGGTTGAACGTAGGCATGCAGGAATATTCCACCCACAATAAAAAATATGAAGGTCATACCGAACAGGTGGATATGTGAGACACGTATCAGGGTGAGGACATCCGCACCGGTATCGATCTTCACCATTTTCATGACATTACCATGGCCTTCCAAAATGGGGTTGTGCGGATATGACGCACGCGATTGTTCATTATCGCCATGGCAGTTGAAGCAGTGCTCCTCCATAATTGGAACTATCTTGTCCTCATATATTTCCGCTTTAGCCCCATCCTGAATCCACGCAACGATTTCCACAACGTCTTCCTCATGCAGCATCCCCGACATGGGGCCCCTGATGGCCGCTTCCAGACGAGTGCCTTCCGAGCTGCCACTGTAAGCCAGAACCAGATCGTTTGGGGACAGCCAAGGCTCACCGTCCCGGCTTGCATGAACTGAGAAAGTCTGAATCATGGCAAACAGGTACGCCGTACCTAATATCAGCAGGGTCACGGTGTACAAAGCCTTATGGCATCCCGTCAGATGTTGAAAAGGTAGAAAACCTTGATTTGTCATAACAGTCCTCCGCTTGACGCAGCTTCCAACTCACGCCACCCAAACATTTGGTTTATCACGCTTTCACGCTTTGGTGTGATGCTGTGTGGTAGTTTTAGCACAACCCTATATCATTCTTTATTGATACAGATCAACTTGTGTATGACTTAGGATGTAGTAAAAAGGATACGTAATGAGAGATTAAGCGCCGGCTCAGTCGCGATTGATTCTTATGTTGACGAGTAAAAGCATGCCGTGAAGATATCATGTAGTTCCAGTTAGGAGAAGAGATGATGAAATTGAAAATCACGCCTGTCGTTTGCTTAATCCTTTGTATGGGCCTGTTAAATGTGGCACAGGCAGGTGATGCCGCTGCCGGGAAGGAAAAATCATCGGCCTGCGTTGCGTGTCATGGCGCTGACGGGATCGGCACCAATGACCTGTATCCAAATCTTGCCGGCCAAAAGGAGGCCTATCTCGTCAAGGCGACCAAGGCCTACATGGACGGGACACGCAACTACCCCATGATGGGGGCGATGTTAAAAACCCTGAGCGACGCGGATATAGACAATATTTCTGCCTTCTATAGCAGCCTTAAATAACGTAGCCTGTCGCATCAAGCGACTACGTCAATAAGCCAGTCCTGTAGGAGCGGAGCTTGCTCCGCGAAAGCGTTCGCGCAGTGAACTGCGCTCCTACAACAACCAGGCGCACTCCGTAGGAGCGGAGCTTGCTCCGCGGAAGCGTTCGCGCAGTGAACTGCGCTCCTACAACAAATCTGCCCCGCAATAAGCAGTGATTTTCTCTGTGTTCTCTCGGCAACTGCTCCTGCGTTGCTCTACCTCCTACATCCATGTAGTCGTGTGGCAATAGATTCTTCTTTGCGCCTTGGCACGAAACGGGAAACCCGGGTTTGCCTTACCCCGCAATGGCATCCCTTACACGTTCCAGCCGGCTGCGCACCTCGGTGGCGAGTTCCGTCACGCCTTCCCTGTCCACCAGGCCAAGTACCGCAACAGGGTCCATGAAACCGACATTAATGGAACCGTCGTCTTCCTCGCGCAACACCACGTTACAGGGCAGCAGCAGGCCGATGTCGGGATCGGCGTTAATTGCCTGGTTGGCCAGTTGCGGGTTACAGGCACCCAGGATCAGGTAGGGCTTGCGCTCAACACCGATCTTCTTTTTCAGCGTGGCGGCAACATCGATCTCGGTCAGCACGCCAAAACCTTCCTTCTGCAGCTCAGCAGTCACCTGCTCGCGGATGGACTGCATGTCACCCTTTAGTGAAATATTGAAGCCATACATAACAAACTCCTGTTTTATTCAAGGGGTCAGACTACTTGAATCTTCTTGAGTCCTTTACTCTGTGCCCTCTGTGGCAATCTTCGGTGTATTTTTCTTTTCTCCCTGGCGCGAGATTAATTCCTATCCAGTCAGCATTGCCTGTGCCTCGCGGTACTTGGCGGCGCTTTTTTCCAGTATTTCCGCCGGCAAACCTGGGCCAGGCGCCTGCTTGTTCCAGTCCAGCGTCTCCAGGTAGTCGCGCACGAACTGCTTGTCGAAACTGTCCGGACTGCTACCGGGGCGGTAGCTGTCGACCGGCCAGAAACGCGAGGAATCCGGAGTAAGGACTTCATCGATCAGCACCAGGGTGCCCTCGTCATCGAGCCCGAACTCAAACTTGGTGTCCGCAATGATGATCCCGCGCTCCAGCGCATAGGCCGCGCAACTGGAGTAAATCCGGATACTCACATCGCGCACCTGCTCGGCAAGTGCGTCGCCAATCAGTTCCCGCATGCGTGCGAAATCAATATTGATATCGTGTTCACCGACATCGGCCTTGGTCGAGGGCGTAAAAATCGGCTCGGGTAACTTGTCTGCAAGTTGCAGACCGGCTGGCAGTGCGACACCGCATACCGCACCACTTTGCTGGTAATCCTTCCAGCCGGAACCAATCAGGTAACCACGCACGATCGCTTCGACCGGCAGTGCCTTGAGCTTTTTCACAATGATGGCGCGCCCTTCCACCTGCGCGCGCTCCTGTGCGTCGGGCAACACCTCTTCCAGCGTCAGGTCAGCGAGATGATTGGCGACGATATCGCGCGTGAAATGGAACCAGAAATTGGACACCGCAGTCAGCACCGCGCCCTTACCCGGCACCGGGTCCGGCATGACCACGTCAAACGCCGACAGCCGATCGGTGGTGACGATCAGCAGGTGGTCATCGCCCACGCCATAGACATCGCGCACCTTGCCGCGCATCAGCAGCGGCAGACTGGTCAAATTGGATTCGTACAGGGTTTCCAGCATGTGAGCTCCATCGCCAGGAAAGGCCGCATTGTACTCGAAACCGGGCCAGCCCCGGATCTTTTCAGGGGCCATTATCGTCCGCCCGCATGAAAAATCGGTGCCTGTCAGCTGTCAGGGCGCCGCTTTGGGTGCTAAAATGAAATGCTTTCGTTGGTACAACAAATGGACAGCAATATGAGCGAAGCACCCCGCGTCGGCCTGGTCATGGGTAGCAACAGTGACTGGGATGTCATGCAACACGCCGCCAGCATGCTCGGGCAATTCAGCATCCCGTACGAGGCAAAAGTCGTGTCCGCCCATCGCACCCCAGACCTGCTGTTCGATTACGCCGCCACGGCACGCAGCCGCGGATTGAGCTGCATCATTGCCGGCGCCGGCGGCGCCGCGCACCTGCCGGGCATGCTGGCCGCCAAGTGCACCGTGCCGGTGCTCGGGGTGCCGGTACCGTCACGCTATCTCAAGGGTATGGATTCACTGCTGTCCATCGTACAAATGCCAAAGGGTGTGCCGGTAGCCACCTTTGCCATCGGCGAGGCAGGCGCCGCAAATGCCGCCCTTTATGCCGCAAGCATCCTGGCAGTCACTGACGGCAATCTCGCCGCACAACTCGATCGCTTCCGCAAGGAACAGCAGGACAGCGTACTTGCCATGGATCTGCCGGCACAACCGTGATCCTGCCTGGCGCAACACTCGGTGTACTGGGCGGTGGCCAGCTCGGCCGCATGTTCACCCTGGCTGCACACAGCATGGGTTATCGCGTGGTCGTGCTTGATCCCGATCCACACAGCCCGGCCGGCCTGGTCGCCAGCCAGCATATCCAGGCGGGCTACAGCGATCACGCCGGTTTACAGATGCTCGGCGATGAATGCGCCGCAGTGACCACTGAATTCGAAAACGTACCGGCAGACAGCCTGGAGTTCCTGGCAAAGTTCTGCCGGGTGCGTCCGGATGCCGCTGCGGTACGCATCGCACAGGACCGCATCCGTGAAAAAACCTTCATTAAGGAACACGGTCTGGCTACCGCGCCATTCGTCGCCATCTATGATGCCGGCGACCTGGCAGAGGCCTTTGCTGAACTCACCACGCCACTGTTGCTGAAAACCGCATCGCTGGGCTACGACGGCAAGGGCCAGGTGGCGGTCGATACGCTGGAACAGGCCGAGGCGGCCTTTGAACAACTGGGTAACCTACCCTGCGTCCTTGAAGAGGTGATCGACCTTGAGCGCGAGGTCTCGGTCATTCTTGCGCGCGGCATCGACGGGACCATGACGAGCTACCCGATCGGTGAAAACCGGCATGCCAGCGGTATCCTCGATACCACTATCGTGCCGGCACGGGTGGATACCGCACTTGCTGCACGCGCCGTTGAAATGGCCGGCGTGCTTGCCAATGCAATGAACTACTGCGGCGTACTCGCCGTGGAATTTTTCTGCACCCGTGATGCACGGTTGCTGGTCAACGAACTGGCCACGCGCCCGCACAACAGCGGGCATTACACCGTAGATGCCTGCAGCACTTCGCAGTTTGAACAGCAGGTGCGCTGCCTGTGCGGGCTGCCACCGGGTGCCGCCACACTGCTGTCACCGGTCGTAATGACCAACCTGCTGGGCGACATCTGGATGGACGGGGAGCCGGCATGGGAAAACATCCTGAACGAGCCACGCGCACACCTGCACCTATATGGAAAACACGAGGCGCGCCCGGGTCGCAAGATGGGGCATTTCAATTGCCTGTCAGACAGCATCGAAGACGCCCTGGAAACGGCGAATAACATACGCAGAAAACTCGATTTCTGATGACAGGCGTGCGTAAACAGGGAAATAACAACCCGGAGAGATAGCTGTGTCTGGCAAACTCCTGCCGCAAAACAACCGGCCTGTAACACCCGACCATGTCATGGTTTAACCGCCTGTTCGACTTCACTCCCGGCTCGGTCAGCCACACCGAGCGACTGGTCTCTGCACTGGGCGGCTTCGTGTCAATCTTTGCCATCCTGACCATCAGCGCACATTACCTTGACGCCGGAGGAGCGCTGCTCATCGTCCCGTCAACAGGCGCCACCGCTGTACTGCTGTTTGCCGTACCGCATGGCGCCCTTTCCCAGCCCTGGAATGTACTGGGTGGACACCTGGTTTCGGCGCTGGTCGGCGTAAGCTGTTTCCTGCTGGTCCCGCAAACATTTGTCGCTGCCGGCCTGGCAGTCGGGCTGGCCATCGTCGTCATGTACTACCTGCGCTGCATCCACCCGCCGGGTGGTGCCACCGCACTTGCGGCCGTGATCGGTGGTGAAAGCACGCATGCACTGGGCTACCAGTTCGTACTCACGCCAGTGCTGGCCAATATACTGGTGATACTGATCGTTGCGGTGGTCTTTAATTATCCCCTCAAGTGGAGGCGCTATCCGGCCTGGCTGATTCGCGACGAGCCGCCGACAAGGGCCGATGGCGACGTCAGGGCATCGATCGAACATGCCGATCTGGTCGCCGCGCTGGGGCAGATCGATTCCTACATCGATGTCTCGGAGCATGATCTGCTGCGTATCTATGAACTGGCCACCGGGCAGGCAGGCAAGCGTCAACTGCCACTCGAGCGTATCGTGCTGGGTGGCTACTTCAGCAACGGGGCATTCGGTACGGACTGGTCGGTACGCCAGATCGTTGACCAGTCAACGCACGATGATCCGGACCGGGACATGGTGGTGTTCAAGGTAGTGGCCGGCAAGGGACTGCGCAGCTCAGGCGTTACCACGCGCACGGAATTTACCCAATGGGCCAGACATGAACTGGTTCGTGATGATGAAAACTGGAAACGTGTCAGTGACTGAAATAACGGCATTACACGATCAACAGGGCAGACCATGCTGATCCGCATCGATCACCTGCCCGGCGACGTCACCGAAGAGGATGTCCGTCATCTTTTCCGCCCACTCACCCGCGTTGAATCCGTGTGCCTGAACAAGAACGGCAATCATGACAATGTGCTGGCCTGGATCACCATTGAGGCGAGTATCGCAGTTGCCAGTACGATTGCCTGGCGGCTGGATGGTACCTGGTGGCATAACCGGCACCTGGAAGCGACACTGACACTGTTTGCCAGCGAATAAATGCATCGGCCAAACCGGCCAGACTCCCGGTATACATTTAAATACAGGCGATATCTATAAGCACAGTAACTGCACGCGGACACGACGAACATGACGAATAGCAAACATGAGCAGCGGGAAGGAGTTGAAGACGGTGTCTACCATGCGCCGTGGGAACGCGTCTTTGACAGGGTCATTACCCCGTTCGAGGAATTCATACACCGCCAGACCACCAGCGGCCTGCTGTTGATGTGTACGGCGGTGGTTGCGCTGATCCTGGCCAACAGCGCGCTGGCGGATACCTACCTGCATGTGCTGCACACTCACTTTGGAGTTGCATTCGGTAACTGGTCAATCGACATGAGTCTTCAGCACTGGGTCAATGATGGCCTGATGGCGCTGTTTTTTTTCGTGGTTGGACTGGAACTGAAGCGTGAATTTCTGGTTGGCGAACTGGCCGATCCGCGCGCTGCAGCCCTGCCAATTATCGCCGCCATCGGCGGCATGGTGGCACCGGCACTGATCTATTTCGCCATCAACCCCTCCGGCGAGGCCGCGCGTGGCTGGGGCATTCCCATGGCTACCGACATCGCATTTGCCATCGGCGTCATTGCGCTGCTGGCCGGCCGGGTACCCAGGGCACTGATTACCTTCCTGGTTGCACTGGCAATCGTTGATGACCTGGGCGCGGTGGTCGTCATCGCGCTGTTTTATACCGACACTATTGTGGCCGGCCCGTTACTGGCTGCTGCCGCATTGTTCGGACTGCTGATGGCACTGAACCTGTCCGGCGTGCGCAAACCACTACCCTACTTCCTTATCGCAGTTTTACTGTGGTACGCACTGCTACAGTCCGGCGTACACGCTACACTGGCCGGTGTGCTGGGTGCATTTACAGTTCCTGCCAGGCCAAAGTATGACCCGGCGCGCTTCAGCAGTTATGTGCACGCATTGATGACGCGCTTTGACACCGCACTGGAAGGTGGCCGCAACATCATGACCAATGACGGCCTGCGCGCCATCGTGCAAACACTGGAAAACGGTGTACACCAGGTGGAAGCGCCACTGCAACGACTGGAGCATGCCTGGCACATGCCAGTGGCGTACTTCGTGATCCCGGTATTCGCCCTTTTTAATGCGGGCATTCCGCTGAACATCGATGATATGACCGCCACGCTCCTGCACCCGGTAACGCTCGGCGTCTCTGGCGGACTGGTGCTTGGCAAAGTCATCGGCATTGCCGGTGCCAGCTGGCTGGCTCTGAAACTTGGTATCGGGCAATTGCCGGCCAACACCCGCTTTACACAGATCGTTGGTGTCTCATTACTGGCCGGTATCGGCTTCACCATGTCGATTTTTGTTGCCGAACTCGGCTTTGCGAACCAGCCCGAGTCGCTGCTGATGGCCAAGACCGGCATCCTCGCCGCCTCGCTGCTTGCGGGCGTGTCCGGTTTCCTGTGGCTGTACCTGACCGGTAACAGGAACTGAAGCATTGGCCATCGGCAAGTTTCGTCCTGACCTGCCGCAGCTGGCGCTGCTGCTCGCCAACCTGCTGCCGGTGTTCGGCGTCCTTTACCTGGACTGGGACGTAGGCTCCATCGTGGTGCTGTACTGGGCCGAAAATCTTATTGCCGGCGCCTACACCCTGCTCAAGATGCTGACGGTCGGAAAGCTGCATGCCTTGCCGATTATGCTGTTTTTCACCATCCACTATGGCGGCTTCTGCGCGATCCACGGCCTGTTCGTGCTGCAGCTGACACAGTTTGCCGGTGAGGAGATCGCACAGGCACACAGCTGGCCAGGGCCACTGGTGCTGGTCGAGATGTTCATCGACCTGACACAACAGGTACTTGCAGCGGCGCCCCGGGAATTCCTGTGGGCCTGTCTTGCATTGCTGATCAGCCACGGCGCCTCGTTCCTGCTGCTGTTCATCGGGCAACAGGAATTCCGCCGGCGCACAGTCAAACAATTAATGAAGGCACCCTACACGCGCATCACCGTCCTGCATATCGCGGTTATCGCCGGTGGTTTTCTGGTGCAGAAGGTGGGCTCACCGCTGGGACTGCTGCTGGCGCTGGTTGCGCTGAAGACCTTTATGGATATCATGCTGCATAACCGGTCCCATGAAGATGCCGTGGCAGTCCGCCCGGAGTCCATACCCACCAACAAATACGCAGGAGAATAACAATGGAAGTGAGCGGCATTTTTGGTTTACTGATCCTCGCTGCAGACATCTGGGCAATCCTCAACATCTTCCAGAGCGCCACCACCACCGGCAAGAAGGTACTGTGGATCGTGCTGGTGCTGGTCCTACCACTGCTTGGCCTGATCATCTGGTACTTTGCCGGGCCACGTGAGCACTGACAAATCATGACCGCATTACCACAGGATGAAGATCGGCACGGCCCGGGGGTTCACCTGCACCCGCCACTGATCTTCGGCATCAGCATCCTGTGTGGTATAGGCCTCGACAATCTACACCCCCTGGCAATGCCGTATGGAATTCACGGCACGGTGTATGGCGGCATCATTATCACCATCGCCTTCGCTCTTGCGATGTGGGCCCTGCTTGAATTCAATCGCGAGGGAACTGACGTACGCCCCGACAAACCGGACAGTGCACTACTTGTCAGCGGCCCGTACCGCTTTACCCGCAACCCGCTCTATATCGTGCTGACACTGGTGCAAATCACCGCTGCGGTCTGGCTCGATACGCTCTGGGTACTTTTGCTGACGCCGGTATCCGTCATTATCATTTCCCGGTATGCCATCAGGCGCGAGGAACGTTACCTGGAGGAACTGTTTGGCCAGGAATATCTCGACTATAAACAACGCGTACGCCGCTGGCTGTAAGGCTAATGGGTATATTCAGCAAGCTGTTTGCAGGCAGGCCACGCAAACCGACCGTGGTCGAGGAGGTCAACGCGATCCTTGGACGCTTCACCACAGCCACCATCATGGGCGTGGACCGAGAAGATATCGGGCGTTACCCGCCCAAGCAGTACCAGGTAATGGCCTTTCATTTCGGCGCGATTGAATACCTGTCCGGCCAGTATGGCCTGGATGAGACACAAACCCTCGGCATCTTTGTGACGTTCATCAACAAATATTTCAACATGCCAATCAACGAGACCGGCAGCATCAGTGAACGCCTGCAGGGCTTCCACGACAATCCCGATCAGCGCCGCTACCTGGAAGCCGGCCGCGACGTGTTCCGCCGCTGGCACGAACAGGACGAGCGCCGTGCCCCGCTGGAACTCGGGGAGATGCTGAAAGAAGGCTGAGCGTGGGCACGTTCAAACAGTTGTTGCAGGAAGTACGCACCTGCCGGGTCTGCGCCGAGCACCTGCCGCTGGGTCCCAGGCCGGTGCTGCGCGCGAACCGCACGGCGCGCCTGCTGATCATCGGCCAGGCACCCGGCACCCGTGTGCATGCAACCGGCATCCCGTGGAACGACCCCAGCGGTGACCGACTGCGCGACTGGCTGCAACTCGATCGTGACCAGTTCTATGACGAGTCACGTATCGCCATTATCCCCATGGGACTGTGCTACCCGGGTAAGGGCAATTCAGGCGACCTGCCGCCGCGCCCGGAATGCGCACCACTCTGGCATGACCGCCTGCTGCAGGCATTGCCGGAGCTGCGGCTGCGGTTGCTGATCGGCAAGTACGCACAGGATTATTACCTGGGCACAAGGCGGCAATCACTGGCGGAAACAGTCAGACAATACCGGGATTACCTGCCGGATTACTTCCCGCTGCCACACCCCTCCCCCCGCAATATCCGCTGGTTCAGGACCCATCCCTGGTTCGAGGCCGAGGTAATACCGGCGTTGCGGGAACAAACGGGACTGCTGCAGGCGCGGCATTGAGCCGCTACCGGCAATCCAGAACAAAACCCTGATTTCTATCTGGAAATCTCCGTCAAGCGCCTGCAAATAAAGATTTTTTCGACGGGCCTTGCTAGAATTCCCTACCGGTTACACCATGCCAAACAGATACCAGCTCCTGAAAACCATCCACACCCCGGCCGACCTGCGCGAATTCAACGACGCGCAGCTGGTACAGCTGGCGGCAGAGGTACGTGAATTCCTGCTAGAGTCGGTGTCTGCCACCGGCGGACACCTCGCCGCCGGACTGGGTACGGTTGAGCTGACCATCGCCCTGCACCACGTATTCAATACCCCGCATGACCGGCTCGTCTGGGACATCGGGCACCAGGCCTACCCGCACAAGATCCTCACCGGGCGACGCGAGGCAATGCACAGTCTGCGCCAGCGCAACGGACTGAGCGGCTTTCTGAGCCGCGGCGAAAGTGAATATGACGCCTTTGGCGCCGGGCACTCCAGCACCTCGATCAGCGCGGCGCTCGGCATGGCGGTAGCGGCAAAACAACAGGGCAGCGCGCGCAAGACCGTGGCCGTGATCGGTGACGGGGCAATGACGGCCGGCATGGCATTCGAGGCGCTGAACAATGCCGGCGACCAGGATTGTGATCTGCTGGTGGTCCTGAACGACAATGAAATGTCGATCTCGCCGAACCGCGGCGCACTGCACAATCATTTATCACGCTTGCTGTCGGGCCGCATGTACACCGGTATTCGCCAGGGCAGCAAGCATGCCCTCAGCCGACTACCTGGCGCACAACATTTCCTGCGCCGCTGGGAAGAACATCTCAAGGGCATGATCCTGCCCGGTACGCTGTTCGAGGAGCTCGGCTTTAATTACATTGGCCCGGTCGATGGCCATGACCTGCCAACTCTCGTCGGCACCCTGAAAAATATGCACAAGCTCAGCGGCCGTAACCTGCTGCACGTGGTAACGCGCAAGGGTAAGGGTTACCACCACGCCGAGCAGAATCCCTGTGTCTATCATGGTGTCACACCATTCGACCGCGCCACCGGTGAACAAAAGGCCTCATCCGGGACCACCTACACACGCGTGTTTGGTGACTGGCTGTGCGACATGGCAGCCGATGACAAGCGGCTGGTCGGCATCACACCGGCCATGTGTGAAGGTTCCGGCATGGTGCAATTCGCCGACCGCTTCAGGGAGCGCTACTTCGACGTTGGCATTGCCGAACAGCATGCACTGACCTTTGCCGCCGGCATGGCCTGCGAGGGCCTGAAACCGGTGGTCGCCATCTACTCGACCTTTCTGCAGCGTGCCTATGACCAGCTCATTCACGATATCGCGTTGCAGAACCTGGATGTCACCTTTGCCATCGACCGTGCCGGACTGGTTGGTGCTGACGGCGCAACACATGCCGGGGTGTTCGACCTGGGCTTCCTGCGCTGCGTGCCCAACATGATCGTGATGGCACCTGCCGACGAACGGGAATGCCGACGCATGTTGAACACGGCATACCTGTACAACGGGCCGGCGGCCGTGCGCTATCCGCGCGGCGCAGGGCCTGGTGTTGCGCCAGACAACTCGCTGGAATCACTGCCAATCGGCAAGGCAAAGATCTGCCGCCATGGCAGCGGCGTCGCCATCCTCGCCTTTGGCAGCCGGCTGACCGCCGCGCTTGCTGCCGGTGAAGCCACCAATGCAACGGTGGTCAACATGCGCTTTGTCAAACCGCTGGATACCGACATGATTGCGGCCATGGCCAGCGAACACGAACTCATTGTGACGGTGGAAGAAAATGTGCTGCAGGGCGGTGCGGGCTCTGCCGTAAACGAATTTCTGAATACGCTGGATAAGCCCGTGCAGACCATAAACCTCGGCATACCCGACGCGTTCATCGAGCATGGTGATCACCAGCAGCAGCTGGAAGAATGCGGACTGGATACTGACGGCATCCTCGCGGCAATCGAGAAAGCACACCTTGCTGACGGCGTGTCTACCAACCCAGCCACCAAGCCATTGACTGGCAGCCGCCTCAGCGGCTGATATTCAACCGCTTCTGTTAACTCAATCCAATTCAGCAGCGCATCACATAGGAAGCCACTCTTGTGATTTAATAACCGACTGTTAAATAAGCTGAATCTAGCTTATTACATGTAATGTATAATTTTAGATAACTATATATTTATATGGCTACCCTAAATATTTTCCTATCCACCTGGGTTAACTGTTTTTCTCATCCTCTCCGTCGACCGGCATTTCGTAGGCCGCCATACTCGGTCGTTCCATATCATCATGCACCGTTGACTCGCGTTCACCACGGCGGCTCAGGTGCTGCTCCAGGGCGTCACTCTTCAGGGGAATGGTTTCCTCACCGTACATGATCTGGCGAATCATGCTATCGCCGAAGTCCAGTAACGCCATGTCGTCGGTCAGGATCTTGTCCATGACCTCCTGGTCAACATCGTAGGTCGTGTTAAAGCCTTCGCTTTTGACAAATTCACGAAAGCGATCCATGTCATAACAGGCCATGAAGAAGAACTTCAGACTGGTCTTTGACATATTGCCAATAGCCGGACCGGCAGATTTCACCTTGAGAATCAGCTGTCGCCAGGCGCGGCCCTTCTCATCGTATTCCTCCAGTCCCTGTTCCTTACGGTATTCATCAATGGTGAGCTTGCGATCCTCTAAATGTCCGTGGCAATGATCTTCGATAACCAGCGCATAGGACGCCCGGTCAAAGTTCTCGTCCTGGCGGCGCGTTGACAATAATCCGATCGGGTAATACCGACAGGCGGTAGGGCGGTCCTCGTAGACGCTGCAGCCTTCATCAGTAACAAACTGGCACTCATTGGTTCCCTCTTTCGGCTTGTACTTGACGCCAGCAATACTGTTCTTGCCAAACTCGAAGGGTTCCGTGTACTGCCGGAGAAACTCTGTTGAAGTTATACCCAACCGCTGCTTCAAACGCAGGATGTCATACGGTGTCAGCATAATATCGATATTTTTGCAGCAGGCATTGAAGCAATCGATATCCTTGTGGCACCGGAACTGGATGACGGCATCCCCCTGCAACTGGTTGGGGACAACCGGGGTATCCTGGATCGGTGAATGATCAATGAGTTTTTCTTCGTCAGACATCAGGTTTACCTCAATAACTTAACTGGGGACAGACCACGTTTTTCTTTACGTTTTGAAGAAATGCCATGCGGACAGGAAGAAAAACGTGGTCTGTCCCCGAAAACAAAAAGTCCGGGTACCGCGAGGTACCCGGACTCTATTAGCATGGGGACAGAATTGAATTCTGTCCCCCAACAGCAAGACAATCCTTACTTGAACAGCTTGGACTTGTCGACCAGATCAACGTGTGCACGCTTGAAACAGGTCCACTTCTTGGTTTCTTTGCTGTAGACAGAGTTAACAAAACACTTCCAGTTTTCCTCATCCACAAAGTTCTTGTCCATGCGGTAGTAGAAACCCGGGTAACGGGATTCCTGACGGAACTCGATGTGCTTCAGGTGTGCTTCTGCTGTGATGATACGGTGATAGTTCTCCCAGGCACGCAGCAGTTCATGCAGGTCCTTGGCGCGCATCTTCTCGGCATCTTCCTTCAGCATGTCCATCTTCTCACCCGCCACTGCCAGCATGTGCTCATTGGTAGTGTAGTAAGTCGCAACACCGGCTACATACTCGTCCATGATCTTCTGCAGGCGGAACTGCAGCATCTTCGGGGTAATGTAGTGCGGGTTGATGTCGATAGCCGTGGTGTAGTCCTTGTGCTCCAGGTAGTTCCTGACCGGCTGGTAAATATCGGCAACCAGCTGTTCTACAGACGTATCCAGCTCGGGCTTCAGGTCCTTGTTGTCCAGGCAGTACTTGACCATGGCCTTGGCGCAGAGACGACCCTCGGCATGTGAACCGGAGGAGAACTTGTGGCCGGAAGCGCCCACGCCATCGCCGGCAGTCCACAAACCGGTCACAGTCGTCATGGAACGGTAACCCCAGTTCCAGCCCTTCGGCAGGTGCTCGGGTATGCCTTCACTGTAAGCCTCATCCGTCGGCGCGCCGACATCCGTCGGGCCGGACACCCAGATACCGCAGCAACCGGAGTGTGAACCCAGCAGGTAGGGTTCGGTCGGCATCAACTCGGAGTTCTTCTTGTCCGGCTCGATGTTCTCACCCACCCAGATACCACACTGGCCAATACACATGTCGAGGAAGTCTTCCCAGGCTTCCGCCTCGAGGTGCTTCACTTCGCGCGGCGTCAGTGTTTCACGCAGGTTGGCAAGGGCAGTCACGGTGTCCATCCAGATCGGACCACGACCTTCCTTCATCTCTTTCAGCATGAGGTGGTTACGCAGGCAGGAAGCAGGAACGGCGGCATGCCCATAGGGCGGGTAGTCGTCCAGCATGTCCTTGTTGCGGTCCATGTACACTTCGCCCGTGGCATTGGTGGCCTTGGACTTGAACAGCAGGAACCAGGCACCGACCGGACCGTAACCGTCCTTGAAGCGGGTCGGTACGAAGCGGTTTTCCATCAGGGTCATTTCTGCGCCGGCTTCAGCCGCCATGGCGTAGGTAGAGCCGGCATTCCAGACCGGGTACCAGGCACGACCTGTGCCTTCACCCACGGAGCGCGGACGGAAGATGTTCACACAACCGCCGGCAGCCAGCAGAATGGCCTTGGCCTTGTAGATGAATACCTTGTCTTCACGAACCGAGAAACCAACTGCACCGGCGATGCGGTTAGGATCGTTCTTGTCATTAACCAGCTTGACGATGAAGATACGCTCCTGGATGTTGTCGGTACCCAGCGCCTTTTTGGCCGCCTCGGCAACGATCCACTTGTAGGATTCACCGTTAATCATGATCTGCCACTTGCCTGAACGGACCGGCTTGCCACCGTCCTTCAGCGGCGTCATACCCTTGGAACCGTCAAAACGCTCACCGTTCTCGTCGGTCTTCCAGATCGGCAGACCCCACTCTTCGAACAGATGGACAGACTCGTCCACGTGACGGCCAATGTCATAGGCCAGGTCGTCGCGGGTAATGCCCATCAGGTCGTTGGAGACCATACGGGTGTAATCGGCCGGGTCCTGCTCGGTGCCGATGTAGGTATTAATAGCAGACAGACCCATGGCCACGGCGCCGGAACGGTCCATGGCGGCCTTGTCTACCAGTCTGATTTTAAGATCAGTGCCTTCTGCCCAGCGCATTACTTCATAGGCGGCACCACAACATGCCATACCGCCGCCGATGAGAAGAATATCAACTTCTTCTTCGACGACCTCAGGATTTCCGAATTCACCTGCCATTTTAAATTCCTCGTACTTGAATTGATTGTATCGTGCCGAATCAGACCTTGATCAGTTCGCTGGGATCGCCTGCACGGTAACCGCCACTCTGAACAAAGAAGCCAGGCTCCTCGATCTTGGCCATATCCGCTTCCGGCTTGCCACCGTACGGATCGATGGAACCTTCCGGGGTGGTACGAATCGGGAACTTGAAGCGCTTCAGGGTGCCATTGCGGAACTTGATGGTCCACATAATGGAGTCGGTACCACGCAGCGGCTGAACAGAACCACCCAGCGGCACGATGTCAGCATAGTGACGGGCTTCAATCGCCTGCTGCGGGCAAATCTTCACGCAGGAATAACATTCCCAGCACTGCTCGGGCTCCTGGTTATAGGCCTTCATGGCGTGACCGGTTGCGGAACCGTCTTTGTCAAGCATCATGAGGTCGTGCGGGCAAATATACATGCAAGCGGTCTTATCCTGACCCTTGCAGCCGTCGCACTTATCTGTACGTACAAATGTTGGCATGTTATTTCTCCATCTGTTTTTAATGATTACTGCAGTTTAGTACTCCGTCGCCCCTATCGGTGGCGGCGGTCTCTAGAGCCGTTACTTGGCGGAATGTCCGCTCATCTTGAT
>CBEULV010000023.1:0-17899 GCA_965544015.1 uncultured Gammaproteobacteria bacterium | reverse complement strand
GATGCAGGAGCGCAGTTTACTGCGCGAACCCTTTCGCGGAGCAAGCTCCGCTCCTACAGGCGCAACTGGTGTTGCAGGAGCGCTTATCAAGCACGATGGTTCACCGGAAAGATCGCGGATTATATCCGCTTGTGTGTCTGATTGTTGCAGGCGCGATAAATTATGGTTCAGGCAACCTTGTCGAGCTGCTCTTCCAGCAATCCCTGTAAATATTCCAGGTCCGGGATCGAGGCCTCTTCGTTACCGATGTGTACCGTACATTTCAGGGCATCGCCCGTTGCTTCCTTGACATCATTGGCCGTATCCGCACCAAACTGGATCAGCCCCGGCAGGCCGGCAGTCACAATGGCGTAGTGGCTCACCGGGCTGTCCGGTCGCACGGAGTTCACGATCATGAGGCGTGAAAACACCTGGTCGGACTCCACAGTTATGCCACACATCGACTCAAGCGAAATCACCGCGATTGCCTTGCCTTTCCAGTTAACGGTACCGAGCAGCCATTCCGGCGTATCCGGCAGTGCCGTGGGCGTCCGGTAACTGCCGACTTCCGCAACGGCAACGTTCGGCATTAACAGGTTCATCTTGCGCATGGGGATCCACAAACTACGAACCTTATCCTGAACATTCTCCATCACTTACCCCTTGTGCATCGTTGAATCATGCGCCAACCGCAAGCGGTTCGGCACCAATAATGTCATGTATTGAATCCAGCAGGTCGGCTTCCTGGAACGGCTTGCCGAGATACTGGTTAACACCGATGGCCAGCGCGCGGTCACGGTGCTTGTCACCGGTACGCGAGGTGATCATGATGATCGGCACATTCCGCAGCCGTTCATCGTTGCGCATGTGCGTGGCAAGCTCGAAACCATCCATGCGCGGCATTTCGATATCCAGCAACATCATGTCCGGAATACGCTCCTGCAACTGACCCATGGCATCGACGCCATCTTTCGCCGTCAGTACCTGGTAGCCGTTACGTTCAAGCAGGCGTGTAGTGACCTTGCGTACGGTAATCGAGTCGTCAACCACCATAACGACAGTGCTGCCGTCCTGCTTCGGTTTCCCGACGGCAGAGGAATCCTGCGCCTGTACGTTCATGCGTGAAGCAGCCACCATGTCGAGGATCAGCACCACGCTTCCGTCGCCCAGAATGGTGGCACCGGAAATACCCTCAATGGTACTGAGCTGGGCGCCGACCGGCTTGATGACTACCTCGCGACTGCCATGCAGCGACTCGACCTGGAAAGCTACGCGCTGATCACCCACGCGGATCAACAACACCGGTACCTGTTCACGGGTATTCTGTATATCCATTCTGCCGGTACCGAGCAAACTGCCAAGATGCTTGAGCTGGTAGTCGTTGCCACCATATTCAAACTGCTGGCCCTCATTCTCGTAGCAGGCCGTCAGCGCATCCGGGTAGACACGCACCACACCTTCGAGACTGGACAACGGTACGCAGAAGGTTTCCTCGCCAGCCGTCACCAGCAATGCCTGGTTGATGGCAAGGCTGTAGGGCAGGCGCACGGTAAACACGGCGCCTTCACCCATCTCGGAGTCGATATGTAACGAGCCGCCAAGCTGTTTGACTTCGCTGTGCACGACATCCATGCCAACACCGCGCCCGGAGATCTGTGTTACCTCGGTGGCGGTACTGAAACCGGTCTGCAGCACGAACTGCATGATTTCGGAATCCGGCATTTTGCTGTGCTTGGGAATCAGGCCGCGTTCGATTGCACGCGAGCGGATTCTCTTGATATCCATACCGGCACCGTCATCTGCAATACGCAGCACGATCTCCGGCCCTTCACGGTCGAAATCGATAGTGATGGTGCCACTTTCGGACTTCCTGGCACGCTTGCGTTTTTCAGGTTTCTCGATGCCATGGGCAACGGCGTTACGCAGCATGTGCTCAAGCGGCGCAATAATCCGCTCGACAACTGCGCGATCCATTTCACCTTCTGCACCTCTCAGTTCCAGCTCGACCTTCTTGCCCAGCTCGCGTGCCGACTGGCGCACGATACGCTGCAGACGCGGAGCCAGCCCGGCAAACGGAACCATCCGGGTTCGAATCAGGCTTTCCTGAAGATCTATGCTGACACGAGACTGCTGCAACAGCAGGGTTTCCGCATCACGCGTGGAGGTTTCCATGATTTCCTGCAGGCTGCGCAAGTCGCTGATACTCTCGCTCAGGGAACGTGACAACTGCTGCTGCGTGGAGTAGCGATCCATTTCGAGCGGATCGAAGTCCTCGTTCTGGTCATCCGCTTCCTGTTCGTAGCGATACAAAATCTGTGCTTCCGCTTCCATTTCCAGTTTGCGCAGCTGTTCATGCAGCCGGCTAATAGTCTGGTCAAGCTCGCCCAGGTTGAAGCGGTAATTACTGATCTGCTGTTCCAGGCGGGCACGGTAGATATTGATTTCTCCGGCATTGTTAACCAGGTTATCCAGCACTTCGGACTGCACCCTGACCTGCTCGCGACGATCACCTGAGGCCTTGCCCTGTTGTACGCCCTGTAACTGTACTTCCACGCTGCGTGCAACAATTTCTGAAAATGCCGGATGCAGCGGTCCTGCATTCTTCCGCTTCGCGCTGCGTTTGATTCTGGCCGGCTTGGCTGCAGTGGCCTTACCCTTTGCAGCCCTCTTATTCACAGGCTGTTTCGTTTCGATCGGGGTCGCGGTCGCATGAGCCGCACTGGCATCACCCTTCATGAATGCCTCGAGGCGGGCCTCAAGATCACTGGCGGCGCCGGTCTCCTCGCGGGACCTGACCTTATCCAGCATGTCCGAGAGCCGGTCAAACGACTCATGGAGCAGGGCAAACAGGTCTGGCGAGTATTTAACTTCACCCTCGCCCACCTTGGTAAGCAATGATTCCACCGCATGGCCCAGGTCACCAATGGTAGTGATATCCACCATGCGCGCACCCCCCTTCAGGGTATGCAGCATACGCTGGAATTCCGCCATCAATGCGCTGTTGTCCGGGTCATCAGACCAGTTGCGCAACACGGTTTCGCCGCTGTCCATGATCTCGGAGGCCTCTTCCACGAAAATCTCGTAGAGTTCACGGTCCAAACCGGCATAGGCATCTTCGGGCAGTGTCTGTTCCGCTACGCTATCCGCATCGGCAAGCCCTGTCTCCGCAACCTCTTCGGCTGTCTCCACCTCCAGCATGACAACATTGTCTGCTTCTTCAGACGCCGCCTCGGCCTCCGCGACCGGCTCATCAGCCACCTCTGCCAGCTGCTCAGTCAGAGTCGCGATACGCTCAAGCAATGTCGCAACCACCTGCTCGTCGTATGACGGGTCAGGTAACTGTTCCAGCTGACGTGACATCTCCTGCACGGCATCACCCAGCACGGTAATGGCCTCTGGTACAGCCGGCTGTCCTTCATGGTAACGCGGACCAAAATATTCATACAGCGGCTCTACCAGACCGCGGATACCGGGCACATCGACCAGTTTGGTGATGCCTGCCAGGGTATGCAGTGAGCGGAACATCGGTTCCGTCACCTCGCACCCGCCCTGTTCGCCGGCAACAACCCCGGCGAGCGATTGCAGGTGCTCGCCGCACTCATTTATAAACGTTTCGATGAGTGGCGGGCCTGCTGCGGAATCTGCCACCGGCTCGTCTGCCGCTTCATCAACGGCGATCAGGTCGACAACATCAACACTGTCAGGGACAACCGGTTCAACGGACCCGGAAGCCACCAGGCGTGACATGATCTGTTCGATATTGACTGCAGGCGCACTGCCATCCTGTAGCTGTTTCAATAGCTGCTCAACGGCCTCCGGCACTTCGGCAAGGGCCGCGAACAGTGCGTTGTTCGGCTGCATGGTGCCCTCCAGCAGTTTGTTGAGCGTCGTTTCAACGATCCACGCAAACTCACCAAACACCATTGCACCGGCCATGCGACCACTACCCTTGAGGGTGTGGAAGCTTCTGCGCACCGTACCCAGGACGTCTGTATCAGCGGGCCCGGCGACCCACTTGGGAAGGGCCTCCACAATGACTTGCAGTGCCTCTGCAGCTTCTTCCCGGAAGATCTCGACGATTTCCGGATCAGCCTCATCCGACAGTACCGGCAGGTCACGCATGAACGACCCGGCAGATTCTGACGACGCTGTTGCAGCAGCGGCATCAGCCTGCTTGTCGGCGGTCACGCCTGCTTCCTCACTGGCGTTGCTGTCACTGACAGCCTCAGTCTCTACAAACTCGCCTGTGCTGAACTGGAATGCCTGCACGGCCATCAGGTCCGCTTCCTCGCCCGGATTGACCGAGTTGTCAGTGACCTGGGCAACCAGCTGCTGCAGCATGCCGGTCGACCCGGCAACGAGGTCACGCAAACCCTGCCCGGCAGGTACGGTGTTCTCGATTACCTTGTTGAGCAGGTTCTCGAATGCCCAGGCAAACTCGCCAATGGCCAGCGCACCGATCATGCGACCACTACCCTTGATGGTATGGAATCCACGCCGAATCTCGGCCATCAGGTCCGCATCAGCCGGCTTATCGCACCAGGCGGGTATCGAGCCTGCGAACAGCTCCAGCACTTCACCGGCTTCTTCAATAAAGATTTCGACGATTTCCGGGTCCGCATCGTCACCGAGGACCTGCAGTCCGGAAATCGGTGTGGAATCACTGTCTTCCTGTGGCGGGGCCGGAGCAACAGCAACCGGTTCCGGTTCTGCCTCCCCGCTACCTTCCACGACGGCCGGTTCTGCCACGATGGAGAGCTCCACTTCAGATTCTGCAACCGGTTCGCTCACGATGGACAACTCCGGCCCGGTCTCCGTTTCTTCGACCGCCTGCTCGGCAAATTCATTGGCATAACCCAGCTTGGTCAGGCTCTCCTCGGCCACCTCGATGGCTCGATCACCATAACTCTGGTTCTCACCCAGCTGTTCGACGCAATATTCAATGCTGCAGATCGCATCAGCAAAACTGTCCAGTTCGTCCTCACTTAATGTGCGGTGTTCAGTCATCAGCTCATTAGCGATGAATCGCCTGATCTGGCTTGCGGCACCGGAGAGCCGCCCTTCGCCGATCAGCTCCAGTCCACCGCAGATCTTGTGTAACTGCGTGGGCGCGTCACCAAGCAGGCTAAAATCACCTGATGACTGCAGAAACTCATTTATCGATTCCTTGGCAGCCGACATGTCAGCGATAACCGCTGCAAGAACCGCTTCCTGTCCCTGCCGGAACACTACTTCGTTCTGGTCAACACCACCCGCGCCCACGCCATGCTGGGTGATACCGGCAAGCGCATCCTCAACCGCGACCAGGGTGTTGGCGACAGCACTGAAATCAACCCCGGCAATGTCCTGCTGTTCAGTCTCTACACCACGTATAAACTGTTCCTGTTCGTCAACAGCGCTACTCATATGCTCCAGGCCAATCATGCCCAGCGTACTTCCAAGCGTACGCAACTGGTCGGCGACTGGTACCAGGGCATCCGGTGCGGAAGAGGGATTCTGAACACAGGCATCCAGATCACTCTTGATGCGCTCGACTTCCTCGCACGCCGTCGTTGAGACGGCCTGCAACAACTCATCTCCAAGTTCGCTTCCCTGTTCATTCCATGCCGTATCAGGCAGCACTTCCAGGCCGTAGATGGAATGGATGGCGTTAATACGTTCTGAATCTGTCTCTACATTCACCAGCTGGAACAACAGATTTTTCATCAGATCATCGGCCAGCGGGTCAGAAAAGACCGACTCACCCTTTTCCAGCAATCGCTTGATATGCCTGTCCAGTTGTCCAAACAAACGCTTGGTCTCTGCCGTTTCCTCCAGCACACCATCACGCACGAGTTCCGCAACGCCGGCACCGACCCACCACAGGCGTGCCACGGGTTCACTGCAAGCCATCTGCTGCAGGTCTTCAAGCACTCCCGTCAGGGCCTGCATACCCTGGTTGTCATCACCGCCGCGGTACCACTCCAGCAAACCGGCCTGGAACCGTACACGCGCATCACGTGCCCGTTCAGCAAGACCCTGATCATCATGTTCCGCACGCACATCAAACACATCAACCGGCACACGGTTGGACAGGTCTGGCGAGAATACGTCACCTTCCGAGAGTGGCTGCAGGCCACGACTGGCACGCAGACTGTTTACAAGAGGGAACATCGCCGTTGGCGTGTCCGCTTTACCGGCATGCAGACTGGACAGGTACTCTGGCAATTCGAGGAAGCCCTGCATCAACAGTTCCAGGACACTTTCCCTGTCATCGATCGAATCCAGCATCAGGTCGGCAATCGCTTCTTCCATCTCGCCGGCGAGCATGTCTGCGCCCTTGAGATTGACCATCTGCAGCGGTCCGCGCACCTGGTGCAGCTGCGCGCTACAGTCCTGTAGCAACTCCTTGCGCGCATCGCCTTCCGCGAATGCTTCGAGTCCCCGTCGCGCCTGATTCAGCGCTTCGCCGAGCTCTTTACGGACCCATCCCAGGGCATTGTAGTCTATTGCTTCACGCATAATTATTCCTTGCTACCACATTCAGTGTCTGTTCATAACTGCCAACCGGAGGCATTTGCAAGATGCACTGCCTCCCCGGTAACAACAGCAGGATAGAAACCTGAATATCCCGTTGTCAGCCTGTAACGCCTTGCTGCGGCAGTTTGAAACCGGTAACGGATTTATCCAGGTCCTGCGACATGCGTGCCAGGTTTCCAATAGACCGCGAGGTCTGCTCGGCACCGGCCGTAGCCTGCGTGGTCAGCTCCTGAATGTCATTCATGGTATCGGTCAGCTCCGATGCAGCATTTGCCTGCTGGAGCGCCTCACTGGAGATATCCTTAATCAGTTCAGCAAGCTGATCAGAAACGGTCTCGATCTCTTCCAGAGCGCCGCCGGCATCTTCAGCCAACTGGGCACCGGTGACCACACCGGAGGTACTCTTCTCCATCGAGATGACCGCCTCGTTGGTGTCTGCCTGAATGGTTTTCACCAGCGCCTCGATCTGCCTGGTAGCATTCGCGGAACGTTCTGCAAGTCGCTGCACTTCGTCTGCAACCACCGCGAAACCGCGGCCGGCCTCACCTGCCATGGCCGCCTGGATCGATGCGTTCAAGGCAAGAATGTTGGTCTGCTCGGCAATGTCGTTAATGAGCTCAACGATATCGCCAATTTCCTGCGAGCTTTCACCAAGTCGCTTGATTCGTTTCGAGGTCTCCTGGATGTGTTCGCGGATCGTATCCATGCCGGACATGGTGCGTTTCACCGCGTCACCGCCCTTCTTGGCGATTTCCACCGACCGCATGGCAACCTTTGATGACTCGTTTGCGTTGTTGGACACCTTGCCCATGGTCTCGGACATCTCGGTAATTGCAGTGCCGGCCAGGGTAATATCCTCGGACTGCTTTTTGCTGGCGGTGGCCAGCTTGCCGGCAATTTCCTCGGTTTCCTGCACCGATCCGGACAATTGAGTGGAGGTATCGTTAATGGTTTTCACCAGGCCACGCAGCGAACCGACCGTGACGTTGATGGAGTCTGCGATGGCACCGGTGAAGTCCTCGGTCACGGTCGCCTCGACCGTCAGGTCACCAACGGCCAGGCCACCCATTTCATCCAGCAACCGCATGATTGCCTCCTGGTTCTCGGCATTTTCCTCTTCCACGATGCGGCTGCGCTGGCGCTGGCTGCGGAATGCCTCGAAACTCATAAAGAACAGCACGAACAGTGCAATGGCACCCAGGAAGTAGGCCAGTTCGTTGTTGAAGAAACGACCGTCGCGGGCGGAGACCAGCACACCCTGCAACGCGTGTGCAGCGTTGTACAGAGTCTCACTCTGCCCGCTGATATCTGCAGCCGCGGTCTGAATCTTGACCAGTTCTTCCGAGTTATCCACAATCGAACCGGCATTGTCACTAATACGGGAGAACAGCAGTGCAATCTTCTGGACCTTGGACTGCAAGGCCTTGCCTTTCAACTGCTGTATACCACCGGTACCGCGCATGAAGCCGTCCAGAACGCGACCGAATTCCCTGGTGTCTGCCGCAAACAGCAGTGCGGAAGACTCGGTGCCCTTGCCGGTCATAACACCGTTCAGACTATTCACGATGCGCTGACTGAGTACCATCTGACGGCTGGCAAGCCTCACCTGGCTGGCGCTTGCGCCATTCTTCACCAGGGTATCCACGATGTCCTGGGTATGCTCCATCAACTGCGGCATAACCTCGCTCACCACGGTAGTGGACTCGGCCATTGCCACGATCAGGAACTGGCCTTCCAGCACGGAATCAATATTATTCCGGAAACCGCCCCAGCGATTGTTCAGGCTGGCCAGGGCCATGCCCTCTGCCGTTTCGCTCTCACCGCCAGTGTCGCCGAAGTCGGCCGTCTGCTTGTTGATGATTTTGGAGAACCGGTTCTTGGAATTCTCCATACTGGCAAACGCATCGGTGTCACCGGTCGACGCAGCCAGTGCATACTTGGCCAACTTCTGTGACAGCACCAGCTGCTCACTCACATCGGTAAGACGCGCCTGGTCAGTCCCGGCCTGGTTGCCCACCTGAACGAAGGTCCAGGCCATGGCAACCACGGAGCCCAGCATCACGAACATCAATGCCTTCATCCGGCCGCTGCCCCCAAATTTACCTACATTAAACATCTTTTTCATGGTCCATCTCCTGACCGGTTAGCCCACCTGGCAAAGTTATATAAATTACTGCTTCGTTAATCCAAACCTGTTACACGGCCACCTGCAGGAACTGTGGTGTTTCAGCCATTGCATGCAGGCTGAAAATGCTCCACACCCTGTCATCACGGAGGAATCCATTCTGTATATATGGCTCGAGAGCCTCGTCCACGTCCGGCAGGTCCCCGGTATATTCATCATCAGTGAAATGCTTCTGTCCGAGCACCTCATCCACAATCAGCCCGGTGTACAGGCCCTTGTGGTCAACCACCAGCACGCGTGATCGCGGCGTAATCGTTGCAGCACGGCCGCTAAGAAAGCTGTTCATATCAACCACCGGGAGCAGGTTGCCGCGTATGTTGGCAATTCCGCGCACCCAGGATCTGGTTAGCGGCACATTGGAGAGTTCCGGGTATTCAAGAATCTCGACCACCTCACCCAGCTGCGACACAAGATAGGTATCCCCGATACGGAAGGTAATCCCGGACCACTCGGCGCTGTTCCCGGCCTTGTGTGATACACCAGTCGCGCACTCACGGCAGTGATCCTCGATTTCCTGCAGGATCGCAACCGGATTCAATGCTTTTTTTCTGGCCATGGCGATTACGCAGCTAGCGCCTCGTTAATCAGGGCCAGCAGGGTGCTCTCCTTGACCGGCTTGATCACATAATCCTTGGCGCCCTGGCGCATACCCCAGACACGGTCAACCTTCTGATCCTTGCGCGTCACAATAATCACCGGGATACTGGCGGTCTCAGGATCGGAGGTCAGTTCGCGCGTGGCCTGGAAACCGTTCAGTCCCGGCATCACTACATCCATAAGAATCAGATCGGGCTTCTCACGGCGCGCAACCTCTATCCCTTCCTTCGCATCAGTGGCATGTACCGTCTCGTAGCCGTTTTTATCAAGAATCTCCCTCAGCGCCTGCGCATCGGTCGGCGAGTCATCAACAATCATTATTCGTGCCATAGGTATTGCCCCTTGGGGTTAGTCCGCTTTGTTGCAGAGTTGATTAATAACAGCCAGTAATTCATCACGAGTAAACGGCTTGGTAATATAGTGGTCGGAGCCCACCATCCGTCCGCGTGCACGGTCAAACAGGCCGTCCTTGCTGGACAGCATCACAACCGGCGTATGACGGAACACACGGTGATGCTTGATCAGCGCACAGGTCTGATAACCATCGAGCCGCGGCATCATGACATCGAGAAAAATGAGATCGGGCTTGTTGTCGGCCACCATGCTGAGTGCCTCGAAGCCATCGGTTGCCACGATGACGTCAAAGCCTTCCTTGCGCAGCAGCGTTTCAGCCGTACGGCGGATGGTCTTGCTATCATCGATCACCATGATCGTGATGCCCTTGGCGCCATCCGCACCCGGCGTGGTGGTGGCCTCTTCATTACCGGGTTCGTTGACTTCATCTACCGGTACGCTGCTTTGCATGGTATCTCCTATATATATGTTTTATATGATATTCATGGCCTATTCTTGGCGGCCGCCGTCAGTTGCGGGCGTGTCCCGTGCCGTGAAGACCTGCCCGTACTGCCGATTTAATCTAGTATTGGCTTTCCTGTACCTCGCTCTATCGTCAGGTCTGCGACAAACTTTACAGAGTCGACCAAATTAGCCGGGGCGCTCCGACAAGGGCATGGAAATGACTTATATGAACATCAAACTGGGTGTGGTCATGGATCCGATCGGGTCCATTAACTATAAAAAGGACAGCACGCTGGCCATGCTGCTGGCGGCACAGCAGCGCGGCTGTGAGCTCTACCACATGGAGCAGCCGGACCTGTTCCTTGCGGACAGTGAATGTCACGCGCGCATGTCCCGTCTCGAGGTGCGTGCAGATCCTCATGACTGGTACACCCTGACAGAGCCGGTGACGGCACCGCTGCAGGAGCTGGACGTGGTGCTGATGCGCAAGGACCCGCCGGTTGACATGGAATTTCTCTACACCACCTTCCTGCTGGAACGCGCCGAGGCAAGCGGCGTACTGGTGGTGAACCGCCCCGCCGCGATCCGTAATGCCAACGAGAAACTCTACATCGCCTGGTTTGCACAGTGCTGCGCACCGATGTGCGTGAGTCGCGACCGCCAGCGACTCAGGGCCTTCCTGCAGAAACACGGCGACATCGTGGTAAAACCGCTGCACGGCATGGGTGGAGAGTCGGTGTTTCGTATCCGCCACGATGACCCCAATATGGCGGTTATCCTGGAGACCATCACCGATAACGGCCGCCAGAGCGCAATGGCACAACGCTATATCCCGGAAATCACCCAGGGCGACAAACGTATCCTGATGATCGATGGTGAACCGTTCCCGTATGCCCTGGCACGCATTCCGGCCGCCGGCGAGAGCCGCGGCAACCTCGCCGTGGGCGGTATCGGCCAGGGCGTGGAGCTCAGCGAACGCGACCGCTGGATCTGTGCACAGGTCGGCCCCACCCTGCGCGAGCAGGGCCTGCTGTTCGTCGGTCTGGATGTGATCGGTGACTACCTGACCGAGATCAACGTCACCAGCCCGACCTGTATCCGCGAGCTCGACGCACAGTACGGCAGCGATATCGCCGGGCAATTGATGGAAGCCATCGCGGGCCGCCTGGAAAACACGTGATGCACCGGCTGTGCCTGCTGCTGGTGCTGCCGTTTGCCCTGCTCTCCGCCTGTGACAACACAGGAGAACCGGTATTCCACGACCAGTACCTGGCCTTTGGCACACTGATCGAGGTCACCTTCCACGGGGTGGACCACGCGCATGCCGAAACGGTCAGCGCGGAAATCGAGCAACAATTCATGGCGTGGCACCACGACTGGCATGCGTGGGAACCCGGCCCGCTGACAGAGACCAATGCCCGGCTTGCCACGCTGCAACCATTCACGCCGGAGCCTGCCCTGCTGCCGCTGCTGGCCGAGGCCAACCGCCTGTCCCGGCTCAGCAATCACCTGTTCAACCCGACCATTGGAAAACTGATTGCACTGTGGGGATTCCAGGGTAACCCGTTACCGGAAGGCGCGTATCCCGACCCGATGGCGATCGAGCAGTGGCTGGAACAGGCACCAACGGTCGATGATGTCAGTATCCAGGGCACGCAAATCGTCAGCCGCAACCCGCAGCTTGCCTATGACCTGGGTGCCTTTGCCAAGGGTTATGCGCTTGACCGGCTGGTCGATCACCTGCGCAGGCGCGGCATTAACAACGCCATCGTCAACGCCGGCGGCGACCTGCGCGCCATTGGAACGCGCGGCGAGCGGGCCTGGAACATCGGTATACGCCACCCGCGCAGGGAGGGCATTCTGGCCCGCATTAAAACATCAGGTGACACCAGCGTATTCACCTCGGGTGACTACGAACGCCTGTTCGAGGCGGATGGCAAACGCTTCCACCACATCCTCGACCCGCGCACCGGCTACCCGGCAACCGGCACCAGTGCCGTTACCGTGGTGCATGAAAATGCCGCCATTGCAGACGCCGCGGCCACTGCCTTGTTTGTTGCCGGGGCCGATGGGTGGCGGGCAATCGCACGGCGCATGGGGGTTGATCGGGTCATGCGGGTGGACAGTGCCGGGGTGATTTACATGACGCCCGCGATGCAGGCGATTACCGAACTCAATGAGCACCTCGACGCCGAGGTGCGCATCAGTAACTGAGGCGCTGCGCGCCCGTCCACTTCGCTGGCCACATGCCGGCCCCCACTGTCCGGGAATTCCGACCACCAGATCGGTACCGCGCTGACAAGCTGCCGACGGATTTCAGGCCAGACTGTACGGCAGCCGAAGCAACCGGCACTTGATTCTTCCAGGACTTACCATGCGTTATACGCCCGTAATCGTCGCCTGCGTGATCTGGGGCAGCCTGCCGGGTGGGCTGTATCCGGGGCGCGCCGTACTGGCAGATACGGTGTGGCAATGGACGGACGCCCAGGGCCAGACCCACTTCAGCGATACCCTGCCTGCGGAGACCGCCCTGCCAGGCCGGCAAATAAGCCTTGATAATAAGGCCGCCGGAGCAGCCAGCGGGCTGCGCCCGGGTGAACGGGAGGCCCTGCACAGGCTGGAGCAGCGCCGGACGCATCAGCAACAGAGCGCGTTGATAACACGCCAGAGCAACGATCATGCCGTGGCCGCGCACCGGGCCACCTGCCGTGCAACCCGTGACAAGCTGCGCAGTACTCGCGATCGCGAACAGCGCAAGCGCCTTTCCGGCTACCTGAGCAGGCACTGCTGGTAGCCGGGATGGCAGTCTCGATACAACCGGCAGATACCGGCTCCAGCCAGGGAACGGTTTGACGCTATACTTGTCAATGCCGAGTACAATTCGGAACCTGCATGTCAATCGCCGAAACACAACCGCTGAACGAGACCTCCGTCACCACGACGGATCGTTTTGCACTGACCCTGTTCCTCGCCGTGGCCATGCACGCCATGATCATTCTTGGCATCACCTTCGGCCTGCACGATGACCCGGCACCCGAAAATGTCCTGCCGACCCTCGACATCACCGTCTCCAACCACAAGACTGAAACACCGGAAGAGGCCGAGTATCTCGCCCAGACCAGCCAGGACGGAGGTGGCAACACCACCGAGAAGGTCAAGCCGGAGCTGATCGTGCCGGAACAGGCCCCGTCGGTGCAGCCGCAACAACCCAAAGCCGCTCCCACCCAGGTGGTAACGGCCAGCAGCGCCGACATCAAGGTGCGCCAGCAGGAACTCAGCAACCCGGAGACGGAAACACCGGACATCACCGCGGCCAAACTGATCGAACGCAGCATGGAAATGGTCAACCTGAGCGAGCAACTGAGCGAAAACATGCAAGCCTATGCCAAGCGGCCCAAGCAGATTTTCGTCTCGGCCCGCACCCAGGAATTCAAGTACGCAAACTACATGAGAGAATGGGTCAAAAAGGTCGAGCGGGTGGGCAATCTGAATTACCCGGACGAGGCACGCCGTGCCGGCATTTCAGGCAAGCTGCTGATGGATGTTGCACTGAATGCCGACGGCACGGTGCGTGATATCAGGGTCCTGCGTCCCTCCGGTCACCCGGTCATCGACGAGGCAGCGACCCGGATCGTCGAACTGGCGGCACCATTCCCGCCGTTCCCGCCGGAAATCCTCAAGGACGCTGACATCCTGCATATCACGCGCACCTGGGAGTTCTCTACCAATCAACTGACCAGCCGCTAGCGTGTAGGAAAACCCCGCATATCCACTGTGAAGGCTTGAATGCGGCGGGACATCGCCTGATACTAGTCTCATGACTTATCCCGGCTCACTCAGTAACCACTTCCTGATCGCCATGCCGGCGCTGGAAGACCCGAATTTTCATCACACCACCACGTATATCTGCGAGCATGACGAGAACGGCGCACTCGGGGTGGTCATCAATCGCCCGCTGGAACTGCAGCTGGGAGAAGTCCTGCTGCACATGGATATCCGGACCGACGATATCGAGATCGCCTCGCAACCCGTCTACATGGGCGGGCCGGTACAAAGTGACCGAGGCTTCGTACTGCATAAGCCATCCGGCGATTGGGAAGCAACGCTCAAGGTCACCGACGAGATCGGTATCACTTCCTCGCGCGATATCCTCGCCGCCATTGCCGCGGGCAAGGGCCCGGAACATGCCATCATCACGCTCGGCTACGCCGGCTGGGGCGCAGGACAACTGGAACAGGAGATGGCCAACAACGCATGGCTGAGCGGGCCGGCCAGTGCGGATATCGTGTTTCACACACCCACTGAGCGCCGCTGGCTTGCCGCGGCCGAACTGATCGGGGTCGACCTGCACCTGCTGTCCAGCGAAGCGGGGCATGCCTGAGTGACCGCCAGCCTGCCCGCCACCACACCCGCGAGGCCGGGCCGCTAATCTTGCAGACATTGCTCGGGTTTGATTTCGGAAAGCGGCGTATCGGCATTGCCGTAGGGCAGGGAATTACCGGCACCGCCAGCGCGCTGTGTACTATAAACTCCCTTCATGGCGCACCTGACTGGGATCGCATCTCTGCACTGATCGAGGAATGGCGCCCGCAATCGCTGGTGGTCGGACTACCACGCCACGCGGACAGCAGCGACTCGGACATGACGCGGGCGGCACGTGAGTTTGCGCAACAACTGGAAGCACGCTACCGTTTACCGGTAACCACAATGGATGAACGACTCAGCTCGCATGCTGCCGCCGAATTGCAGCGCGAAAGTGCCGGCAGCGCGAATACCGGCATCGATGCCATCGCGGCACAGATTATCCTGCAGGACTGGCTGGACACGAACAATCAATGAGCAATATTGACAACATCCCGGCCATGCTCGACGCCATGGCCACACAACTGGACGAGCTGATTTCACACAATGGCCTGGATAACCCGGTCATGGTCGGTATTCACAGCGGCGGCGTATGGGTCGCCGAGCAGCTCTACCGGCGCCTGTCGATCAACGATCCCCTCGGCAGCCTCGACATCTCGTTCTACCGGGACGACTTCACCCGCATCGGCATCAACCCGGTGGTGCAGACCTCGAATTTGCCATTCGGCATCGATGACCGGCATATCCTGCTGGTGGACGACGTACTACACACCGGGCGTACCATTCGCGCGGCCCTGAACGAACTGTTTGATTACGGGCGGCCTGCGTCGATTCATCTTGTCGTCCTGATCGAACGCAGCGGGCGCGAGCTGCCGATCGAGGCCAACATCGTCGGGCAACGTGTCGAGCTAAAGCCCGGCGAACATATCAAGCTGTCGGGCCCGGACCCTCTCAGGCTGGAAATCAAGCGCGACACATGAACACAAACGACCTGCAAATCGACAACCAGGGCCGCCTGCGTCACTTTCTTACTATCAGCGGCCTGAATCGCCAGCTGTTGACCGAGATCCTGGATACAGCCGAGTCGTTTTCAGGCGTTACCGAACAGACCATCAAGAAGGTCCCCTTGCTGCGCGGCAAGACCATCGTCAACCTGTTCTTCGAGGCCAGCACCCGCACCCGAACCACCTTTGAACTGGCCGCCAAGCGCCTGTCCGCCGACGTACTGAACATCAATATCACCCAGTCCAGCGCAGCCAAGGGCGAAACCCTGCTGGACACGTTGCGCAACATCGAGGCCATGCACGTCGACATGTTCATCGTGCGCCATGCCGACAGTGGCGCTGCGCATTTCATCGCCAGTAATGTCGCGCCGAATACCAGCGTCATCAACGCCGGCGATGGCAGGCATTCCCACCCGACCCAAGCCATGCTGGACATGTTCACCATCCGGCGCACCAAGGGCCCCGATTTCGGACGGCTGCGTGTCGCCATCGTCGGCGACGTAATGCACTCGCGCGTGGCGCGTTCGCAGATCCATGCACTCAACGTGCTGAATACCGGCGAAGTACGCATCGTGGCGCCAAGGACCCTGATCCCTGCCTATGCGGAATCACTGGGCACACGCATTTTTTATGATCTGCGCACCGGCATCCAGGATGCTGACGTTATCATCTTGCTGCGCCTGCAGCATGAACGCATGAAAGGCGCACTGCTGCCAAGCGAACACGAATACTACGAACTGTTCGGGCTGACCGAGAAAAAACTTGCCAGCGCCAACCCGGATGCAATTGTAATGCACCCCGGCCCGATCAACCGTGGCGTCGAAATGGATTCCGAGGTGGCCGACGGGCCGCGCTCGGTGATCCTGCAGCAGGTATCGCACGGCATCGCGGTGCGTATGGCGATCATGTCCATGGCCATGCGCAGCCAGCAGGGTGGGAGTGAATAACATGGCGGCTGCAGCGCGCAAACAGCTCAACATCCGCATTTATGGCGGACGCGTTATCGATCCGGCCAATGAACTGGATGCGGTCACCGATGTTTATATCGGGAAGGGCAAGATCGTTGCATTTGGCAATGCCCCGGACGGTTTCAGCGCGGAAGTGGAAATCGATGCCACCGGCAATGTGGTCTGCCCGGGACTGGTCGACCTGGCCGCACGGGCACGCGAGCCGGGCGCGGAACACAAGGCAACCATTGCGTCGGAAACACGCGCTGCCGCCAGCGGTGGTATCACCACGCTGTGCTGCCCGCCGGATACCGACCCGGTGATCGATACACCCGCCGTGGTCGAACTGATCCGCCTGCGCGCCGCCGATGCCGGCAAGGCACACATGGTAACGCTGGGCGCGTTGACGCGCGGCCTTAAAGGCGAACACCTGAGCGAGATGGCAGCACTGCGCAGGGCCGGTTGTGTCGGCGTCAGCAACGTGCAGCGACCAATGGCAAACACGCTGGTACTGCGCCGCGCACTGGAATACGCAGCCACCTTCAACCTCACGGTTTTCCTGCATGCCAACGACCACTGGCTGGCCAACGAGGGGTGCGCGCATGAAGGTCGTGTTGCAACGCGCACCGGTCTGCCCGGGATCCCGGCGGCGGCCGAGACTGCGGCGGTGGCGCACCTGCTGGCACTGATTGAGCAGATCGGGGTACGCGCACACTTCTGCCGCCTGACCACCGGGCGTGCCGCCCGCATGATTGCACGCGCCCGTTTTGACGGCGCGCCGGTCACCGCCGATGTTGCCATTCCGTACCTGTACCTGTCCGAGAACGATATCAGCGACTTCGACAGCCAGTGTCACGTGCTACCACCGCTGCGCACGGTGGAAGACCGCCAGCAGCTGCGCGCTGCATTGCAAAACGGCACGATCCAGGCGATCTGTTCGGACCACCAGCCGCACGAACCGGATGCCAAGATGGGACCATTCCCGTCAACCGAACCCGGCATCTCGGGTCTGGACAGCCTGCTTCCGCTCAGCCTGCGCCTGGTTGATGAAAAAATCCTGGAACTGCCGGAGCTGGTTCGCCGGCTGACCGTGGAACCGGCAAAAATTCTCGGCCTGCCATGTGGCACGCTGAGCGTTGGCAGCGCCGCGGACATCTGCGTGTTTGATCCCGAACAGACCTGGCTGCTGGATGCAAAAACCCTGCGCAGCCAAGGCCACAACACCCCGTTCGCCGGCTGGGAAATGCAGGGGCGGGTCACACACACCCTGCTCGACGGTCGACGGGTATATACCCTCGGCACCTGACACCACAACCATCACGCTCCTACAACAACAGAAACACCTGTAGGAGCGGACGGTGTCCGCGAACACGCACCATCGTAAAACCCATTCGCGCATTCCTGCGCTCCTACAACAATAGATACACCTGTAGCAGATATAATCTGCCGCTCACGGCTGTTACTACGGGCATAGCCCGGGCCAGCCTCTCGACCGGTTCCCGGTCTCA
>CBEULV010000022.1:0-18195 GCA_965544015.1 uncultured Gammaproteobacteria bacterium | reverse complement strand
GCGAGTGTTTTTTTATTCTTTTCTTTGCGCCTTTGCGTCTTTGCGCGAGATAATTTTCTCCAGGCAAAAAAAAAGGGGCGGTAAACACCGCCCCTTCTCATTACCCTTTTTAAGCAGTAATTACTTCTTCGCCATCTCGCGTTCCCTGGTTTCCTTGATGACCTCTTCCGCGACATTCTTCGGGCACGGCATATAGTGCAGGAACTCCATGGTAAACTGGCCACGGCCGGAGGTCATGGTGCGCAGGTCGCCGATGTAGCCGAACATCTGACTGAGCGGACACTCGGCCTTGATCTGTACGCTGGTGGTACCCGCCTCCTGTGACTTGATCATGCCGCGGCGGCGGTTGAGATCACCGATCACATCACCGACATGCTCATCCGGCGTATACACGTCCACCTTCATGATCGGCTCCATCAACTGTGGGCCGGCCTGCGGCATAGTCTGGCGGTACGCGGCAGCGGATGCCAGTTCATAGGCAACGGCGGAGGAATCGACCGGGTGGTAACTACCATCTGTCAGCGTCACCTTGAAGTCGAGACAGGGATAACCGGCGAGTACGCCCTTCACCATGCTCTTCTTGAAGCCCTTGTCCACGGCCGGCCAGAATTCACGTGGCACGCTACCGCCGGTGACCACCGACTCGAACTCATAGCCACTGCCGGGCTCGCCAGGCTCGATGGTATATTCGATCTTGGCGAACTGGCCGGAACCACCGGTCTGCTTTTTGTGGGTGTAAGTGTCTTCCACACGCTTCGTGATGGTCTCGCGGTAGGCCACCTGCGGCTTGCCGACGGTCACATCGATGCCGTGTGTGCGTTTGAGGATGTCGATCTTGATATCGAGGTGCAGCTCGCCCATGCCCTTGAGGATGGTCTCGCCACTGTCCTCGTCGGTCTCCATGTGGAACGACGGGTCTTCCTTGATCATCTTGCCAAGTGCAATACCCATCTTCTCGGCCGCGGCCTTGTCGTTGGGCGACACGGCAATGGAAATCACCGGTTCCGGGAACACCATCGGCTCCAGCGTGGCCGGGTCTTTCGGATCACACAGGGTATGACCGGTCTGCACGTTCTTCATGCCAATCACGGCGACGATGTCACCGGCCTGCGCGCTGTCCAGTTCCTCGCGCGAATCGGCGTGCATTTCAACGATGCGGCCGATGCGCTCGGTCTTGCCGGTAAAGCTGTTGAGCACGGTCATGCCCTTCTCGAGGCGACCGGAATAAATGCGGATAAAGGTCAGCGCACCGAAGCGGTCGTCCATGATCTTGAACGCGAGCGCGCGCAGCGGCAGCTCGGGATCGACCACGGCCAGCTTGCCGGTCTCGTTGCCTTCCAGGTCGACTTCCGGCTGCGGCTTGACCTCGGTTGGATTCGGCAGGAAGTCCACGGCAGCATTCAGCACCATCTGGATGCCCTTGTTCTTGAATGCGGAACCGCAATAGGTCGGGAAGAAATCCAGCCCGATGGTGCCCTTGCGGATGCAGCGCTTGAGGTCCTCGACGGAGGGCTCCTCGGCTTCCAGGTACTGCTCCAGCAGCTCATCATCCTGCTCGACAGCGGTCTCGATCAGCTTCTCGCGCCATTCCTCGATCTTGTCGGCCATATCTGCCGGCGGTTCCTCAACCTTGTAGGCAGCCGGATCACCGGAGTCATCCCAGATATACGCCTTGCGGGTCAGCAGGTCGACGACACCCGTAAAGTCGTCCTCGATACCGATCGGCAACACCATCACCAGCGGGGTGGCAGCCAGCACATCTTCTACCTGCTTGACCACGCGGTAGAAATCGGCGCCTATGCGGTCGAGCTTGTTGACGAAAATCACGCGCGCTACTTCCGAGTCGTTGGCATAGCGCCAGTTGGTCTCGGACTGCGGCTCCACGCCGCCGGAACCACAGAACACACCGATACCGCCGTCCAGTACCTTCAGCGAGCGGTACACCTCGATGGTGAAATCGACGTGTCCGGGGGTGTCGATGATGTTCAGGCGGTGGCCGTCCCACTCGCAACTGGTAGCGGCGGACTGGATGGTGATGCCGCGCTCCTGTTCCTGCTCCATGAAGTCAGTGGTCGCTTCGCCATCGTGCACTTCACCGGTCTTGTGGATCTTGCCGGTCAGCTTGAGAATTCGTTCCGTGGTCGTGGTCTTGCCGGCATCCACGTGTGCGAAGATACCGATGTTTCTGTACTTGGTTAAATCAGTCATTTCCTGCTACTCGGTTAGTTAATTCGTTAAATCGACAAGCGCCCCGCGACCACAACCCGGGTAAACCGGCGCGGCTGAATACTGGCTCCTGGACATTCATGCGTGCAAATACAACAGTTACGCTCAAAACGACGCGGCGAAATTATATACGAATGTGACCATAATTCCATGAATATGGTGTTATTTTTGGCTATTTCGAGGTAATCCTGCCGCAAAGTCGGCATTCCGGCGCCCCGGTCAGCAGACTTGTCCCGGCATCCCTGCGCTTTCGCCGGGAATCCGTGCCGGTATAATGCCGCCATGCACAATATCCCGAATCGCATTGCCGACGTCCTGCTGGAGGTCGAAGCCACCCTGCGCACCCACGGCATGTGGGACCAGAACCGCCCACCGTCCGCTGCCCTGGGCAGCGAGCAGCCATTCTGCATTGACACGCTACGCTTCGAACAGTGGCTGCAGTGGGTGTTCCTGCCGCGCATGAAAGAAATCCTGGAAGATTCCAGACCACTGCCGGTGAAAAGCGGTATTTTCATCTACGCGCAGGAATACCTGCGCAAGGACGCCCCGCCGACCACCGGCCTGCTGGAGTTGATCAAGCGCTTCGACGACCTGATCACCATCCAGTCCGGCGCACAGCCACATTGACAGCTGTCCGACCCGATGCCGCTCCACGCCTTCCTGCGGCAACTCCGCCACAGCCCGGAACAACTTGAGTTCGACACCACCATGGCGGTGATCGATGACCTCTACGACTTCACCCCGGTATCGTTTCAGAACGGCGCACTGGCCAACGCAGCCGGACAGAATTCCGGTTCCTGCAAACTGTTTGCCTTTGCACAGTTACAAAACCTGACAACACAGGAAACGCTGGCCTGTTTCGGGCGTTATTACCGTGAGGATGTATTACAGAACCCGGATACCGACAGTCACCAGAACATCCGCAACTTCATGAACAGCGGCTGGGCCGGCATTGCCTTTGCCGACAGAGCACTGACGCCGAAAGCAAGCTGACCGGGCGAGTACGACAGCAACCCTGTCCCCATACAAAACAGCCGTGGACCGACCAGCCCACGGCTGCCTGGCACCGCAGTACTACCGACCTACCCGAAAATATCGTAGGTGATATTGCGGTACCAGTCGACGGCATAGGCAGCCTCCAGCGCGCGGCCCGTCGGGTCATCGGGGGCGCTGACACCGCCGGCACCCTCGGCCTTGGCGACCTTGCCATCCACCAGGTCATAGACCATGGCGACTGAAATGCCGTGCTCGGGCGTGATCAGGCTGTAGCAGGTATTGATCCAGTGAGGATCGATCGGCGCATTGCCCTTGAGCAGCTGCACCACGTTGGCGGCACACACCTTGGCCTCGGAGTTGGCGGCATAGCCGGACTTGGGCAACGGACTCTGTATCGCCGCATCACCGATCACGTGAATCTTGCGGTGAATAGTGGATTCCCAGGTCTGGTGATCCACCGGGCACCAGCCACTGTCATCGGTCAACCCGGTCTGCGCGGCAATCGCACCCGCCTTTTGGGCCGGGATGATATTGATGACATCACCCTTTTGCATGCCGAAGCCGGTCCTGACCTGCATGCCAGCCACATCCACCGATTCGACCGCACCGTCGCTGGATGCCGGGACCCATTCGATCATCGCGTTATCGGTGCCGTAGCCGTAGTGCTGCTTCCATCCCTCGATGAACAGTCCCTGCTTGGAGAACTTGTCCTTGGCATCGAGGATCAGCACCTTGGACTTCGGTTTGTACTTCTTCAGGTAGTGCGCAATCATGCTGGCGCGCTCCGGTGGACCCGGCGGACAACGGAACGGATTGGGCGGCGGCGCCAGGATAACGGTACCCCCGTCCGGCATCGCCTCCAGTTGTTTGCGCAACAACGCAGTCTGCGGACCACCATTCCAGGCATGCGGCATGACCTCCATGGCAGCGGCATCATAACCTTCCACGTTATCGCGGAAATCGATACCCGGCGAAACGATCAGGCGATCATAATCCAGTGTATCGCCACCCTGCAGGGTGACCTTGCGCGCATCGGGATCGATAGACGTAACCCGGTCGTGCACGACGTTGACCCCATGCTTGTCACGCAGGTTGTCATAGCGATGGGTAATAAAGCTCAGCGAGCGTTCACCGCCCAGCACCCAGTTACTAGCCGGACAGGTGACAAATTGTTGCTTCGGCTCGATCAGCGTGACATTGATTTCAGGGGCAAACTGGCGCAGGTAGCGAGCCGCGGTTGCACCGCCAAATCCGCCACCAATCACCACCACACGCGCACTGTCGGTCCTGGCAGCAGTGGTTTCCGGTATTTCCGCTACAGGTGCGGGTGTTTCTGTCCTGGCTGCGTTATTACCACCTTTGTCTTCACAAGCCGACAACAGGATGCTCGCACTGGCAAAGGATGCCGCCGGAACAATGCCAGTCGTCTTGAGGAATTTCCTTCTGCTGAATCCGGACATGATCAGTTCCCTCCCTGGCTGGAGATGTATTTGGCCACGGCGGCAATCTCCTCATCCGTGTAACCCTTCGCAATCCGTCCCATGATGGTGGCCGGCCGACTGCCGTCGCGGTATGCCTTCATCGCTGACTCGATATACTCCGCAGGCACGCCAATAATAATAGGTGGAATACTGGTTCTAGTGGCACCGGTGGCGCCGTGGCAACCGAAACAGGCAGAACCGATACTCCGGCCGGTGAAATTGTCATCGGCTATCGCTGGCGCAGCAAGCATGCTGCATACCGCCAGGACAGCCAGGCTGTGTGATCTCATTATTTCTCTCCTCCGTGTGGGCCGGAATGGCCGATCTTTGTTATTAAATAACTAGACCACCCCGGCAGATGCGTCAATGGACCCGGTTTCATCTACTACTCCCCTGCAAGCTAGCAGAAGGCCTTTCATGCCGAGATGATCTGGATCAAGACACTTTAAATATCAGGCCCTTGGCGGGAGAGAATGCGCATGACCGCTGCAACCGGGACAGTGGCAGGGAGGGATATTGCTACAGCTGGCCATCGGACAAACGGCCAGGATCGAAACAGCAGGACTATGCAGAAAGGATGAGGCTGCCCGTCATCGGGACGCCCTACAGCGTTGTGCCTGACAGGGTCTTGCCCTGGCTGTTGAGCCGGTACACCGCCCTGCCCGCTTCACTGACTTCCAGCCGCAGCCGAACATCGACACCGGAACGACACCCGGCATGGCTTTCAGAACGAAACAGGATGCACAGACTCTTGCCCCGGCCAGCCGCCATTTGCAGGCGCTTGTCCATCAACTCCGTGTCACAGCCGGGCCAGGCCAGCACCGCGGCACAGTCGCCTGTCTCCAGCATCGACTCCACCGTCCAGAGTGCGCTGCGGCCGGGATGCGGGTTCACCTGCAGCACCTTGTTGGCATTGATGATATCGTCGGTGAACAGGCGGGTGCGCGCCGGGAGCGGTGGCGTCACCATGGCAATCCAGCGCCCCTGGCGAGCAAGCCGCCGCAATGCCGGCAGTACCAGTTCAATCGCACCTGCATGGTCATCCGGCACAATGATCTCCACCACGCCGTGCTTTGGCCAGCCGCCGTCTGGCAGCATTTCATCCAGTGCCGCCATACCGGTCTTCGCGATGCGTGATGAAGGCCTGCTGGACGGCCTGTCCCAGGCATTGAGGTGATGCAACTTCGGTGCGGTATTCATCATTTGATCTCCTTGCGCAGTATGCCGACCGCCAGGCCCTCAATGACCAGGTCCTGTTCCCGCAGGTCGACACGGATTGGCTCGTAATCCGGGTTCTCCGGCATCAAGCGTACTACCGCCCCGCGTTGCCGGAAACGCTTGACGGTCACTTCATCCTCCAGCCGCGCCACCACGATCTGTCCGTTTTCCGCACGCGCGGTACGGTGCACGGCCAGCAGGTCCCCGTTGAGGATGCCGGCATCGCGCATACTGTCACCCCTGACACGCAGCAGGTAGTCCGCAACCGGGTGAAAGGTATCCGCATCGATCTGGCAATAGTCCTCGATATTCTGCTCCGCCAGGATCGGATCACCAGCCGCTACACGCCCGACCACCGGCAGGCCATAATCCTCTTCCAGGAGGCGAATTCCGCGTGATGTACCGGGCACCAGCTCAATGACGCCCTTGCGTTCCAGTGCGCGGAGGTGATCCTCCGCGGCATTCGGGGAACGGAAGCCAAGGGTATCGGCAATTTCGGCGCGCGTGGGTGGGCAACCCTCTTCGGCAACATAGCTGCGAATCAGTTCGAGGATCTCTGCCTGCCGGGTGGTCAACGTGTCCTGTGACATGGTCTGTTACTGGTTATCCATACAGTGACTGTGATTATATACAGTACTCCTGTTAATGCAAGGGTTTTATATCCTATTGTTTATAATGACTTTTATACATTGTCGCCAACAGAATACCCGCTCTATACAGTACACGGGTATAGCGGCAGGATATCGATTATCATTGTCATCCCCTGACCCGGTTGATGTCCATGCCCATAACAGAACACCCGATCCATTTTCATCACTCCGTGCCCGTGCGGGTAGGAAATATCACGATCGGCGGCAATGAGCCGGTGGTGGTGCAGTCCATGACCAATACGGACACCGCCGACGTCAAGGCCACCGTGCAGCAGGTGCGTGAACTGGCCCGGGCCGGCTCCGAGCTGGTGCGCATCACGGTCAATTCAGAGGCGGCCGCGCGTGCGGTACCGGACATCGTGGAGCAGTTGGCACAGGCGGACGAGACCGTGCCACTGGTTGGCGACTTTCACTTCAATGGCCACAAGCTGCTGACCAAATACCCGGACTGCGCGCAGGCGCTGGCCAAGTACCGCATCAATCCCGGCAATGTCGGACGCGGACGGAAACGTGACGAGCAGTTTGCGCAAATGGTGGAGACGGCCTGTCAATACGACAAGCCGGTGCGCATTGGCGTCAACTGGGGCAGCCTTGACCAGGCGCTGGTGGCGCGGCTGATGGATGACAACTCGAAACGGGCCGAGCCGCTGGATTCGAATGCCATCATGCACGAAATCATGGTTACTTCGGCGCTGGAAAGTGCTGCCCAGGCCGAGGCACTGGGCCTGCCGCATGACCACATCATACTGTCTGCCAAGATGAGTGGCGTGCAGGACCTGATCGCGGTGTACCGCATGCTGTCGGCACAGAGCGACTACGCACTGCACCTCGGGCTCACCGAGGCCGGCATGGGCTCCAGGGGCATCGTGGCGTCGACGGCGGCGCTGGCGGTGCTGTTGCAGGAAGGCATCGGTGACACCATCCGTATCTCGCTCACCCCGGAACCCGGGGGTGACCGCAGCCGCGAAGTAATCGTCGCCCAGGAACTGCTGCAGTCCATGGGCCTGCGCCATTTCATCCCGGCAGTAATCGCCTGCCCCGGTTGCGGACGCACCACCAGTACGTACTTCCAGCAACTGGCACAGGACATCCAGTCACACCTGCGTGAGCGGATGCCGCAATGGCGCCAGCACTATCCCGGTGTCGAGGCGATGAAGGTCGCCGTGATGGGTTGCGTGGTGAACGGCCCCGGCGAGAGCAAGCACGCCGACATCGGCATCAGCCTGCCGGGCACCGGCGAGGTCCCGGTTGCGCCGGTCTATGTCGACGGCGAGAAAACCGTCACCCTGAAGGGTGACAATATTGCCGCAGAATTCCAGCAGATCGTGGATGACTACGTGCAGCGGCGCTACGCAAAGCAGTGATTATTTCCGGGTGATGAATCAATCTCGCGCCAGAAAAACAGCCACAGAGAACACAGAGAAAAGACAATACCTGAAACCAAAAATCTTTATCGTCATTCCTGTCCCCGCGAAGGCGGGGGCGGGAATGACATCAGAGATTTAATCAGACTTCTTGCGGAATCTGTAGCCAATCTCCGCCATAATGAAGCCGTTCGTCAAATTGCCAAGTTTTGGTACAGGTGTAATGTGGGCAAAAAAGCCCTTCTCGGCACCCACCCTGAAACTCACCGGCGGAGTACAAATCAGCTTCATGTCGTCACTCGTGTAATTTTTACCCTTGTAGGAACAGTTGAATGAAATTACGGGCCTAAGATATTTTGTCTTGTATCGGTCGTGGGAGACCCTGGAGAAAATCGTGTAGCTCTGTATGCCGTAGGAATCTTCATAGGTATTAACGCCCGTTTCAAAACCCCAGTCGTCTTTCTCGTACTCCCTGGAGTAACCGACGTAGTTCATGTTGCCTTCAACGGTTCTTGGTGTGGGTTTCGCGTGCTCGTTCAAACCCAGGAAATAGAAATTGCTGGCACCCGTTGATATACAGCCTGTCATCGCCAGAACTATGGTAGTCATACAACCGATTGCGCATATCGTTCTCACATTCAACATCCTTTCCGGCATTGATATGCCGCTTGCATGCGGCCTGCTATCCCCTGCACATATGCATCTTTCGGCAACTGCTCCCTGCGTCGCATAAAGCGCCTGCTTTTGGTGCTCCACCTCCTCGGTAACTGCTCCATGCGTCGCCTAAAGCGCCTACTTTTGGTACTCTACCTCCTACATCCCTGTAGTCGCACGTCCCTGTAGTCGTACGTGAGGCTATTTTTCCGCCTTGGCAGACTTGGCGCAAAAATAGCTCGCCGTAGATTGGGTTGAATGAATGCGAAGCTCAAGCCATGCACTTTAATCAGACTCCTTCCGGAATCTGTAGCCAATCCAAGCCATAATGAAGCCATTGGTCAATGTGCCGATTTTTAGCACAGGCGTAATGTGGGCAATAATACCCTTCTCGGCACCTACCCTGAAACTTATCGACGGAGTGCAAATAACCTTCATTGAATCGTCTTCGTAGTGGCCGCTGCCAGGCTCAGGAGGCCCCGATCGAATGACAGCACCGGCTGGCTGATTTGTCAGGCATGGCCACGTATCATTCAACACTATGTCGCCAGGTATCACAATGAACGGTCATCGGCCAACCCCTTATAGGTGGCTGCTCTCGGCTGTATTGATGCTGTGTATGCTGCAGCCAGCCGCTGCGCAAACCGCTGTTGAGTTGAATATCAGCGGCATTGAGGGGGCGATGCTGGACAATGTGCGAGCCTACCTGGGCCTGTCCGAATACGCGGCTGCCGGCAAAGGATTCCAGTTAATCGTGCGCGATCGTGACAAGTCCCGCAAGCCGCCTTCGGCGCAGATAATCCACGGCCTGCACCGGCGTGCCGATGAGGAAATCCGCCAGGCGCTGCAACCGTTTGGCTACTACGAGCCGGTTATCCAGTCTACCTTGCGGCAGGACGGCGAGCGCTGGATTACCGACTATGCCATCGATCCGGGGCCGCCCACGTTGTTGGCGGCTATCGATATCCGCGTGCAGGGAGAGGGTGCAGGCGAGGCTACCCTTGAGCAGGCACGAGCAGAAAGCAAGCTGCGTGTGGGAGAGCGACTCGAACATACCCGCTATGAAGAAACCCGCAAGGCGCTGATCCGTGCGGCGCTGGCTGCCGGTTATCTCGATGCGCGTTATACACGCTCGGAGTTGCGCGTCACACCGGCTGAGCGCCGCGCCGATGTCATCCTGCACCTTGATACCGGCCTCCGCTATTACTTTGGTGAGGTGAGCGTCGAGCAGTCGATTCTCAAGCCGGCGTTTATCGAGCGCTACATCAAGATACAGAAAGGTGAGCCCTTTGATACAGAGCGCCTGCTGGCCTTGCAGCTGGCGCTTGGCGACAGTGGCTATTTTGACAAGGTAGAAACCGATGCGCGCCGTGATGAGGCACATGATCAGCATGTGCCGGTAACGGTCAACACCACGCCGGGGGCCTATGTGCGCTATTCCGCCGGCGCCGGATTCGCGACCGATACCGGGCCGCGCATTTCACTGGGCGCCGATTTTCGCCGCCTCAATCGGCGCGGTCACGGGCTGGAAAGCGATCTGCGCCTGTCACCCATCGAGCAGATCGCTGCAGTGCAGTACCGGATCCCGATCCGTAACCTGCTGTCGGACAGGCTGATTTACAGCGGCAGTTTCGAGAATTCAGAAATTGCCGACACGGGTGATTCGGAACGTACCCGGTTGGGTGTCAGCCAGAATATTAGCTGGGGCAAATACCAGCGGCGCCTGTATCTCGACTACCAGCACGAATCCTTCACGCTGGGCAACGAGGACAATACAGTGGATTTCCTGATTCCGGGTGCCAGCCTGTCCCGGTTGCACGCCGACAACGTGTTGTTCCCCAGGCGTGGTTACAGCTGGAATATCGACTTGCGCGGTGCGCCCGGGGTGCTTGTATCGGACACGCGCTACATACGGATCGCGGCCGCGTTGCGCAGTGTCTATCCACTCGGTGACAAGGGGCGCCTTATCGCACGCACCACGATCGGCGCCACCAGCGTTGATGACTTTGCCAGCCTGCCTACTTCGGAACGCTTCTTTGCAGGCGGTGACCAGAGCGTGCGCGGTTATGACTACCAGGAACTGGCGCCGGTCGACAGCAGTGGCGAGGTGATTGGTGGCCAATACCTTGCTTCCGGCACCCTGGAGCTGGATTACCTGTTTGCCGGCAACTTTGGCGGCGCTGTGTTTGTGGATGCAGGCAATGCAGATAACACCTTTCCACCTGAACTGAAGGTTGGTGCGGGTGTTGGCTTTCGCTGGCGCAGCCCGGTTGGCATGTTGCGTATCGACCTGGCGCACCCGTTTGATGCAGAAGACGATTTTCGGTTGCACTTCAGTATCGGGCCTGACCTGTGAACGTGCTGTTACGACGCATCCTGCAATCAGTCCTCGCCCTGTTGTTGCTGGTGACAGTGCTGTTGGCCTGGCTGCTGGGTACCGGGTCTGGCTTGCGTGTGACATTGCAGGTGCTGGAGACACAACTGGCCCCGGAACTGTCCATAAGGGCCGCGGAGGGTCGGCTGGCTGGATCATTGCTGTTGCACGACGTGCGCTACGAGACAGAAGACCTGCTGTTTAGTACCGGTACGTTGCAACTTGACTGGAGCCCGGCTGCACTGCTTTCAGGGGAGTTCCATATTGATCATCTTGCCGCTACTGCGGTGCGTTACGAACGGTACACGGTTGCCGAAGATGACGCTGCACCGCTGGTGCTACCGGAACGCCTGGCGTTACCGCTTGCTATCCGCATACAGGCGGCGTCGTTTGAAAACCTCGTACTGGTGACCGCGCCAGGTGCCGAGCCTGTAGTTATTGATGCGATTACGCTGGCGGCCGGGTTTAATGACTCGCAGCTAAGTGTGCAGCAACTGGCTGTCCGGCAGGCGCAACTGGACCTGCACGGCGCTGCCACACTGCGCACCCTTGATGATTATCCAGTAACCGGTGACCTGCAATGGCAGCTGAGTTTGCCGGGCTATGCACCGCTTGTGGCCAGCACAGTATTGAGCGGCAGTCTGCACACCTTGCAGATCGAGCAGAGCGTACAGCCCCCCTATGCCATGCAGGCGAGTCTGCAACTGGAAGAGCCGCTTGCTGAACTGCAGGTGGACGCCCGCGTCAAGCTGCATGACAGCGCACTGCAACAGATCAATCCGGCGTGGCCGGACATGCAACTGAATGGCAGTGTGCGTGCCAGCGGGGCGCCGTCCGCGTTGCAGCTGGACGGCCAGGTTGCCGTGCAGGATGCCGTCGCCGGCGCCTTGCAGCTGGTGTTTGCCGGGCGTCTGGAAACGGACGCGTTGCAGGTCGAGCGTCTGCAGCTGACGTCAGATACGCATCCGGCGCGACTGGATGCACAGGGTCACATTGGTCTGGGGGCGCAGCCGGTGTTTGATTTTGCAGCCGACTGGAGTGAGCTGGTATGGCCGCTGAATGGATCACCTGACTACCAGAGCGAGCAGGGGCATGTCACCTTGCGTGGCACGGCGGATGACTACCGGCTGGAGGCAAGCGGCGACCTGCAGATAAGCGGGCTGCTGAGCGGCGCTATCCAGCTACGTGCAAAAAGTGCCCGGGAGCCAGGCAACTGGCTGATCGAACTGGCCGAGTTGACGGGGGGCGCATCGCAAATCGAGGTGGCCGGTCAGGCCGGCGAACACTACGATCTCAGCTGGTCGATCAACAGCGCCAACCTGAGCGAACTGTTTCCGCAGGCGGTCGGCAGGGTCCAGGGCAAAGGCACCATCAAGGGTGCGCTACCCGCGCTGGCATTGGGCGCACAGCTGCGCGGCTCCGGTATACGCTGGCAGGATCTCCGCCTCGGGAAGTTGAGCGTTGAGGGCAATGTCCAGCTGGCCGACGGTCAGACATCACGACTGGATGCAACCGTGTCAGACGCCCGTTTAGCCGGCATCACCATCAGCACGCTGCAGTTCAATGCATCCGGCAAGCCGGAGCACCATAAACTGCGCCTGCAGGCGAGCACCGACCAGGGCGAGGCCGATCTGCACAGCATCGGTCACTGGGATGGCAAGCGCTGGGCGTTCGACCTCGAGCAGGCACAGCTTGCCTATCCGGGGTATGCCGCCTGGCAGTTGCTGGCACCGGTGTCCGGTGAGCTTTCCGCACAGCACGTGCAGTTGCCACAGACCTGTTGGAGTAGCGGAGCAGCACGTGCCTGTCTGCAACTGGCCGGTAATACACAGGCAGCCGGCGGTCGTTTCAGTCTGAGCGACTTGCCGGCGCATTATTTTTCAACCGCGCTGGCGCCGGGCATGGCGATCGAGAGCATGCTGGCTGCACGTGGCGAGTTCAGCACATCCAGTGGTCGCATAAAAGAGGCTCACGTGGAACTGGATGTCACCCCCGGGAGACTGTTGTTGCAAGGCGAAGGCGATGATCCAGAGATATCGCTGGCCTTCGATGCCGGAAAGGCACGACTTGACGTGCTCGGTCAGCAGGCAAAGCTGGTATTGCAACTGCCCCTGTCGGCCGGTCAGGGCGAGTTGACAGCCAGCGCAAGGCTGCAGGCCGCCGACAACACGGACTGGTTGCACGGTGCACTGACCGGAGAGTTATCGCTGCACTGGCCGGACATCGGTATTGCCGCGGACTGGCTTCCGGAGGTCAGCGCACTGTCCGGCATGCTTGACGGCCAGGTGCAGCTTGCTGGCACACCGGTAACGCCACGCCTGCTGGGCAGGCTGGAGCTGGCAGAAGCCAGTGCCACGCTTGAGAGTGCGGGACTGACGCTGGAAAATATCCATCTCACGCTGGACGGTACGCCGGAAGGTACCGTCCTGTTCAATGCCGCACTGGACTCCGGTGGAGGCAGTCTGCTGGGCAAGGGCGAACTCAACCTGGCGGAAACCAGCGGGCAACTCCAGCTGAGCGGTGAGCAGTTCCAGGTTGCGAACCTGCCGGAGGCGAAGGTATATGCGTCACCGGACTTGCAGCTGGCACTGTCCCGGGACCTTGTCAGCATCCGTGGCCGGATTGATATTCCGCGCGCACAGTTACGACCGCGCCAGCCACCGGCGTCAGCGGTAACTGTCTCCTCCGATCAGGTGATCATCACCGCAGAGCAGCCGGAAGCCGAGCGTTCAGAATGGGCACTTGATGCCGATCTACGCATCGTGCTGGGTGATGAGGTGGATATCGATGGCCTCGGACTGAGTGGAAAGTTGAGCGGCGGTGTACGCATCATCGACCCGCCACAGCAGCCGGCCAGTGCAAGCGGCGAACTGACGATCAGTGGGGGGCGTTACCAGGCCTATGGCCAGGAGCTGGATATCACCACCGGGCGCCTGCTCTTTGCCGGCGGTGCGCTGGACGAGCCGGGACTGGATATCGAAGCCGTGCGGCGACCTGCTGCAGACGTGACAGTCGGCGTGAAGGTACGCGGTAACCTGCGCAAGCCACAATTTACCGTGTTCTCACAGCCGTCGATGCAACAGTCAGAACAACTGTCCTGGCTGGTGCTGGGTCGACCGCTGGAGGGTGGATCAGACAGCGAACGCTCGGCACTGGAATTGGCGGCACTTTCTCTGGGACTGGGTACCGGGGAATCGATTGGCCAACAAATTGGTGAATCGCTGGGTCTGGACGAGGTTTCGGTCGCCAGTGAACCGGGTGCCGATGTCACGCAGGCCTCGTTGCTGGTCGGGAAGTACCTGACACCGGACCTGTTCGTCAGCTATGGCATGGGCCTGTTCGAGCCGCTGACGACATTGAAATTGCGTTATGCATTTTCCTCACGCTGGAAGCTGGTAAGTGAGACCAGTGCGATCAGCTCGTCCGCGGATCTGGTTTACGAAATCGAACGGTACTAGCCCACATATCGCATGAAAGGCCATCCTGAAACGCAAGTAAGACTACTATAGTCCTGCTAAAAAAAGACCCGCGTGAAGCGGGTCTTTTTTCTTGCCAAGCGGTTACTTGCTAACCGGTACCTTTTCTTCCACTTTGATCACTTCCATTGCGGAGAATTCGATCTCGGTACGACGGTTCGGCGCCAGGCAATCGATCAGCGCGGCGCCACGTTCACCCTCGCAGCTCACCAGCGGTTTCGCGGAGCCGAGTCCCCGGGCATCGATGACCTCGTCGCGTATGCCCTTGGAGATCAGGTAATCGTGAACGGCTTGTGCGCGCCTTTCCGAAAGTTTCTGGTTATAGCTGTCCGGCCCCAGCCAGTCGGTAAAGCCGGTGATGGTGATGCGCTTGTCTTGCAGAGCCGACCGGTCCGGCAGCTGGCTCAGCACGCGATCCAGGCGTGTGCGCCCCTGGTCCGTCAGGGTCGCACTGTCAAATTCGAACAGGGCGTCGGCTTCCAGCCGGATCGGTTTGAGTTCCTTGCGAACCACGACTTCGACGGCCGCCAGCTCGACAGGCGCAGGCGCATCCCGGGCCGCCACAATTTCGGGATCACATTCCATAATGGCATTCTGCTCCGACCAGCGAGCCGTGTGCAGGCAATCACCGAAGCCGGTACGAACGATGGATGCTCCGATATCGTCCACGTAGCCAGGTGCCGCCGAAACCATTCCGCCGGTCAGGCCAAAGCCGACCAGTACGAGAGTGCGTGTTAAGTGTTTCATTGTTTTTACCTCCGAATGCTGAAAAATCAAATACTTGGCATACACAGCATATTCCGCGAGACCTGCGGGCCTCAAATACCATACGTGTCAGGCTACCTGAATAAAGACTGGCTGGCATTGACACACATCAATAACCGTATGGCCAATATTATGGCCAATATATGGACCTATCGTCCGTCAGGTGCCAGGGAGGTACAATGAAATGGATGGATAGCGGTGTCAGCTGGAAGCAGGATCGCAGTTACTCAGACTCAGGCGTGGCGGATTGGTGGAAAACACAAAAGGTGCAGCCTTTTCCAGGGCGCTCAGCCCCAGCAGCATGCGGGTATTCTTCGGGAATACAGCCACTTCAACATTGGACAGGACACAATCACCACCCAGCACCAGTTGCTTGATACGGTACAACGGCAGGCGCTGCTGACGGCCGTCCGCCATTACGCCCGTGAGTTGCCCAACATACTCGGCATTGTCGGCCTGCAGCAGTAGTTCCAGGGTGTGCTCATTGATGGTGGTGTAGCCCGCACCCGTATCGACCATGAATTCCACGTCCCCGCTACCGGAAAGACTGACATCGACGTAATAGGTCGCCATCTGCTTCTGATTCATCGGGATGGTCTTGTACGACGCCGCCAGGGCCAGATTGGCGGTCAACAGGGTCAGCGTCCAGACAACACACTTCGAAAATAATCGAGTCATGGCATTCAACACTTGCGGCTAGAATCCGTCATTACTGCCTGTAACGGCAAGTTCTATGCCAGGTTGAATAGTTCCTGCAGAATTCGGTCAGCCGCGCCCGCCCGTTGTTCGTCTCGCCATCACGATGGCGACCCCCGCAGACAGGAAGTACAAGCGCACTGTCCTGCCATCACCTGCATAACGCAGAGCGATGCGGGGATCAGGTTAGCGGTAAGACGTCAGAGTCGTGCGATGCAGCACGGTTGGCGGCCGAGGTGACAGGCTGATGTCAGGCAGGGCCTGGGCGTAGTCTGTAACGGAGGAGTCACGCCAGGCATTGGCCGGAGCCGTCGCCGTGGTCAGCAGGACGCCGGCAAGCACCAGCAGGCCCATCACACCGATCGAATTGAACATTCTCAAGCTGCCAGTACGCAACATAACCCACCCGGAAAATTGTTACACCATTGACCCGGCATCCACCGGGGCAACACATTTCACATGTCCGTTGCGTATCGGCAATAGCCGGGACAATCGGAGGGTAATTTCCGGGTTCTGTGCAGTGTGTCTCAATCTGGTGCATGGGTTAACAGCATTCATTTTTCCACAAATCCTCGCAAAACGCATTGGAATGCTCTCTATCTTACTGTTTTATATATTGATAATTAACTCAAGAAAGAATATGGCGGGCCGCTAAACAGGATAGGGGCAGATCGTTGTCAGTCACGGGAGGTATTCCATGAGAAACCACAAGGACCGCCGTAAAACCGGCGATGCACCCATATCGCCCTGTGAAGATAATGGACGTGCAACGCTGCTCAGGGACCGGCGCAAGGATCACGACCGGCGCATAGAAAACCTGGATATTGATGAACGCCAGCTAATGCTCTCGGAAATGCCGGCGCCGACCATCAAAAAACCGTCCTGAAAAAATCCACCCTGCCCTCATAAATACGGGCATTTCTCTTAAACATACTGTACTATCGCCCACGTCGAAGGCATCCGACAGGGTATTTCCCGCCGTATAGCCCGAGACAAAAACTCAGTTGCACGTTTATAGGGTATATCGGAAGTTCCTTGTTGCACCTCCTGTACATTACCTTGCACGGTTTGCGATTGAACAACATTTATTTTTTATTGAGGTAAGTTTAATGGCTACAGGTACAGTTAAATGGTTCAACGAGTCCAAGGGCTTTGGTTTCATAGCACCCAGTGATGGCGGTGAAGATGTGTTCGTGCACTTCTCTGCTATTCATGGTGATGGCTTCAAGACCCTGGCAGAAGGTCAGAGCGTGAATTTTGATGTCGAGCAGGGTCCGAAAGGCCTGCAGGCCAGCAAAGTCACAGCCGCCTGATCAGCACCACAACAGCATAAAAAAGAACCCCGCTTGATGCGGGGTTCTTTTTTTTCAGCCTGAAAAAAGGGGGCTGGTATACCAGCCCCCTTCCCTGCTCTTCAAAACAGCACCTGCCCGGAATGGACAAGCCGGTTTTGCAACACCGCCTTACGGAGTAAATTTCTCGATGACAAGATTGTCGTCATCATCAAACGAGTAACGCTCGCCCTGCTCGCTACCGGTCAGTGCCGAGAAACCGCCGTCCACGTAGATCTGCACGCCTTCATCACTGTGCAGGAAGTCGACCCACTTGCGGGCCAGCTTCGCGTGGTCGTCGTCCATGGTGGCCAGGAAGGCGACCGAGTAGACAACCGGGAAGTTGACGCTGTCCGGCGGCTGGTAACCGCTCACGGCGTCGCCGTTGTTGATCGCCAGTTGCAGTTCGGACACCCAGACCGGACCCACATCGGAATCACCCGCCAGGATGCGTGCAGGTGTTTCGACGTGATGCACGCGGGTTTCGTGGGTGTTGGCCTTGTTCAGGATCGCGAACTCACACATCCGTAAAGTGCCATCTGCAATTGTGGCATGACCTACATAGTGACACTGTGCGTTGGTCGCCAGATCGAAGTTGGTGGTGATGCCTTCTTCAGCCTTGCGGGTTTCAGCCGGTGAGCCAGGCTGGGGAACACTCACGAGTGCCAGTGCCGCATCCAGCGCTGCAACGTCACCCGGTGAATTCAGGCGAACCCACTCGTCCATGCGACGGTACATATTGTTGATGCCGCGGTGTACGCCCTCGTTGATGTGATCAACTTCCGAAACACGGACGTTCGGATCCAGCAGGTCCAGCGTTGCATCGGCGATACCGCCCGTACCGATGCCCGCACTGTTGGCCGCATCGGTCATCAGGGTGAGCTGGTTGCGGATGTAGGGAACCGCTTCGCTCACAAAGCCGCTGGCCGCCAGGTTACGCATCAGATTGTAGTTGGTGCTGGTG
>CBEULV010000021.1:0-18646 GCA_965544015.1 uncultured Gammaproteobacteria bacterium | reverse complement strand
GCAGCAGGCCATTCTCCAGCTACCAGTCACTGGTCAGCGCCTTGCGCGGGGACGGTGCAGGTGATGTGTCGGATTTGGCGGACGTTGATGATGGTGGCAGTGATACAGCATCCAGGTTACGGGTTGTGCACACTACCAAACGTGGCTGATCAAGTAACCGCTGAAACGAGAACATATTAACAATGCATTTCAGAAAGCACATACAGTCACTACTCTGCCTGGCCCTGCTGGTAACGGCTACCCCTTCACTGGCAACAACCGTCACATACATTGTGGACCAGTCCAACACGCTGGCAGACGAGGTCGATTACCTGTCGGTTACGCTTTCAGACGACACCGATGGCCAGCTCGATTTCTGGGTGGAAACCCTGCCTGTGCTGAGCGACATTGCCGGAGACAACTATGGCATCCAGTCGTTTGCGTTCAACTACAGCAGCTTCCTGGCAAGTGACTTTATCCTGCCGGATGGCTGGCGTGTGCAGTACGACAAGAATATGAGCGAGGCCGGGAAGTATGACGTCCGCATCATGGGTACCGGCAATAGCCGCCAGGACCCGCTGCATTTCTCGGTCACCGGCCTGTCGCTGGACGACGTTGTTGCCGACTTTGCCGCACATGTTGCCGGTTTCGACCTGGCGCTGGGGGACTGTAGCCTTGACGGCTGCGGTGATGGCATCACCGGTGCGTTTTTCTATGACAAAGACCCGTTCGTTGTGCCGATCCCGAGTGCTGTACTGCTGTTCGGTTCCGGTCTGGTCGGCCTGATCGGTGTCGCGCGCCGCCGCAGGATTTGAAACGATTTTGTCCGTCTCCGTAAATTAGCCCCTTGGCGTCATCGGGGGGCGATTTTTACCGGAAACCGACTACAGACTCCGTAAATTCCGCCCGGTGCATTGATTGCCCGGGCGTTTTTTTATGTCTGTCGGTGCAGATTGTGCTACTTTCAGCGCAGTCTCATTGCTGGGGACTTCCACCATGCCTGTCCATCAAGCACTTTTCGCCGGGTTGTTGCTGCTGCTATGTATTCCAGCGCAGGCCGGTCTGTCTGATTTTCTGGACATCTTCAAGGGTTCTGCCCCGGGTGACAGTGCTGCGACAGACGCGACATCCGCCACTGCGCCCAGTAACGAGGAAATGATCGCCGCGCTCAGGGAGGCGCTGAATAAAGGCACCCGCTACGCGGTGGACAACCTTGGCCAGGAGGGCGGCTTCCTGGATAACGCAAGGGTGCGGATCCCGATGCCGGACGGCCTTGCCTGGCTAGAGAAAACACTGCGTACGCTACGCCAGGACCGGCTCGCAGATGAATTTGTCGCTTCCATGAACCATGCCGCGGAACGTGCGGTGCCAGAGGCGGCAGGCATTTTTGCTGATGCCATCAGGGCCATGACACTGGAGGATGCCCGCGCGATCCTGTCCGGGCCGGATGATGCCGCCACGCGCTATTTTCGTGAAAAGACCGGAGCGGATCTGACTGCCCGGTTGAGTCCGATTGTGGCCGAGGCAACCTCGAGTGCCGGTGTCACGGCTTCCTACAAGCAGATGGTTGCAAAGGCCGGCGGCCTGGGTAGCCTGCTGTCGCGTGAAAGTACCGACATCGACGGGTATGTGACCGAAAAAACCCTGGATGGGCTGTTTCTGATGGTGGCGGAAGAGGAGAAACGTATCCGGGAAAATCCACTCGCCCGGTCCTCTGAATTGCTCAAGAAAGTGTTTGGCAGTTTTTCTCCCTGATCGGGTACACTGGCGGCCTGCATCTACCCGGTTGATGGCGCCCGGCGTCGAACTCAATCGATCACAGAAGGTCTGTTGATTCATGGCAAGACGAGGTACCCGCGGGCGCAAGGCATCGCGCCGCAAGCGCACCCGCAAGGCATTTCCCTGGTTCAAACTGGCACTTGTCCTGTTGCTGCTGGCCGGCGCCTACGTCGTGTGGCTGGATATCCAGGTGACTTCACAGTTCACCGGCAAGCGCTGGTCATTGCCGGCACGCGTGTATGCGCGACCGCTGGAGCTGTATGCCGGGAGTGAACTGACCCCGCAGCAGTTCGCGGAAGAGCTGCGCGCACTGAACTACCGGCCGGTAAGTTCGGTGCAGCAGGCCGGGCAATACTCGCGCAATCGAGAGACGTTTCACGTCATGACCCGTCCGTTCACCTTCTGGGATGGCGAGGAAAGCGCTCGCAACCTGCGCGTGACTTTTTCCGGAGAAGCAGTAGCGCAACTGGCGGACCGCAGCACCGGCAAGGCCGTCAGCCTGGCGCGCCTGGACCCGGTACTGGTCGGCAGTTTCTACCCGGCGCATAACGAGGACCGGGTGTTGCTGCAGCTCAAGGATGTGCCGATCAGCCTGACCGATGCCCTGATCGCCATCGAGGACCGGGGGTTTTACCGGCACCACGGCGTGGCCCCGCTGGCGATCCTGCGTGCCCTGTGGGTAAACCTGCGTGCCGGTGGCGTAGTGCAGGGCGGCAGTACCCTGACACAGCAGCTGGTAAAGAATTTCTTTCTTACCAGTGAACGCTCGCTGGTGCGCAAGATCAACGAGGCCATCATGGCTCTGTTGCTGGAACTGCACTACAGCAAAGATGAAATCCTCGAGGCCTATCTGAACGAGGTGTACCTCGCGCAGGATGGCAGGCGCTCGATCAACGGTTTTGGCCTTGCCAGTTATTTCTACTTCGACCGTCCGCTGACGGAACTCGCTATTGACCAGTACGCCCTGCTGGTCGGGATTGTAAAGGGCCCTTCCTATTACAATCCATGGCGGCACCCGGAACGCGCACGTGCGCGTCGCAACCTGGTGCTGGAGGTAATGGCGGACCTGCAGCTGATCTCTGCGCAGGAAGCCGCGCGCGCCAAGACACAGCGGCTCGGTGTCGGCAGTGTAGGGCGCAAGGCGATCAATACCTTTCCGGCATTTCTGGACCTGGTGCGGCGCCAGCTGCAAACCGACTACCGTGACGAGGACATCACCTCCGAAGGCCTGAACATCTTCACCACCCTGGACCCGCAAGTGCAGTGGGGGCTGGAACAGGCACTACAGCATCGCCTGAAGGAACTGGAATCCGCGCGCGGCGTGGAGCCCGGCACGCTGGAGGGCGCAGCCGTGGTGACCTCGGTGCAGGGTGGCGAGGTGCTGGCAGTGGCCGGCGGGCGCAATCCGAAATTTGCCGGCTTCAACCGTGCACTGGATGCCTATCGCCAGGTGGGGTCCCTGATCAAGCCGGCGGTCTATCTCACGGCGCTGGAACAACCGGAGCGCTACACCCTGGCCACCCTGCTGGATGACAGTCCGCTGACCTGGACTGCCCGCAACGGCGATGTGTGGGAGCCGGGCAATTACGACAAGGAGAATCACGGTGAGGTGCCGCTCTACCAGGCCCTTGCACACTCCTACAATATCAGCACTGCCCGGCTCGGCCTGGAACTGGGCGTCGATACCGTCGTCAGCACGCTGCACCGGCTGGGTGTGGAACAGAAGCTCAATCCCTATCCCTCGCTGTTGCTCGGTGCGGTGGAAATGTCTCCGTTCCAGGTGACACGCCTGTACCAGACCTTTGCCAGTGGCGGCTTTGTTACGCCGCTGCGTGCCATTACCGCCGTGCTGGCTGCTGACAAGGCCCCGCTGCAGCGCTATCCACTGAACGTGCGCGCGGCCATCGAGCCGGAATACGCGCACCTGGTCAACACGGCCATGATGTATGCGGTACGCCAGGGCACCGGGCAGGCCATTTACCATGCATTGCCGTACGAGCGCAGTGTGGCCGGCAAGACCGGCACCACGGATGATCTGCGTGACAGCTGGTTTGCCGGGTATACCGGTGATCGTCTGGGCGTGGTCTGGATCGGTCGCGATGATAACCAGCCGGCAGGCCTGACCGGTTCCACCGGTGCCCTGCGGGTATGGCGCGATCTGTTCGCGCAGTTCAACGACAGCGGAGCGATACAGGCGGCAGGTGATGAAATAGAATATCACTGGATCGACCCGGCCTCCGGCCTGCTGGCTGATGCCGCCTGCCTCGATGCCGTACAATTGCCCTTTGTCACGGGCAGCGCCCCGCAGCAGTATGCGCCCTGTGTGCGTGGCCGGGGCGGGCTGCCGGAGGCGGTTGACTGGTTCAAGGAGTTATTTGAGTGAAACTGACTATGTGGTATCGGACACCGATCCTGTCCGCAGGGCTGGTGCTGCTGATTCAGGGCTGCAGCACCCCGGTTCATTACCCGCCGCGTGACACGCGTCAGCTGCCGCCGGTTATCGAGCAGAGTGTGCCGGCTCCGGCGCCGCTGCCGCCGCCACAAGTCGGCGTGCCGCAACCGGTGCCGGCGCCACCGGTCACAAAAGAGCAGTCTCCCGCGGTGATAGCCTTGCTGGATACCGCCGAACAGCAGGCCAATACCGGTGACCTTGAAGCGGCCTCGGCATCACTGGAACGGGCCATCCGTATCGACCCGCGTAACCCGTTGTTGTGGTACCACCTTGCGACTGTGCGACTTTCGCAGGGGGATGCCCCGGCCGCTGAACAACTGGCCACGAAGTCCAATAGCCTGGCGCCGGGGAATGCCGTGCAGCAGTCACGTAACTGGCAACTGATTGCACGTGCGCGCCGTGCCCAGAATAACGAGAAGGGCGCAGCCGTCGCGGACCAGCGTGCACGTGAACTGGCAGGACGCCAGTAAAAACTCTCGCGCAAAGCCGCCAAGGCGCAAAGAAAAGAAAATAATTGCCACGGAGAACACAGAGAAAAGAAAAGGTTCATGGCAAGGTGTCAGAGTGCTTGAAAATATACTTCAAGTACTCTGACACCTTGAAATTCGCATGGCGTATCTATTGTTGTAGGAGCGCTTTGCAAGCGCGATGATTTTATCGCAAAAGATCGCGGACGCGGTCCGCTCCTACATCAATATTATTGTCATATAAGGATTGGATTCCCACCGGAGCCTGTCCCCGCGAAGGCGGGGGCGGGAATGACGTATTAAAACGGAATAACGGATCAACGGGATATTGCGCGAACCAGAGATATGTCTGACATCACGGAACTGTTAAGCGAAACCGGACCGCTGGCCGACAGTGTGAGCGGTTTCGCGCCGCGTGCAGAGCAGCAGCAGATGGCGGAGGCCACGGCAGCGGTGTTGGCCGACGGCGGGAAACTCATCGTCGAGGCCGGTACCGGTACCGGCAAGACCTTTGCCTACCTGATGCCGGCGTTACGCTCCGGCATGAAGGTGATCATCTCCACCGGCACGCGCCATTTGCAGGACCAGTTGTATGGCAAGGACCTGCCGGTGGTGCGTGATGCACTCAAGTTGCCGGTGCATATTGCCCTGCTCAAGGGGCGCAGCAATTACCTGTGCCGGCACCGGCTGGAGACCGCCGCCACCGACGGGCGCAGGCTGTCCGGGCGACAGTTGCATGAGCTGGAAGAGGTACGTGCCTGGGGGGGGCGTACGAAATACGGTGATATTGCCGAGCTGGGCCTGCTGTCGGAAGACTCGCCAGTGTGGCCGCGCGTGACGTCCACTACCGAAAACTGTCTCGGCCAGGAATGTGAGCATTTTCAGGATTGCTTCGTGATCAAGGCGCGCCGCAATGCGCTGGAAGCCGACGTGGTCGTAATCAACCACCACCTGTTGTTTGCCGACATGGCGCTCAGGGAAGAGGGCTTCGGGGAACTGTTGCCGGGCGCCGATGCCTTTATTATCGACGAGGCGCACCAGCTGCCGGAGGTGGCATCGGTATTCTTCGGCACCACGCTGAGCAGCCACCAGTTGCGCGACCTGGCGCGTGACGTGCGTGCCGAACACCTGCGCGAGGCAGGTGACATGCAGGATCTGCCGGATGCCGCCGAGCGCCTCGATGGCATGGTGCATCGGCTGCGCCTGGCGCTGGGGCAACAGGACCGGCGCGCGGCGTGGTCCGAGGTGGCCGGCAACGAAGCGTTACAGGTGATCCTTGAGGATCTGGCCGTTGCTTTGGCGCAGTTACATGACTGGCTGACCGTCGCTGCCGAGCGTGGCAAGGGCCTGGAAAGCTGCCGCCAGCGCGCAGCACTGTTACGGGACCGGCTGTCACAGTTGATGGAACACGGGACTGGTGAAACCATTCACTGGTTCGAGACCATGCACAGTGCGTTCCGTCTCAACCTGACGCCACTGAACGTGGCACCGGTATTTCGCAATCATCTCGACTCGCTGAACAGTGCCTGGGTGTTTACCTCGGCCACACTGGCCGTGGGCAAGAGCTTCGAGCATTTCGCTGCACAGCTGGGACTGGAGGATGCGCAGGTCCTTCAGCTGGACAGCCCGTTTGACTATCAGCACAACGCATTGCTGTACCTGCCGGATGATATGCCTGATCCCAATTCGCCTCACTATGTCGATTCCGTGGTGAGCTGCGCGCGCGAAGTGCTGGAGGCCAGTGCCGGGCGAGCGTTTCTGCTGTTTACCAGTCACTCTGCCCTGCGTGCAGCCGCCAGCATGCTGGAGCAAGACTTCGACTACCCGTTACTGGTGCAGGGCAGTGCGCCGCGCCAGGAACTGCTGGAGCAGTTCCGTCAACTGGGCAATGCCGTGCTACTGGGAACCAGCAGCTTCTGGGAGGGCGTGGATGTGCGTGGCGAGGCCTTGTCCTGCGTGATCATCGATAAGCTGCCGTTCAGTTCGCCCGGTGATCCCGTGTTACAGGCGCGCATCGAGGCGTTGCGCAAGCAGGGGGTCAACCCGTTCATGGCCTATCAGCTGCCGAATGCCGTGATTACCCTCAAGCAGGGCATTGGCCGGCTGATCCGTGACCATAGTGACCGGGGTGTGCTGGTGTTGTGCGACCCGCGCCTGCGTAGCAAGGGGTACGGACGCGTGTTCCTGAACAGCCTGCCGGATATGCCGCGCACGCACACTGTTGACAGTGTCCATGAATTCTTTTCCGGCCTCGACTCGATCCGGGTCGAGCCGCTGTTGTCCAGTCCGTAATATCAACGCGCCATGTCAGCACGAATCCTAGCCATTGAGACTGCTACCACTGCCTGTTCCGCCGCACTGGTTATCGATGGCGATATCCGTGAGCGTTACGCGCTGGCGCCGCGCCAGCATGCCACGCTGATATTGCCGATGATCGAGTCATTGCTGGTCGAGGCGGGGATCACGGTGGTGCAACTCGATGCCATCGCATTCGGACGCGGGCCAGGTTCGTTTACCGGTGTGCGTATTGCTGCCAGCATCGTGCAGGGTATCGCATTTGCCGCCGAACGGCCGGTGGTGCCGGTATCCACGCTGGCGGCGCTGGCGCTGGGCGGGCAGCGCGAGACCGGGCAGGCCAGGGTGCTGGCAGCGCTCGATGCACGCAAGCACGAAGTCTACTGGGGTAGTTATGTGCATGCGGATGATGGCACGCTTGAATTGCAGGGCGAGGAAGTGGTGTGTGCGCCTGCCAATATTGCGGTACCGGCCGCCGGTGACTGGGTCGGGGTAGGTAGTGGCTGGGACAGTTATGGCCCTGCGCTGATGCAACAGCTTGATGAGCGCGTGGTGCGTGTGATGCCGGATCTTGAGCCACGTGCCGTGGATGTTGCGCGGCTGTCGGTCGATGCCTTCGAGCAGGGGCGGACAGTCAGCCCGGAGCAGGCCATCCCCGTGTATTTGCGCAACAATGTGGCAGATGTGAAGCGCGCCTGATCAAGGTGGGCGGGCTAGAGTGCCCCGCTGTCACGCAGCAACTGGTAGACCGCTTCTGCAATCTGCCTGTATCCCTCCCCGTTGGGGTGGATGGGGTCGGACTTCAGACTGTTGTCGGATACCACAGCGGGTATGATGTCGCCCTCGTAGGGCATGGCGTGCTCTTTTGCCAGCTGTTCATAGAGTTCCGCCGACTTCATCAGGAACAGTCCTGGCCGTGGTATGCCCAGCAATACCACGGGGATTCCGCGCGCACGGGCAGCCGTCAGCATGGCCTGCAGGTTGTCGCGCATGGCATTCGGATCAAGCTTGCGCAGCAGGTCGTTGCCACCATGACACAGAAGCAACAGGCCGGGTTTGTATTTGTCCAGTAACCCGGGCAGGCGTTGCCGGCCACTGGAGGTGACTTCGCCAGGGACGCCGGCGTTAATAACTTCCCGGCCGATCAATTGCGCAAGTCGCAGCGGGTAACTTTGTGTCCTGTCCGCGCCGGTGCCGTAGGTCAGGCTGTCGCCAAAGGCGAGGATGACGGTGTCCGGTGACAGGCGCGGTAGCCGTGATGTGCTGTCAGTACAGGCCAGCGCAAGGCAGGCCAATATAACGTACAGTGTTACCTTGATGGAGTAGAACGTGTTTTTCATGAAATGAATGCCAATCACCACAGCCTCCTGTACTTTAACTGATGAAGTGGAGAAGTATCGATGAAACGGTTTGTGAGTTTGCTTGTGTTGCTAATGGCAACTGGCGTGGTGCGTGCAGACGTGCCGGGCGTATTGCACTGGGACAGCACCCTTGACCTGGAAACGGTCTACAATAGTGTCTATAAGTCATTGGAGAAAAACAGGTTCTTCGTGGTATTCGAGCCGAACATCGGGCGTAACCTGGCGGGTTTCGCGGAGCGCTGGGGTGAGGACTACAATCGCAACGGCTTGCAGGGCATTCGCGCCATGGTGTTCTGTAACGGCTGGTATGCGAACCAGGTCAGTAACCTCGAACCGCACTTGCTGGCGCTGTGTCCGTTACACCTGAGCGTGTACCGGCAGGGTGACAGTACGCACGTGGTGTTCGTGCGGCCAGGCCTTGTCGGCAAGGACAGCAAGGCGGAAGCACTGTTGCAGGAACTGGAAGCCGATGTCAGCAAGGCGATCGAGCAGGGACTGTCGGCTGTACAACCATGACGTCATAGCCACCAAAGGGTGATGGACGGGACATAGGTGATCAGCGCCAGCCACAGTAACATCAGCAGCAGGAACGGCAGTGCGGAACGGAACAGTGTCAGTATCGGTTTACCGAAACGCTGGCTGGCAATGAACAGGTTGATGCCGACCGGTGGTGTGCTGTAACCGATCTCCAGGTTGGCAAGAAATATTATGCCAAGGTGTACCGGGTTGATGCCGTAGCTCGCCGCGATTGGAAGAATCAGCGGCACCACGACCACGGTTGCGGAAAAGATATCCATCATGCAACCGACAATCAGCAGGAATACATTCAGCAGCAACAGGAACTGCAGCTGCGAATCGATATGCGCTTCCATCCAGCCAAGGATTTTCATTGGCACCTGAGCGTCGATTAGCAGATTGGTCAGACCCATTGCGACACCCAGGATGATCAGTATGCTCCCCACCAGCGTAGCGGTGTCGCGCAACAGTTCAGGCAGGTGTTTTACCAGATGAATCTCGCGGTGAATGACGCTCTCAAGCAATAACACGTAAATGGCGGTGCAGGCCGACGCCTCGCTGATGGTTACGAAACCACCGAAGATACCGACGATCACCCCAACCGGCAGCAACATATCCCAGATGCTTTCGCGTAGCGCCTCGGCCAGCGTTCTGAACGAGAAGTGGTGTCGTGGTGCCGCGGTGCGGCGGCCTATAAACAGGCAGTACAGACCGAGAATCAGTATCAGTAACAGGCCGGGCACGATGCCTGCCAGGAACATCTGGTCGATACTGACGCCGGCAACAATACCGTACAGCAGGATGGCGAGACTGGGCGGGAACAGCAGGCCGAGCGAACCGGACGTGGTCAGCAGGCCCAGGTTGAAACGCTCGTGGTAGCCTGCGTGCAGCAGCATCGGCATCATTACCCCGCCAAGAGCGAGGATGGTTACACCCGATGCACCGGAAAACGCCGTGAAGAAGGCGCACGAGATAAGTGCGACACCGGCTATGCCACCGGGCAGCCAGCCGACCAGTGCGTTGAACAGCTGGATCATACGCTGCGGCGCGCCGCCGGCCGCAAGGATTACCCCGGCAAAGGTGAATAGCGGGATGGCAGTCAGGTAGGGCGAGGCCGCCAGCCGGTTGAGTTCCACGGCCAGCAGCGCCGGATCGAGCCCGGCATTGAACGTTGCCAGCAGGCTGCCGCCGGCCAGTGCGATGAACAGTGGAATGCCGAGCAGCGCAAGGATGACCAGCAGCGCGACCAGCAGCAGTGTCATGACGTGTTGTCGCCAGCCGGAGTAAACAGCCCGCCGAGCAGGAAGTGCACTGTCAGCAGGGAAAAGCCGAACGGAGTGATCAGTGCAAGAATGGACGCCCAGCGTTCGTATTCGGCGGCGTATAGCCAGTCATCGTACCAGAAGCGCATGGCTGCCCAGGCCAGTGCAGCACATACCGGTGCGGAGATCAGGTACAACGGGGAACGCAGCCGCCTGATCTGTTCTGCATCAAGGCAGGCCGCAACGGCATCAACACGGATATGCCGGTGCTGCTCGATGGCCAGTGCGGCACCGAAGAAGGTGACGTACAGCACCAGATAACGTGCCAGTATGTCTGCGTTGGGTATGCCACTGTCGAACAGGTTGCGCATCAGGACCTGGCCGAATACCAACAGCAGTAACAGCAGCAGCGAGCTGCCGGCCATGAACGTGTCCATGCGCAAAAGTGAATGCCGCAGGGAGGTCGCCCATGCGGGTTCAGTGTGCAGCATCAGCCGGTTCCACGACGTGTTGGGCGCGGTATTCCGCCAGCCACGCCCTGACCTGGCGGACTGTTGCAGCCGGAAGGTACCCATTATCCATCAGCTGTTCGGCGGCCTGGTCAGCGATGCGCCTGATCTCGCCGGACTTGAGGTCATCCTCGCCTTCTACCAGCGTGAGGCCGCGCGTTTGCAGCAGCTGCATGCTTTCCAGGTTGTCGCGGCGCATGGCGGCAACCAGTTTTGCGCCGGTTTCCGTGCCGGTGCGCTTGAGCAGTTTCTGCAGATCCTGTGGCAGGTCCTGGTAGAAACGGCGTGAGACCACCAGCGATCCTATGCCATTGGCCATCGGTACATTGGTGATGTATTTCGTTTTCGCAAACCACTGCATGGCAATGGCGCCCAGTGGTGGTGCGTACACGGTATCGATCATGCCGGTCGACAGGCTGGTGTAGACGTCGATGATGGACAGTGGCACCGGAGCCAGCTCGCTGGCATCGAAAAATGCCTTTGCAAGCGGGTCGCCCTGCCAGTACCAGATGCGTCGCTGTCTGAGATGGTCGAGTTTTGTAATCGGCTCCTTCGAAAAGAAGTAAATGAAACCGACTTCCATCCAGCCGAGCAGTTCATAGCCGTTGTCGCGGTAACCCTGCTCGATCTCCGGCATGAAGCGTTCACGTACATAATCGATTTCGTCACCGTCATTAAACAGGAAAGGCAATTCCAGTACCCGGGTTGGTGAATAAATGTGACCGATCCCATAGCCGGTAAAGGCACCGCCGTGCAACTGCCCGAAGCGGATCTTTTTCAGCACATCCGGTTCGTCGCCCTGTACGCCGCCGGGGTAGATCTTGAATACCAGGCGACCGTTGCTCTCGGTCTTCACCGTCTCCGCCCATTCCTCCAGCAGCTTGACCCAGCTGGTACCGTCGGGTGCCAGGGTTGCGAACTTCAGCTCCCAGGTTTTTTCCGCCAGTGCCGGGGTGGCGAGCAGCAGCGCCGTCAGGTACAGCAGTCGTCCGAACCGTTTTATGTATATGCCGTTCAAAACCAGTCGTCCTCGTGTTCAAGCAGCATGGCTGCGCGCTGTTTGGCAATGATGTTGGCCAGCGCCATCTCCGGGTACAGGCCATCCCCGGCTGCGATGATATTGCTCAGTGTGCGGTGGAAGGCGTCGCGATCCAGTTGCTGGCGATACAGATATTCCGCTTTCAGCATGTCGACCAGTAACAGCTTGTTGTGGTTTATCTCCGCCGCACGCCGGAAATGTTCACCGGCACGCGAAAAGTCACCGCCCAGCAGGGGAGAGCGCCCGCCGTAGTAAACGCCGAAGAACAGGTGGGGGCCACCGTGGTAGAAGGTCTCGTCCAGTTCCAGCGCGCGCTGCATGAGTGTTGCCGCGACGCCGAGCCCGGCAATGCCGGTGACATTGTCACGGTTGAGATCGATCCACTTGCCGAGACAGGAAGCAGTCCAGAACAATGCCGGTACTGCATCCTTGCCAAGCCTGGCAGTCTCTTTCTGTAATACCTCGGCACTGGTGGTTTCCGGATCGATGGCCAGCCCGGCCTGTTGCAGTGCCTGGCGCGCATGCGTGTAGCAGCGCCGGTACAACTGTGCAGCACGTGAGCCGTCCTCCATTTCTATGAAGCCGTAGCTGTAGCCGTAGAAGCCCTCGGCGGCATACAGGCGTAGCACCCGGTTACCCGGATCTTCCAGCAACATGCCCTCCAGCAGTTTAAGATTGGCGGGCATGGCCTCGCGCGCCAGTTGCAGGTCTGTCTCGCGGTTCATGGACGCGGTGCCGCTGTCGAGTATGGCCTGCGATCCGCGCACGACCATCTGGCCCATGGAACAGGCAGAAAGCAGCAGCGGCAGGGCAAGGCATGCGGCCAGGCGTCTGATATGCAGGTATAGACACAGATGTTTTTCGCAGTATTTTTTCATGCCAGCCTCAGCCTAGTAGTCGTTTAAGGATTTCCTCGTAGATTACGGATAAGGCATCGAGTTCCGCAACCTTTATGCATTCATTGACTTTGTGAATGGTGGCGTTCGTCGGCCCCAATTCGACAACCTGGGCGCCGGTTGGTGCAATAAATCGTCCGTCCGAGGTGCCGCCGCTGGTGGAAAGTTCGGTATCGATGCCGGTAACCGTGGCAATCGCGCCACGCGCAGCGTCGACCAGTGCGCCGGCCGGGGTCAGGAATGGCTGTCCGGACAGTTTCCATTTCAGCGCGTAGTGCAACGCATGTCGTTTCAGAATGTCCTCCACGCTTGCCTGTAGGGACCCGGTGGTCGATTCGGTGGAGAAACGCAGGTTGAACAGCACCTCTAGCGTGCCGGGTATAACATTCTCGGTGCCGTCACCGGCCCGGATATTCGATATCTGGAAAGTGGTGGGTGGGAAATGCTCATTGCCGGCATCCCATTCCTGGGCCACCAGTTCGGCCAGCGCCGGGGCGGCCCGATGGATCGGGTTGTCGGCCAGCTGCGGGTAGGCGACATGACCCTGCTGACCATGAATTGTCAGGATGCCGTTCAGAGAGCCGCGCCGGCCGTTTTTGATTACGTCCCCGGCGTGTTCCCGGCTGGAAGGTTCCCCGACCAGGCACCAGTCGATTTTCTCCCCGCGGGTCTCAAGTTGTTCCACGACCTTTACCGTGCCGTTGACCGACGGGCCTTCCTCGTCGCTGGTGATCAGGAAGGCAATCGATCCGGTGTGGTCCGGGTGTGCAGTGACAAAACGTTCGCAGGCAGTGACCATGGCGGCGATGCTGCTCTTCATATCGGCAGCACCGCGACCGTACATTTCGCCGTCTCTCAATGTTGGTGTGAACGGGTCGGAGTCCCACGCATCCAGTGGGCCGGGCGGGACTACGTCGGTATGTCCGGCAAAGGCAAACAGCGGTGCCGACGTGCCGCGTCGCGCCCACAGGTTGTCGACCTCGCCAAAGCGCAGGTGCTCGATAACGAAACCGAGTTTTTCCAGGCGTTCTGCCAGTATGCGCTGGCAGCCGGCATCCTCCGGGGTGACCGAGGCGCGTGCTATCAGTGTCTGTGCCAGTTCCAGCGTAGGGCTCATGCGCTGTCCTTCACTCTGAAAATGGATCTGTAGCTCTCGGTACTGAAACCCAGGTGCAGTTGCCTGCTGTCATCCAGTACCGGGCGCTTGATGATGGCGGGTTGTTCCAGCATGATTTGTAATGCGGTGGCCCCGTCGATACAGTCACGCACGGTCTCCGGCAGTTTGCGCCAGGTGGTTCCGCGGCGGTTCAGCAGTTGTTCCCAGCCGAGCTTCTGTTCCCAGTCCTGCAGCACTTCCCGGTCCAGACCGTCCCTGCGGACATCGTGGAAGCGGTAGTCGATGCCGTGCTCATCCAGCCAGCGACGCGCCTTCCTGACCGTGTCGCAGTTACTGATGCCATACAGTATTGGCATTAAATGTCACGTAGCAGTTCGTTGATGCCGACCTTGCCACGGGTCTTTTCATCGACCTTCTTCACAATCACCGCGCAGTACAGGCTGTACTTGCCGTCCTTCGACGGCAGGTTGCCGGAAACCACTACCGAGCCGGCCGGCACGCGGCCGTACAGGACTTCGTCATTTTCCCGATCATAGATGCGCGTGCTCTGGCCAATGTACACACCCATGGAGATCACCGATCCCTCCTCGACGATTACGCCCTCTACGACCTCCGAGCGTGCACCGATGAAGCAGTTGTCCTCGATGATGGTTGGTGCGGCCTGTACCGGCTCCAGCACGCCGCCGATGCCGACGCCGCCGGACAGATGCACGTTCTTGCCGATCTGTGCGCAGGAACCGACCGTGGCCCAGGTGTCGACCATGGTGCCGCTGTCGACATAGGCGCCGATGTTGATGTAGGACGGCATCAACACCGCGCCGGATGCAATAAAGGCGCCCTTGCGGGCGGTGGCCGGCGGAACCACGCGCACGCCCCCTTCACGGAAAACGCGCGAGTTGGTGTCGGCATACTTCGATGGCACCTTGTCATAGTAGTTGGTGAAGCCGCCCTTGATGAAGACGTTATCCTCGATGCGGAATGACAGCAACACGGCCTTCTTGAGCCAGTCATTGACCACCCAGCCGCCGTCCTTTTTCTCGGCCACGCGTGCCACACCCCGGTCGAGCATATCGATGGCCTCCAGCGTGGCTTCCTTGACGTGGGTTTCCACGCTGCGCGGGGTAATGTCGGCGCGGCGCTCAAAGGCCTCTTCGATGGTTGCCTGTATGTCGCTCATTGCTCTGCTTCTCCGGAGTGTCGGGTATATAAAGTCATAAAGCGCGAATAATAACCGCTACAGCGCCTGAATACAGGATTTAATGCGCACGGCGGCCTCGACACAGTCTTCCAGCGGGGCGACCAGTGCCATGCGCACGTGGTTGCTGCCGGGGTTGCCGGTGTCGGTGTCGCGTGACAGGTAGCTGCCGGGCAGCACCGTGACATGCTGCTGCGCACGCAGCTTGCGCGTGAAGACATCATCGGCGATCGGAGTTTGCGCCCACAGGAAGAAACCGGCGTCCGGTGCCTGCACGTCCAGTACCGGCGACAGGACATCCAGCATGGCGGAAAATTTCGCATGGTACTGGCGACGGTTCTCCTCGACATGGTGTTCGTCCTGCCAGGCGCGGATGCTGGCCGCCTGCGTGGCCGGCGGCATGGCGCAGCCGTGGTAGGTCCGATAACGCAGGAAGTCTTTTATCAGGGCCGCATCGCCGGCGACAAAACCGGAGCGCAGGCCGGGGGCATTGGAGCGCTTGGATAAACTCTGAAATACCATGCAGCGGCGATAGTCTTCCCGGCCCATGGCCTGCGCAGCCTGCAACAGTCCCGGCGGTGGAATTGAAGCGACAGGATAGATCTCCGAGTAGCATTCATCCGAGGCGATCACGAAATCGTATCGGTCGGCGAGTTCGATCAACTGTTGCAGTTGCTCGATGGGCATCACCGCGCCGCTCGGGTTGCCTGGCGTGCAGATATAGACCAGCTGGCAGCGCACCCAGGTCGATGCCGGTACGGCATCCAGGTCGGGCCGGTAGCCGGTCGCGCGCTTGGTGTTCATGAAATACGGTTCGGCCCCGGCCAGCAGCGCGGCGCCTTCATAGATCTGGTAAAAGGGATTCGGCATCGCCACCAGTGGCCCCTCGCTCCGGTCGATCACGCACTGTGCAAATGCAAACAGTGCCTCGCGCGTGCCGTTCACCGGCAGCACCTGGCTCTCCGGGTCGATACCTGCGCCGGCAAGGCCAAAGCGCAGTAAAAGCCAGTCCGCGATGGCAGCGCGCAATTCAACCGTGCCGCGCGTCAGCGGGTAACGTGACAGGCCGTGCAGGTGCTCGATGACGGCTTCAGTGATAAAGCCGGGTGTCGTGTGGCGAGGTTCGCCGATGAATAGCTTAATATCCTGCAGCCCTTCCGGCGGGGCCACTCCTTCAAGCAGTTTTGCCAGTCGCTCGAATGGGTAGGGCTGTAACAGGGACAGGTCGGGGTTCATGATTGTGTTTCTTGTCCTGGTTCGGGAGCGCAGGCGGGGAGGCGAGGTAAATTACTTGCCTTTCCTGTCGTCGGGGTGAAAGTATAAAGGAAGCCATGAATACGTCCAATCCGGAAAACCGCCTGCTACCGGTTCTCAGCCTGCTGTTTACCGCCACCCTGTGGGGTGTGGTGTGGTACCCGTTGCGCCTGCTCGAAGAGCAGGGCCTGGTGGGGACCTGGAGCGCGCTGGTCAGTTACGGTGCCGCGCTGGGCGTATTTCTGTGGGTGTTTGTACGCGATTTTTCCGCCCTGAAACAGAATGCCCTGCCGTTGTTGCTGATGGGGCTGAGCGCCGGCTGGTGCAATGTGGCGTTCATTATGGCGGTACTGGACGGTAACGTGGTGCGTGTGCTGCTGCTGTTCTACCTGTCACCGTTCTGGGCGGTGTGCCTGGGCTGGTTGTTGCTGGGCGAGAAACTGGATGCACGCTCGCTGCAAGTATTCGTGATTGCAGTCGCCGGTGCGCTGATCATGCTGTGGAACGACGACATCGGCATGCCCTGGCCGCGTGACCGTGCCGACTGGCTGGCGGTGTCGGCCGGGTTTGCCTTTGCATTGAGCAATGTCTTCGTGCGACGTATGCAGGATGTTTGTGTATTGCTGAAATCGGTGTGTAGCTGGAGCGGCAACGTCCTCGTGGCGCTGGTATGGATTGTTATCAGTCAGGTTGGTGTGCCGGATGTGGCGCCGCAGGTGTACGGTTGGGCTATACTGCTGGGACTCGCCGGTTTCCTGATAATGACGCTTACCGTACTGTACGGCGTGACACGCATGCCGGTACACCGCTCGGCGGTCATCCTGCTGTTCGAACTGGTCGCGGGTGCCGTGTCCTCGCTGCTGCTGACCGACGAGGTTATCCTTCTGCGTGAATGGATCGGCGGCGTCATGATTATCCTCGCTGCCTGGCTGGCGGCACGCATCCACGCGGGGGATGAGACGTGATAAAGATTACCGGCATCAATCATGTCAGTCTGCTGGTTGAAGATACGCAGCGCGCGCTCGGCTTCTATCACGGCGTGCTCGGTCTGCCACTCAATCATGGGCGCCCTGATCTGGATTACCCCGGTGCCTGGCTGAATACGGGGAATGGGCAGATTCACCTGTTGGAACTGTCTGTCGGAGGCGGCGGCATGCGACACCCGGTCGGTGGCCGCGACCGCCACTTTGCCATGGATGTCGCTGACCTTGATGTGGTTGCCGCTGCCCTTGATGTCGCCAGCATCGACTACACCTTGAGCCGCTCCGGCCGCCGTGCGCTGTTTTGTCGCGACCCGGACGGGAACGCAGTGGAACTCATTGAAGTGTAGGATATCATCCGCGATCTCTTTGCGGTATCAGTGATTGCCTTTGCAAGTACTCCCGCGGCATTTATCAGGGCTGGGTCCCCGCCTGCGCGGGGACGACAGGATTTTCTTTCTGTGGGAATCAAGGCGTCAGAGTGCTTGAAATAGCTCAAATGCCCCTTGGTTTACATCCGGGTCAACCCCCGCCGTCGTCCCCGCGCAGGCGGGGGCCCAGCCAGCAACAGAGCACCGGTTCTATCGTGTCTGAAATAGTCGATACGCCGTGCCTAACCGGAATGAGTTTTCTCTGCGCCTTTGCGTGAGGGAAGATAGTGAGAGCAGCCTTGTGAAGCCCTCTGTAAACGGTGAAATAAACGCGATACAGAGTGTATTACTTCTGACTTAGAGAATATGCTCTGACCCCAAATAATGCTCTATTGCCTGTTCCAGGCACGCAAACTGTTTTTCATCGGTCAACGGTTTATTGTCAAGGCCGGTAATGTAGTACACGTCTTCCGCGCGAGCGCCGAGCGTGGCGATCTTGGCGTTCCACAGTCTGACATTGCAATCGGCAAAGGCACGTCCAATGCGGGACAGCAGGCCGGGGCGGTCAGCGGTTATCAGTTCCATAACCGTGCGTGGATCGTGTTCGTCCTGCTTGAAGCTGACATGCGTCTTGATCGGGAAGTGCCGGTATTGACGCGGGGCGCGACGCGTTACGTGCCAGTGTTTGTCGTTGTTGTCACTGTCAATGGATGTTTTCAGGGTATTGCAGATTTCCTCCCTTCTGCCCTCGCCATCGACCGGTTCGCCGTTTTCTTCCAACACGTGAAAGGTGTCGAGGATATGGTCGTCCTCGGTGGTGATAACGCCCGCATCGACCACGTTCAGGCCAAGCTGGTCAAGTACTGCCGTGATGCGGCTGAACAGGTGGTCCTGGGAGTGTGCATAGATAAAGATTTCGGTGCTGCCGCGCTCGCTGACAGACTCGACGTTGACAATGCTTCCGCTGCCTTCGTCATGGCCCTCCAGCAGGCGTGTGTGCTGGGCGACCTGCCAGGGCAAGTGGCGCAGGAAGTATTCATCACCGAGCCGGTCCCACAGTGGCTTGTGGTCGGCAGCTGTTCCGTCGAGCAATTCAATTGCTGCTTCCTGCACCCTCCGGGTTTGCTCAGAGCGTTCCATCGGATCCTGCAGGCCACGTTGCAGTGCGCGCCGG
>CBEULV010000020.1:0-18765 GCA_965544015.1 uncultured Gammaproteobacteria bacterium | reverse complement strand
CCGCAGAAAAAATACATAAAAGATTGCCACAGAGAACACAGAGAATAGAAAATATCTAAAATTAAAGAAAATCCCTCTCGTCATTCCCGCGCAGGCGGGAATCCAGTCCTGAAAGGCACTAACCAGTTACGCATGGCGCTCCTACAACAATAAGAAAGACCTGTAGGAGCGGACATTGTCCGCGAATCCGCACCGGTGGTGTAACCCCCCTTTCGCGCATGCCTGCGCTCCTACAATAATAGGTGCCTCCTGCAATGAAAATTGATTTTCTCTGTGTTCTCTGTGGCAAGTGTTTTATATTTTCTCTGCGTCTTCGCGCGAAGCTTTCCTTACTTTCCGAACGCGCTTTCGACATGCGCCAGGAAATCCTCTGCATTCATGAAGCCGACCAGCCTTGATTCGCGCAGTTCGTTGCCGTCTTTATCAAAGAACAGGATCGCCGGCGGGGCAAATAACCCGAAGTGGTTGAGCAGCGCCAGGTCTTCCTTATCGTTGGCGGTGACGTCGGCCTGCAGCAGTGTGGTGTCGGCCAGTGCGGCTTGCACGGCAGCATCCGAGAACGTGTAGTCCTCCATCTTGATGCAGTAGGTACACCAGTCGGCGTAGAAATCCAGCATAACCGGACGGCCTTGCGCGCTGCTGCCGGCAACGGCCTGTTTGAAGTCGGCAACGGTCTTGATGCGTTCAAGCTGCAGGTGTTGCGAGCTGTATTGCCTGCTGTCGCCGCTGGTGCTGATCAGCCCCGTGTTCAGGTTGCGCAGCGGGTTGAATGGATCGCGTGCGCCAGTGGTCGCGCCAATGATCAGGATGACGCCGTAGATCAGCATGGCGATACCAAGGCCTTTCCAGAGTTTGCGCCAGCCGGGAACGTCGGGCGCGAGACTGTCCAGTGCGCCCATGTAGATGGCCGGGATGATCAGCCACAGCGCCCACAGTACCAGGGTGACCGGGCCGGGCAGGAGACGTTCCAGCATCAGGATGGCGACGCCCAGCAGGATGACGCCGAATACCGCCTTGACGGTGTCCATCCAGCCGCCGGCCTTCGGCAGCAGTTTGCCGCCGGAGGTGCAGATCACCAGCAGCGGGGCGCCGAGTCCGTTACCCAGCGCAAACATGGCCAATGCGCCGGTCAGGTAGTCGCCGCTCTGGCTGGTATAGATCAGTGCGCCGATCAGTACCGGACCGGCGCAGGGGCCGACGATCAGCGCAGACAACACGCCCATGGCGGCAACACCCACCAGCGTACTGCCCTTCATGCGGTTGCTGGTTTCGCTCAGTCTTGCCTGCAATGAGGCCGGCAGTTGCATGCTGAAGAAACCGAACATGGACAACGCCAGCCCGACGAAGACCAGCGCGAACAGGCTCAGGATCCACGGATTCTGGAAGAAGGCCTGTACGCCGGCACCGATCTGTGCGGAAATGATGCCGATGACGGCATAGGTGACCGCAACGGCTTCGACATAGATCAATGTCAGCAGGAAGGCCTTTCTGGTGGTGATCTGCTTGCCGTGTCCGACGATGATGCTGGAGATGATCGGGATCATCGGATACATGCAGGCAGTAAAGGCCAGCAAGATGCCGGCGCCGAAGAAGAACAATATCACCCAGACAAGGCTGCTTTCACTCAATACCCTGACAATGTCGTCCTGATTTTGCGAACCCATGGAGACGTTTGCTTTGCCGGCTGGCGGGCTGGTGGCCGGGGCTGTGGTCGCAGCCGGAGGAACGCTGCCCCCTGCAGCGAGAGAAACCGGCAGGATTTTCTTGATCGGCGGGTAGCAGATACCGGCCTCGGCGCAGCCCTGGTAGCCGACCTTCAGGGTGATGTCAGCAGGATCGGTACCGGTGCGTTGCAATGTGACCAGCGCGGTGACTTCATGATGGAATACCTGCACATCGCCGAAGTACTCGTCATGCTTGGTTTCGCCCGGAGGGATTTCTATATTACTGATCGAGACGCCAGGTGCATCTTCCAGCGTGATGCTCAGCTTGTCCCGGTACAGGTAATAATCCTCGGCAATGATCCAGTGCACGCGCAGCTGGTTCGGGGCGACTTCATAGACATCGACCTGGAAGGCGACATCCGGGTCGAGGAATTCATCATCCGACGGACCCAGGCCCAGCCTGTCGGCCAGCGAGGCGGAGGCGGAGCGTATGCCCTGCAAGGGCCTGACTTCCTGCGTGCCTGCCAGGTTCAGTTGCGCGGTCTGGGTATGTGGTGGGTAACATACGCCGATATCGGCGCAGCCCTGTGACATGGCCTTGAGTGCAAAGGTGTCCGGCGCATCCGCGCTGCGCGTGACCGCTATGGTGGCGGTTACCGAGTTGCGGAAGGTGGCAATCTTGCCGAAAAACTCGTCGTCCTTGATGGTGCCGGCCGGCAGTTCCGCCTTGCCCAGCGTGATACCGGGGGTGTCGGTGCTGAAACGAATGCGATCGCGGTACAGGTAATAACCGGGGGCGATCGTCCAGGTCACCTCGACATGCGCGTCATCCGTTACGTTGGTGCTGATGGAAAATGCCTGATCCGGGTCCAGCAATTCATCGTCATCGCCAAGGCTGTCGATGGCATATACAAGCGGTGCCAGTAACAGTAGCAGTGCGGCAAACCAGTTGCGTGTATTCAGGAAGAGGGAATGAGGCTGTTGTTTATCCATTGTATATAGTCTGCCTGTCCGGTCTGAATTGGGACTGCGATGATTTCGGGAAGTTCATAGGGGTGCAGTGCCTGAACGCGTTGCTCCAGTTGCGGATAAATGGCCGCGGTAGTCTTTATCAACAGCAGCACCTCCTTGTCCTGATGTACCTCACCCTTCCAGCGGTACACCGAGGTGAGCCCCGGGATGATGTTGACGCAGGCTGCGAGTTGCTCCTCCACCAGGGTGCCGGCAATCATTGCTGCGATTTCCTGTTCCGGCAGGGTACACAACACTACGAGAGTTTCACTCGACATGCGGGGAACATACCGGGCGCGCGGTGTACAGGCAAGCGGCCGGGTATCGGTCGCTGGCGGTTTCCGGTATGTTGGCGGCATGGTGCCGTTTCCGATCGTGTTGCTGTTGTTCCTGCTCGTTCCCCTGGTCGAGATCTATTTCCTGATCGTGGTCGGCGGCATGATTGGTGCGTTACCTACTGTAGCACTGGTGGTACTGACTGCCGTGATCGGTGCCGCACTGGCGCGCCAGCAGGGGCTGGCGACCCTGCAGCGGCTGCAGGCAACGCTCGCCCGCGGTGAGGCACCGGCCATTGAGATGCTGGAAGGTGTGTTGCTGCTGGTCGGTGCCCTGCTGTTACTGACGCCGGGCTTCTTTACCGATATGCTCGGTTTTGCCTGCCTGATCCCGGTGACCCGCCGTGCGCTGGTCTGGTGGGGGATGAAACGCTTTAGCGTTATTATGCCAGCCGGACCTGCACCGGGGTCTGCCGAAAACACGCACCAATCCCGCACCATTGAGGGTGAGTTCCACCGCGAGGACGATTGACTCATCGTCTCTTGACTTCCCGACGTTCGTCACTATGATTAGCACTCACTAGAGGCGAGTGCTAATCACAGTGGCTTGCTGCTTTAGTCCATTAAATCCCGGAAATTCCTTGAAGGAGACAGTTCAGATGAATATTCGTCCATTGCAAGATCGTGTGATCCTGAAGCGCATGGAAGAAGAAACTACCTCAGCTGGTGGTATTGTTATCCCGGATTCGGCCGCAGAGAAGCCGATTCGTGGGGAAATAGTTGCAATAGGTAACGGTAAGCGCATGGAAAATGGTGAAGTGATCCCGCTTGACGTCAAGGTCGGTGACACGGTCCTGTTTGGCAAGTACTCGGGTACCGAGGTCAAGGTTGACGGCGAAGAACTGCTGGTCATGCGTGAAGAAGACATCATGGGCGTGATCGAGGCCTGAGGCCCGCTAAATAAACCCCACGTCTTTCAGTAACTAAACACAGAATCAAGAGGATTTGTCATGTCGGCAAAAGAAGTGAAATTTGGTGATGACGCCCGCGCACGCATGGTGGCGGGTGTAAATATCCTGGCCAATGCGGTCAAGGTGACCCTGGGCCCGAAGGGCCGCAACGTGGTGCTGGACAAGGCGTTTGGCGCCCCGACCGTCACCAAGGACGGCGTCTCCGTGGCCAAGGAGATCGAACTGGATGACAAGTTCGAGAACATGGGCGCACAGATGGTGAAGGAAGTCGCCTCCCAGACCTCCGATGTCGCCGGTGACGGCACCACCACTGCCACCGTACTGGCGCAGGCCATGGTGCGCGAGGGCATGAAGGCGGTTGCCGCCGGCATGAACCCGATGGACCTGAAACGCGGTATCGACAAGGCGGTCAGCGCCGTGGTCGGCAAGCTGGAAGACCTGTCCGAGCCGTGCTCCGACAACAAGGCGATCGCCCAGGTTGGTACCATTTCCGCCAACTCCGATGAGTCGGTCGGCACCATCATCGCCGATGCCATGGAGAAGGTCGGCAAGGAAGGCGTTATCACGGTCGAAGAGGGAACCTCGCTGGATAACGAACTCGACGTTGTGGAAGGTATGCAGTTCGACCGCGGCTACCTGTCCCCGTACTTCGTCAACAACCAGCAGAACATGTCCGTCGAGCTGGAAGAACCGTACATCCTGATTTACGACAAGAAGGTTTCCAACATCCGCGACCTGCTGCCTGTTCTGGAAGGTGTCGCCAAGGCCGGTAAGCCGCTGATGATCATTGCCGAGGACGTGGAAGGCGAGGCACTGGCCACGCTGGTAGTCAACACCATCCGTGGCATCGTCAAGGTCTGTGCCGTCAAGGCACCGGGCTTTGGTGACCGCCGCAAGGCCATGCTGCAGGATCTGGCCGTACTGACCGGTGGCCAGGTGATTTCCGAGGAAGTCGGCCTGTCGCTGGAGAAGGCCTCCCTGGACGATATGGGTACCGCCAAGCGTATTTTGGTGACCAAGGAAAATACCATCGTGATCGATGGTGCCGGCCGTACCGAGGACATCGAGGCGCGTGTGACGCAGATTCGTACCCAGCTGGAGGATTCCACTTCCGAATACGACAAGGAGAAGTTGCAGGAGCGTATGGCCAAGTTGGCCGGTGGTGTTGCCGTGATCAAGGTTGGCGCCGCTACCGAGGTGGAAATGAAAGAGAAGAAGGCACGCGTGGAAGATGCACTGCACTCGACCCGCGCTGCCGTTGAAGAGGGCGTGGTGCCGGGTGGTGGTGTTGCCCTGATCCGTGCCATATCCTCGGTTGGTGAGCTCAAGGGCATCAACCACGACCAGGATGTCGGCATCCAGCTCGCCATGCGTGCGATGGAAGAGCCGCTGCGCCTGATCTGCGAGAATGCCGGTGAAGAGTCATCCGTGATCCTGAATGCGGTGAAAGCAAAAAGTGGCAACTACGGTTACAACGCCGGTACCGGTGAATACGGTGACATGATCAAGATGGGTATTCTCGATCCTACCAAGGTCACACGCTTCGCGCTGCAGAATGCAGCCTCCGTCTCTGGCCTGATCATTACCACCGAGGCAATGGTTGCCGAGGCGCCGAAGGACGAGGGTGCCGGTGGTGTCCCGGATATGGGTGGCATGGGTGGTATGGGCGGCATGATGTAAGCCCGGTCTTACCCCCCGCAGTAAACAGAAGGCCCTGCCGGCAACGGCGGGGCCTTTTTATTTTAATCCTGTAGGACGCCTTGCGGGCTCGATACCCTGCCGTCATTCCCGCGCATGCGGGAATCCAGCCTGAATTAGCGGGGTAGAGTATAGAACTGGCAGCATAGAAAAATCCCCAATAATTTATTGGTAACGTGCAAACCATCATCACCATCTCATGTACATGGACTGGATTCCCGCCTGCGCGGGAATGACAGAAGGGATATAGGTATCCTTTACGTAACGGAATCCGCTGTGTTCTTTACAGGCAGTATGTCTGCTCCGGCTAATCCCTTATAATCACCACATGGATACCGTCGTCTATCCCGGCACCTTTGACCCGATTACCAACGGCCATACCGACCTGGTGGAACGCGCCTCGCGGCTATTTGACAAGGTCATTGTCGCAGTGGCGGTGAACACCGACAAGGCGACCGCCTTTCCGATCGAGACCCGCGTGACGCTGGCGCGCGAGGTGCTGGCGCACGTCGATAACGTCGAGGTGTGCAGTTTCGATAACCTGCTGGTGGATTTCGTGCGCCAGAAGTCGGCCAATGTAATCCTGCGCGGCTTGCGCGCCGTGTCTGATTTTGAGTACGAATTCCAGCTGGCCGGCATGAACCGTCACCTGGCTCCAGACGTCGAGACACTGTTCCTGACGCCGGCCGAGCAGTATGCCTATATCTCCTCCAGCCTGGTGCGTGAAATCTCCAGCCTCGGTGGTGACGTCACCTCGTTTGTCCACAGGAAAGTTGTGGCTGCATTGAGCGATCGTATCAATTAAAGTGTAAGTCGTTCAGCTTGTTCGGTTGTTTCAGCAGGAAGTTCCCATGGCATTGATGATTACAGACGAATGCATCAACTGTGATGTGTGCGAGCCCGAGTGTCCGAATGACGCCATCTACCAGGGTGAGGAGATTTACGAAATTGACCCGGAGCTGTGCACCGAGTGTGTCGGCCACTTCGACGTATCGCAATGTGTCGAGGTATGCCCGGTGGAGTGTATCCCGGTCAACCCGGAGTACCAGGAAAGTCAGGAAATGCTGCAGCTCAAGTATGAAGGCTTGATGAAAAAGGAGGCAGGATGAGTGCTGCACGGCTATTCGCTTGCATAAGGCCCCTGTGCGGGGTCTTGTTGCTGTTCGTGCTGTCAGGCTGCACGCAGAACGGTAATTCCGGTACGGGGCATGGCGCCGCGATTGCCAGCGCGCACCCGCTGGCGACGCAGGCCGGCATGGAAATCCTGGCCGCCGGCGGCAATGCCTTTGATGCCGCGGTTGCGGTGAGTGCCGTACTGGCCGTGGTGGAACCGTATGGTTCGGGGCTGGGCGGTGGTGGATTCTGGTTGTTGCATCGTGCCAGCGACGGCCTTGAGGTCATGATTGACGGGCGCGAGAAGGCCCCGCAGGCGGCGCACAGTGACATGTACCTCGATGAGCACGGTGACGTGGTGCCGGGGCTGTCGGTGGATGGCGCACTGGCTGCCGGTATTCCTGGCGAGCCGGCGGCACTGGTACATATAGCACAACACTACGGGCGCCTGACCCTGCAACGGTCGCTGGCGCCGGCAATTCGGCTGGCGCGAGAGGGTTTCGAGGTCGAGGCGATTTACCAGCGCCTGGCGCAGTTCCGTCTCGATGCGCTGCAGCAGGATTCGGGGGCAGCCGCTATTTTTCTGCATGACGATGCCATCCCCGAGGCAGGCCATCGCATCATTCAGGAGGACCTTGCCGGCACGCTGGAGGCCATTGCAAAGAGCGGCAACAACGGTTTCTACGCCGGGGAGATTGGCGAAAAGCTGGTCGCCGGGGTGAAGGCCGCCGGCGGTGTCTGGTCGCTGGATGATCTGGCCGATTACAAGGTGGTGGAACGTGAGCCGGTGCGCGGTGAATACCGGGGCATGGCCATCACTTCGGTTGCGCCGCCTTCTTCCGGGGGTGTGGCGCTGGTGGAAATGCTCAACCTGCTGTCCGGCTTTGAACTGGGCAGGCTGGAACGGGCCGACCGTGTCCATGTCATTGTCGAGGCCATGCGCCGTGCCTACCGTGATCGTGCGGAATTCCTCGGCGACAGTGACTTTGTCGATGTGCCGGTGAAACGCCTGACCAGTAGTGAGTATGCCGCACAACTGGTCACCTCGATTGATATGAACAAGGCAACACCCGGCGCCGCGCTGCCGGGGGTGCCGGACGGGGGTAACAACACCACGCATTTCTCGGTGCTGGATGCCGATGGCAACCGTGTTGCCGCCACACTCAGTATCAATTACCCGTTTGGTGCCTGCGTGGTGCCGCCTGGCACAGGTGTGTTGCTGAATGACGAAATGGATGATTTTTCCGCCAAGCCTGGTGTGCCAAATGTCTATGGACTGGTGGGTGCGGAGGCCAATGCCATTGCGCCCGGCAAACGCCCCTTGTCCAGCATGTCACCGACCTTCGTGGAAAGTGCTGACGGCGTGGCGATTCTCGGCACGCCCGGCGGTAGCCGCATCATTACCATGGTGTTACTGGGTATCCTGGATCTTGCGGATGGCAGACGGCCTGAGTCCTGGGTCAGCCTGCCGCGTTTCCACCACCAGTACTTGCCGGACGTGGTGCAGTACGAGGCAGGCGCCCTTGATGCGGCAACGCTGAAGACGCTTGCTGCGAAAGGGCACAACCTGAAGCCGCACCAGTCAACTTGGGGCGACATGCAGGCCGTTTACCTCGACAAAAACACCGGGGAGGTGTTCGCCGCCAGCGACCCGCGCGGGATCGGTGCGGCGCAGGTCAGCATAACAGGCGGCAACTAGTCTCGCAGGAGCGGACGTTCTCCGTAGCCGTCGTTCCCGCGAAGGCGGGGACCCAGCCAGCAATAGGGCGATGATTCTACCGCGCCTGCAAGGCACTTCTGCAGCACCAGCTGATTATTGTGGTGCTTTGCAAGCACTATCATTCCTGCGCATTGTTCCGGGCTGGGTCCCCGCCTTCGCGGGGACGACCAGGGTTTAAACAGTGTAGGAGCGGATTTTATCCGCGATCTTTTTTGCGTGATAAAACCATCGCGCCTGCAAGGCGCTCCTGCCCAATAAGATACATTGTAGGCGCGACAGCATAAATGCTCTGTTGCTGGCTGGGTTCCCGCCTACGCGGGAACGACGACGGGGTTGTAATCACGGATATAGTTTGCTTCTACCGGTCTGTCTTATTGGGTTGGAGCGGACGCTGTCCGCGAACCGTGCAACCACGTGCGGGCACATACTCAGTTATCGCAGGAAACTTTATTTCTCCGCTGATGCAACCCAGGTCGTGCCGCGCATGCGCAGGGTATCACCCTGTTTGAGCCGCTCGGCCGCGGCAGCCACTTCGCTGGCATAGGCCTTCCGGGCAGCCGTATCCAGTTGATTGACAAGCGTCATTACCGGGGCCGCGAGGTCTGACATGGCCTCCCAGTATTGCTGTCCGTTTTCCACTTCGACCACGTCAATCTCGACCGACTCCAGCACCACGTTGCGGAAACCGGCGGACTCAATGACCTGTTGCAGGCGCTCCGGGTCGGCCAGCGCAAAGATGCCCGGTGTCCCGGGGGGTGGTTTGGGCAGCTCCATGTAATTGGCGAGCACCTGCATCAGCAGACTGACAAACGGGTTCTGGTCCGGCGCCGTCCAGCAGGCGACTGCAAGCCGTGCGTTGTCCTTCATGACACCGTGGGCCAGCCCCAGACAGGCCGCGGGTTCCGGCATGAACATCAGACCCCAGCGACAGGTAACGGCGTCGAAAGTGTTGGCGGGAAAGTCCAGTGTCTCGCCATCGACACAGTGGTATTCGATATTGGTCACGCCCTGCAGCTCGGCCTTGTGACGCGCATAATGAAGCATGGCATCGGTCAGATCAGTACCGATTACCCGGCCACTGGCGCCGACCCGTTTTGCCGCTGTCAGTGAGGGTTCACCGACACCGGAGGCGATATCCAGTACCTGGTGACCAGCACGGATGCCGGCCATGTTCAGCATGCGCTCTGTAACGGGGGCTGCACCACGGGTCAGTAATTCATCGCGGCGGCGCCAGCCGTCCGCGACAGACGCCCATGCATTGCGTTCGCGTTCCTTAAGCTCAGCGTTTTGTTGTGATGACATTGTCTGTTCCTCCACTAAATACCACCCGCTGCTGCCCTCTGCCAGAGAGGGTAATCATTTTCTTATCCTCAATAGAGAGAAATTACCAGTGAATTTCTAATTGCTGCCTATTTCTGACACTTCGGACAATAAAACGTCGAGCGCTGTCCCTGCCTGGTTTCTTTTATCGGCACCCGGCAGCTGATGCAGGGTTCACCGGCCTTGTCGTATACATTCAAATGCTGTTTAAAGTATCCGGGCTTGCCTTCGCCATTAACGAAATCGCGCAGGGTGGTGCCGCCCTGTGTGATAGAGTCATTCAGCACCTCCCTGGTCACTTCGGCAAGCAGTTCGTATTTCTGTCGGCTGATACGGCCGGCGGCGCGCTTGGGGTTGATGCCGGCCATGAACAGTGCCTCGGCGGCGTAGATGTTGCCGATGCCGACCACGATGTGGCTGTCCATGATGAAATGCTTGATCGCGACCTTGCGGCCGCGTGAGTGTTCATACAGGTAGTCACCGGAAAGTTCGTCACCCAGCGGTTCGACGCCAAGCCCGCGCAGCAGGCGGTGTTTCTCGGGTGGCCGGCTGGTCCAGTGCAGGCTGCCGAAACGCCTGGGGTCAGTGAAGCGCAGCGTCTTGTAGTGCTTGAACACCAGGTCGACATGGTCGTGTTTTTCCGGTGGCACCACGGCATTGACGATGCGCAGGCTGCCGGACATGCCGAGGTGCAGGATGAGCGTGCCGCTCTCGGTGCCCAGTAGCAGGTACTTGGCGCGGCGCTCGACGCGGGTGATGGTTTGCCCGGTGAGAGTCTCCTCCAGCTTGTGCGTGATCGGCCAGCGCAGGTTACGGTTGCGCACGATGACGTGACTGATCTGTTGCCCCGTGATGTGCGAGGCGATGCCGCGACAGGTGGTTTCGACTTCGGGAAGCTCGGGCATGGTTCCGAGCATAATCCTTTGGCTCCCTGAGCGGTAGCTTTGATCCTTGCAGGGTAGGGTGCCGGGTGATTGCAGGAGCGCAGTTTACTGCGCGAACCCCTTCGCGGAGCAAGCTCCGCTCCTGCAGGAGTTATTGGCCAACGGCTGGCAATGCCAGCAACCCCTGGCCCACATCCGCTGTCAGGTGATACTGGATGCCCCACTCCGGGCGGGCAAGCACGAGGTCGGGTTCGCGTGAGATCAATGTGAACACGATGGGTTCGTTTTCACCCTTGAGAGTCAGGGAAATTGTGTTGTCGAATTCGCCAGGTTCAAGGCGACGCACGTATAGCGCGCTGGCACGTAGCCAGTTGTTCAGCAGTGTGTTGATGGCATCGGCGCTGGTATCGGGGTCATCGGGTACCAGTTGCCAGTTAACGCCATCGCTTTGTTGCAGGGTCAACCCCGGCAATTGCAGGGCGATGATCGATGCGTCCTCCGGTAGCAGGTGCCGGCGCACAAAGTTGTTGAAGCCGGCGTTGAGCAGATGCTGGTAACGGTCCTCGACCAGGTGAATGGTCGTATCGGTCTTGATATAACGCAGCTTGTCGATCGGTTCGATATTGCCGATGGCTACCCGGGTGCCATTGAACATAACGCTGGTCTGTGGCGGGTCAAGGCCGAGTCCTATGAGATCGAGGGCCCCGGCCGGGTAGCTGCGGACACTGACGGCCTGCAGCAGCGCCAGAATGGTGCGCAACTGGAAGGCATCCGCGGGTATGGGCGGATCGTCATCAATGAACCATGCACCGTCCCGTTTACGAAAGCCCAGCGGCGCGCCTTGCAGTCGCGTGATATTGATGGACGATACCTGTTCGGGGTCCAGTGCCGTGAGGGTTGCCGGCAAGCCTTCCGGTTCCAGTCCCGGGCGCAACCAGACTACGGCCACCAGCAGCAGGGCCAGTATGAGTAATGCGAGGTTGAGCAGGGTGCGTGCCGACATCAGCGCCGCCGCCGGCGCAGCCAGATGACGACGCCACTGAGCAGTAGCAGCACCGGCAGAACGATCAGGAATCCAAGGCCGATAATGGCGGTTGTGGTCCTTCCCAGCACCAGCGTGGTGTCTGGCGCGGCGCGCACGCGGATATCGATGTAGGCATCGTCATGACTCAACCAGTGCACGGTGTTGAGGCCCAGGCCCAGGTTACCGGCATTGCCGAGGTAGGTGTTGGACAGGAAATCGCCATCGCCGATAACTACCACGCGCTGCTGTTCATCTTCATCGCCGCCTGGCCTGTTGCGCATGAGCGCTACGCCTATGTCTAGCGGGCCAGCACGCTCATCACTGTCTTCATCAAACCTGATTTCGCCTTCCAGCGCACCGAGTTCGGTCCACGAACGATCCAGCGTGGTCAGCAGCGGGATGACATCCCACGCCGTGGTGTCGTTGATCTCCAGTGCCGCTGCTTCCGGGTACACGCTGACTGTGCCCACCTCGCGCGTAATGGCGTGGTTCGGGTAGCTGGTGACCACCACGAAGCCCGGGTTCTCCACGCCGAACATGGCGCTGTTGGCATCCACTACCTTGCCGGGAAGCACCAGCAGCCCGAGCTGGTCGGCGAGCGGTTCAAGGCTTTGCAATGTGCCGGGCTCGGTCAGCCATAACAGGTTGCCCCCGCGCTCCAGGTAATCCTGCACGGCAGCAACCTCGCCAGGCAGCAGTTCCACTCGCGGACTGGCCAGCACCAGCAGGTTGGCGTTGGACGGGATGGCGGCCTCCGCCAGGGTGATAGTCCGCACCTTGAGACCCTTGCGCTCCAGTTCCGCCGCGAAAATGCCCAGGCCAAAGTTGGTCTCGCCAAACGGTGCGCGTTCACCGTGGCCGCTGACGAATACAATCCAGCGTTCCTCGCGGCGTGACAGACGCAACAGGGCATTGGTCAGTTGCTGTTCACCCAGCGCCTGTATGTTTTCGCTGGCCCCGCGGTAGCTGATAACGACCGCGCCGCCGCTGGTGATGCCGAGTTCGCGCACCTGTTCCGGTACGCTGTCCGGGTTGATGAACTCAAGCCGGATATCGTCCTTGAAACGCTGGTAACTGCCGACCAGGTCGCGGATCTGCGCGCGCAGCAGCCTGTCGGTGCTTACATAGGCGGTAATATTGACCGGTTCGTCGAGACTGTTGAGCAGCTTGCGGGTGTCTTCCGAGATGGTGTTGCGTGCACCAAAGGTCCAGTCAACCTGGTAGACGTACTGTGTACTCAGCCACGCCAGCATGCCGATGATGCCGATGAACAGCACGGCAAACAGCAGGCCCTGCAGGCGGAACATCTTGCGTGAACGGGGTGTGACTTGCATGGTCAGCCCTGCAGGCGCATCGCATCAAGGCGGCGGATGGTGAAACCGAGGAACAGGATGGTTATCAGCAGGTAATAAATGACATCTGTGCTGTTGAACATGCCCTTGAGCAGCGGTTCGTAGTGCGCAAGCATGGACAGGTAGCCCAGCACATTGGCATCGTCGCCCGGCAGGTTGCTGCGATCGAGCAGTAATAGCATTAGCAACAGTCCAAAGGTGGTGACAGCGGCAATCACGGGTTGCTCGGTCAGTGATGACATGTACACGCCGATGGCGGAAAACGCGGCCAGCACCAGTGTCAGTCCCAGCGCGCAGGCGGCCAGCTTGCCTAGGTCCAGCGCACTGCCGGCCAGCAGGGACAGCGGCATCAGCGTCAGCATGGCGAGCATTACCAGGAAGAAGGCGAACACGCCAAGGTATTTGCCGAGCACGATCTCGGTCATCGATGCCGGCGCCGAAAACAGCAGGCTGATCGTGCGGCTGCGGCGTTCCTCGCTGAGCACGCGCATGGTGAGCAGTGGAGTGATCAGTAACAGTACGATGGCAGCGTCGGCATACAGCGGCGCAATGATAAGGTCGGCAATACCCGGCGCGCCGTCGATGGCAGCCAGCCGTGGCTGTAATTCGATGAAATACTCAATGTGGGACAGGAACTGGAAGGCAAGAATGCCCTGTATCACGGCGAGGATGGCCCACGCAAGCGGCGACAGGAACAGTCCGCGCAGTTCGCGTGCGGCGATGCTGAAAATCATCATGCTGCCTCCCCGGAATCATCGGGGGCAGTGTCTGCCGTGGTGAGTTCGATGAAGATCTGTTCCAGTGTGCTGCGCTGCGGTGTGAGTTCCTCCAGACCCCAGCCGGCAGCGACGGACTTCTCAACCAGGGCGGCGGATGGATTGCTGTCGGTGAAATGAATGTGCAGGCGACCACCATCCAGCGAATCAACCTGACTGACGCCGGGAATCTGCTGCAGGTCGACAGTATCCGGTGGTACATGGAAGCGCACAATCAGTGAGGTGGTGGCCATTCTTTTTTCCAGGTTGTGCATGCTGTCGGCAAATACCAGCCTGCCACGGTTGATGATCTGCACGCGGTTGCAGGTGGCCTGCACCTCGGGAAGGATATGGGTCGACAGGATAATGCCGTGGTCCTGCCCGAGTTCACGTATCAGGGTGCGAATTTCGCGAATCTGGATCGGGTCGAGGCCAACCGTGGGTTCATCCAGGATGACAACCGCCGGCGTGTGTATGATTGCCTGCGCAATGCCTACGCGTTGCTGGTAGCCCTTGGACAGGTTGCCGATCAGGCGCCGGCCGACCTCACCCAGGCCGCAGCGCTCCTTGACGGTGTCGATGGCTGCCTGGCGGCGGTTGCGTACGATGCGGTTAAGCCGTGTGCAGTAGCCCAGGTACTCGTCGACGGTCAGTTCGCGGTATACCGGTGGCTGTTCCGGCAGGTAGCCGATCTCGCGCTTGGCGCGCTTGGGCTGGTCGAGCAGGTCAATGCCAAGGATATTGATCTGTCCGGCGCTCGGGGCAAGGTTGCCGGTGAGCATTTGCATGGTGCTGGACTTGCCCGCGCCGTTCGGGCCGAGGAAACCGAGCACGTCGCCGCGCGCGAGGTCAAAACTGACATCACTGACCGCGCAGGTCTGGCTGTAATAGCGGTACAGGTTGGCGGCGTGCACCAGGACTGGTTTCGACATGGCGCTTATTATTACCTATGGCGCGGTGAATACAAGCGGGTGACAGGATATTATTGTTGCTCAGGCATCGCGCCTGCAAGGCGCTCCTACAGGTCTTTCTTATTGTTGTAGGAGCGCCTTGCAGGCGCGATAAGATGAAAAATGGTTCTAATGAATAACCCCGACAATAAATCTACACGCCGCTGGCTTGGCGTCGACACTGGCGGCACCTTTACCGACTTTGTGTTGTTTGATGGCGTACAGTTGAACGTGCACAAGGTGCTTTCCACGCCAGATGCGCCGGAGCATGCCATCCTGCAGGGTATTGCGGAACTGGGGCTGTCTACCGATGGTCTGCAGGTGATCCATGGCTCCACCGTTGCTACCAATGCGGCGCTGGAACGCAAGGGCGTGCGGACCGCCTACATCACCAACCGTGGTATGGCCGACGTACTTACCATCGGCCGCCAGGCGCGTCGCGAATTGTATAACCTGCAACCACAGCCGCAGTTGCCACCGGTGCCACGCGAGCTGTGCCTGGAGGTGGGCGCACGCATGGGTGCGGACGGGGTGCGTGTTGCTGAACTGACAGAGGCCGACCGTAGCGCGCTGCTGGCAAGTATCGAACAGCTCAGGCCGGAGGCGGTCGCTATCAACCTGCTGTTCTCGTTCCTGGATGACAGTGACGAGCGCAGCGTCGAGTCCTGGCTGCCGGACGGGATGTTTATCTCGCGTTCCTCGGAGGTGTTGCCGGAATATAAAGAATACGAACGCGGGATCGCCACCTGGCTTAATGCCTGGGTGGGGCCGCACGTGGTCGGTTACCTCGAGCGGCTGGACCAGGCGCTGGCACCGGCGCCGGTGGCGGTCATGCAAAGCGCGGGCGGCACGGTGCGCGCCGACCTGGCCGGTCGCAAGGCAGTGCATCTGCTGCTGTCCGGCCCGGCCGGTGGCCTGATGGGAGCGCGTCTCGTCGGTCAGCAGGCTGGTCACGCGTGCCTGCTGACCTTCGATATGGGTGGCACCTCCACCGACGTGGCGCTAATCGACGGCGACATCCGCCTGACTTCGGAAGGCCACATCGGTCCCTGGCCGGTGGCCGTGCCGATGGTCGATATGCACACCATCGGTGCCGGTGGTGGCTCCATTGCACGGGTCGACAGCGGCGGGTTGTTGCAGGTCGGGCCGGAATCGGCCGGTGCTGCTCCCGGCCCGGCTTGCTACGGGCAGGGAGGTACACAGGCCACGGTGACCGATGCCAACCTGGTGCTGGGCCGCCTGCAGCCGGATGCCTTTCTGGGTGGTGCCATGACGCTGGATGCCGGGGCAGCCCGGCGCGTGCTGAATCAACTGGCGGTGCAGATGGGAGTCAGTGATAGCGAGGCTGCCGAGGGGGTGGTCGCGATCGCCAACGAACACATGGCCCAGGCCTTGCGCGTAATCTCGGTGCAGCGCGGTGTTGATCCGCGTCAGTTCGTGCTGACCTCGTTCGGCGGTGCCGGTGGATTGCATGTCTGCGCATTGGCCGAAGCACTCGGCATGACGCACGCACTGGTGCCGGTCCATGCCGGCGTGTTGTCGGCACTGGGCATGCTGGTAGCGCCGCCGTCACGGCAGCTGTCACACACGTTGACCGGGTTGCTGGATGGCTTTACCGATGCGGAGATTGAAACGCAGTTGCAGGTACTTGCCGGGCGGGGCCATGACGAGCTGGAGTCCGAGGGTATTGCCACGGATGAAATCAAATCAACGTTCAGTCTCGATCTGCGCTACCAGGGGCAGTCATACACGTTGAACCTCGCCTGGCAGGGTATCGAAAAAACCCGCGCGGCCTTTGAAACACTGCACGAACAGCGTTATGGCCATCGCCTGGAAATGCCCGTGGAACTGGTGACGTTGCGTTGCGGTCTGCGCGGCCGGCCGATGGAGATTCGATTGCCGGCTGTCGACGCGGGGGCGCAGGCCGAACCGCGTCATGTCACGGTTGCCGGATATGACGAGCCGGCACCTGTCTTCGCGCGCGCCGCTCTGCATGCTGGTGAGCTACTGGATGGTCCGGCGCTGATCACCGAGACCTTCGCCACCACCTGGCTTCCGGCTGACTGGCGTTGTGAAGTCGACGCGCTAGGCAATTTGTTGCTGGAACGCATTTAACCTGGTTACGCGCGGGACAGAAAAATATACCTCGCGCAAAGGCGCAAAGGCGCAGAGAACAGAAAGTATACCAAACGTCGTTCCCGCGAAGGCGGGGAACCAGCGATAAAAAGAAATAGGGCGTGAGTCCTATAACACAGGTATGACTAACTAACCAACAACCGCGTCTGCAGTAAAGTTATCCCTGGTTTTCTATTCAGGGCTGGGTTCCCGCCTTCGCGGGAACGACGACTGGGGGTTTCTTTAGCCTTAGAGAATCTTATTCTCTCTTTGTTCTCCGTGTCCTCTGTGGCAAGAATTTATTGTTATTCTCTGCGCCTTGGCGGCTTTGCACGAGGGGATTTTAACGTTAGTGGTTCATAAAGACGTCGCTCCCGGCATCCATGCCTCCCGCGACGTACCTACATCCCTGTAGGCAAAAAAACCCGGCACTGCCGGGTTTTTTGTTTTGAATCTCTAGCGGGAGCTACTTGATCTTCGCTTCCTTGTACATTACGTGCTTGCGCACTACCGGGTCGAACTTCTTGATTTCCATCTTTTCCGGCATGTTGCGTTTGTTCTTGGTCGTGGTGTAGTAGTGGCCGGTGCCGGCGCTGGAGACGAGCTTGATCTTGTCACGCATGGTAGTTCTCCCTAAACCTTCTCGCCACGCGCACGCATTTCAGCAAGCACGGTGTCGATACCTTTTTTGTCAATGATGCGCATGCCCTTGCTGGATACGCGCAGCCGAACGAAGCGCTGCTCGGCATCTACCCAAAAACGGTGGCTGTGCAGGTTCGGCAGGAAGCGACGGCGGGTCCTGTTCTTTGCATGGGAAACATTATTGCCGCTTTGCGGGCGCTTTCCCGTGACCTGGCATACTCTGGACATTGCAATAAACCTCGTAAAATAGCCCGCCATCAGCGGGAAGGGCGCATTTTATACCAGAAAGCCGGTCGGGATACAACCCGTCCTCGCCCAGGGTTTGGGCCTAATATTAATATAAAACAATGGCTTGTTAAATAAGGCCGCGCTCTGCAAAGGAAACCCCGCTGCCTTCCCCGACGATGATGTGGTCCAGCACCCGCACATCGACCAGTGCCAGCGCATCCACCAGGCGCCGGGTGAGCCGGACATCGGCGCGACTCGGCTCCGCTACCCCGGAGGGGTGATTGTGCGCCAGGATGACGGCTGCGGCGTTGAAGTGCAGTACGCGACGCACCACTTCGCGCGGGTGCACGCTGGCCCCGTCGATGGTGCCACGGAACAGTTCCTCGAAGGCAATCACGCGGTGGCGGTTATCCAGAAACAGACAGGCGAACACCTCGTGTGGCAGATGGCGCAGGCGGCTGGTGAGGAAGCGCCGCGTGGTATCCGGATTCTCCAGTGTGTCCTCGCGATGCAGCTGTTCCTGCAGGTGGCGGCGTGCTATCTCCATGACAGCCTGCAACTGGGCAAACTTGGCATCTCCCAGCCCGGCATGGGCACAGAAGGACGCACGCTCGGCATCCAGCAGCGGCCGCAGGCCACCAAAGGTCGTGAGCAGTTCGCGCGCGAGGTCGACCGCCGTCTTGCCACGCAGGCCGGTGCGCAGGAACACCGCCAGCAGTTCGGCATCCGACAGCATGCCAGGTCCGTGTTGCAGCAGTTTCTCACGCGGTCGTTCGCCGCTCGGCCAGTCGCGGATGGTGTGCATCTCACAGTAATGCCACAGAGCGCACAGAGAACACAGCGTAAAAACCCCTGTGCGGTGTAGGAAACAGGAGCATGTGTCGGTAAAACTGACGGAACAATCAAAGGGGTCAGAGTCGAATGGCACTTACCTTATGCACTGATCCTGGTAACTGGTACTCTTACAACCTGATAAAGATAGATATTATTGCCACGGAAGCACACGGAAAAATTTCTCTTAAGGCATTTATTCTTCCGTGTTT
>CBEULV010000019.1:0-19386 GCA_965544015.1 uncultured Gammaproteobacteria bacterium | reverse complement strand
GGTATCCTTGGCGCCGTGATCGCCGCCTCGACCGGCATCCAGGGTGCCGATACGCTGACCAACCTGGCCGGCACCGCCATCGTGCGCGGATACGGTCGTGAACATGAACTGGAAGCCGACCGGCTCGGCGCCGAGTACCTGGCAAAAACCGGTTATGACCCGCAGGGCATGCTGCAGGTCGTGCGTGTACTGAAAGACCAGGAAACCTTTGACAAGCAGATTGCCGAACTGGAAGACCGTGAACCAAGGGCCTATCACGGCCTGTTCTCCACGCACCCGGACAATGACAGGCGCCTGCAGGAAGTCATCACAGCAGCCAGCGTCCTGCGCGCACCCGGCACGGCGCGCACAGGACGAGACAGCTTCCTGAATACACTGGAAGGCATGACCTTCGGGGCGCGCGAAGCCGATGGCATCGTGCGGAATCACCGTTTCTACCACAAGGATCTCGATTTCGCGCTGACCTTCCCGAGTGGATGGCGCATCGACAACCAGGCGGACCGTATCGTTGCCGGCAGCCGCGACAGCAGCGGCATAGTCCAGGTGACCGTCACCGACCTCAACAAGCGGATTACACCGCAGGAATTCATGGTGCAACGTATGCATCTTGAAAACATGCATGGCGGCAAAACCTTTACGACGGGCGGATTCCAGGGCTACACGGCTATTGCGGATGGCAAGACCCCCTGGGGCGTGCGTGCCGTGCGCTACGTGGTGATCTATCGCGATACCAGCGCCTGGCTGTTCGCCGGCGCCGCCAAAGAGCAGGGTAATGCCGACAAGTACCACGAGGCCACACTGGCAACCGCGTCAAGTTACCGACCGCTGAATGATGAAGAGCAGGCACTGGCCAGCGAGCAGCATCTGAAAATCATCACCGTACCGGCCGGGACCCGCTATGCGGAACTTGCCAGGACCTCACCGATTGCAAATTACCCGGAGCAGCAGTTGCGCCTGCTAAACGGGGACTACCCGGACGGCGAACCGGAAACGGCGCATCGGCTGAAAATCGTTCACTAGCCGGCAGCGGGGCCCGGTTTTTTTATCCGCTGCAACACCGGGTATACTGTCCCCCCATCAGTCCACTACCGAACAATAGCCGCACCAGACTGCGAAAGGAAAACGGGATGAACAAGATCAGTATCATCGGCGCAGGCCGTGTCGGCGAAACCACCGCGCAGATACTGGCGCAGCGGGGCATGTGCCATGAAGTGGTACTGCTCGATGTGCGCGAAGGCGCCGCCGCGGGCGCTGCACTGGACATCCGCCAATCCGCCGCTTTTCATCGTTTTGACACCCGTGTTGTCGGCGGTACGGACCCGGCCCTGCTGAAAGATTCCGGGCTGGTCATTGTCACTGCCGGCTCGCCGCGCAAGCCGGGCATGTCGCGCAGTGATGTGCTGGATGTGAACCGGACCGTTATCGACAGCGTGGTTGACGAGGTACTGGATAACGCACCGGACAGCCTGTTGCTACTGGTCACCAACCCGGTTGATGTACTGACCCTGCACGCCTGGCAGCGCACCGGCTGGGAACGCAACCGCGTATTCGGGCAGGCGGGCGTACTGGATGCCGCACGCATGGCCAGCTTCATGGCAGAAGAAACCGGTCTCTCGGTCAAGGATATCCAGACCATGGTCATTGGCGGACATGGCGATTCCATGGTACCGCTGACCCGCTTCAGCACCATTAACGGCGTGCCGGCCAGCACCTTTCTCACCCCGGAAGCGATCCAGCGCATCAATACACGCACCCAAAATGGCGGCGCCGAGGTGCTGGAACTGCGCCAGAACAGCAGCGCCTACAACGGCCCGGCAGCGGCAATTGCAACCATGGTAGAGGCGATCTGTAACAATAGCGCCAGGGTATTACCCAGTGTCTGCATCCTCGACGGCGAATACGGTCAACACGATATTCCCGCCGGTGTGCCGGCCATTCTCGGCAGCAAGGGTATCGAAAAGGTTATTGAACTGCCCCTGGATGATACAGAGCGCGCTGGACTACAGGCCTCGATCGACAGCATCAAGGCCGACCTGTAGCGACGGGCTAGAACAACTGGTCAGAAACGGCATCACCTGCGGCCGATCCACCACCGTACGGCACCGAGCCACTGCTTGTCTGCGGTACATTCTCCACCCTGAAGGTTTCAAAAATGGCATCGCTCTGGCCGCTGCTGGCCAGTAACCCGGTCTGCGGGTCGATGCGCACCGTCACCAGCCCTTCCGGTGGCTCCTGCTTTTGCACCTGAACACCTTTCAGCGCCACCGCCATGTAATCGATCCACATGGGCAACGCGACACGCCCGCCCGTTTCACCCCGGCCGAGCGGCTGCAGCCGGTCGAACCCGACCCACGTGGTTACCGCCAGCGCGTGATTGAAGCCGGAAAACCAGCCATCCATCTGATCATTGGTGGTGCCGGTCTTGCCGGCCAGGTCCGATCTGCCCAGCACGCGCGCCTTCCGCCCGGTGCCACGCTGGATGACGTCACGCATCATCGAGGTCATGAGCCAGACATTACGCGGTGCAAGCACCTGCCTGGCCAGTGGCAACGGCCGTTGCTCACCGCTATTGATAGCCTCCATAACTTCCTCGCAGTGCGTGCAAACCACAGCCGGCCTGGCCTGGTATACCAGCCTGCCCGCCGAGTCGCTGATGCGCTTGATGAAATAGGGTTCGATCAGGTGGCCACCATTGGCCAGTACCGCATAGGCACGCGCCATCTGCAACGGCGTGACCGTGGCGCTGCCCAGCGCAAGCGTGAGGTCACGGGGTAACTGGCTGGATTCAAAACCGAAACGCGCGGCATATTTGGCCGCATAGTCCGCGCCGATATCCCGCAGGATACGGATAGAAACCAGGTTGCGTGAACGGTACAACGCCTCGCGCAGGCGCGTGGGACCGTAGAACTGGCCACTGTAATTTTCCGGGCGCCAGGTTGACTCCAGTTTCGGGTCATCAAACACAACCGGTGCATCATTGATCAGGCTGGCGGGCGTGTAGCCCTTCTCAAGCGCCGCGGAATAGATCACCGGCTTAAAGCTGGAGCCCGGCTGACGCTGTGCCTGTGTGACCCGGTTGAACTTGCTGTTGTAAAAATCAAACCCGCCCACCAGGGCCAGGATGGCACCATCTACCGGGTTGAGCGCAACCAGCGCACCCTCCACGGCAGGCACCTGGGACAGTTCCCGGCGCCCGTCCTCCAGTTCCCGTACGCGGACGATATCGCCTGGCACAAGGATATCGCTGGCCTGCTCGGGTGCGGCACCCTTGCGGTTCACCCCCCTGTAGGGGCTCGCCCAGGCAAGCCCTTCCCAGTCCAACTGTAATTCCGTACCGTCACCGAGCTGGAGTTGCGCGGTCTGCCCGTCCACCTGCGTAACCAGCGCGACCACCAGCCCGCCAGTCACGGCGTGCTCTGCCAGCAATGCGGGCCAGTCCTCCTGCGCGCTCCCTGCCAGGTCGACATGCTCCTCTGCGCCACGGTAGCCATGGCGCTTGCTGTATGCAATCAGGTCATCACGCAAGGCCTTGTTTGCGGCCGACTGGTGGGTGACGTCCACAGTGGTAATTACCTCGAAGCCGGAGGTGTAGGCCTGCGGACCATACCGCTCGACCATTTCACTGCGTACCATTTCAGCGATATAAGGCGCACTCGCCTCGGCCTGTACCGTGTGCAGTACTGCCATGTCCACCTCGGCAATGGCCGTCGCGTATTCCGTCGCTTCGATGTAACCCAGGCTCAGCATGCGGCCGAGGATGTAGTCGCGCCGACCCGTCGCGGCTTGCGGATCATTGATCGGATTGACGCGCGAAGGCGCCTTGGGCAGTGCTGCGATCATGGCCATTTGTGCCAGCGACAGCTCGTCGATGCCATGCCCGTAATAGACCTGCGCCGCAGTCTCCACGCCGTAGGCACGATTCCCCAGGTAGATCTTGTTAAAGTACAGCTCAAGGATTTCGTCCTTGCTGAGTGACCCCTCGATACGAAATGCCAGCAGGATCTCCGTCAGCTTACGCAGGTAGGTCTTCTCACTGGAGAGGAAGAAATTGCGCGCCACCTGCATGGTGATCGTGCTTGCGCCGCGCCGCTTTTTTCCCGTACGCGCCAATTCAATGACGGCCCGTGCCAGGCCGGGGAAATCCACACCGGAATGATCGTAGAAATGGTCATCCTCGGCCGCCAAAAAGGCCTTCACCAGTAGCGGCGGCACCTCCTCGATACTCACCGGAGACCGGCGCTTCTCGCCGAACTCCGCCAGCAACCTGCGATCATGCGTGTAAACCCGCAACGGCTCCTGTAACTGCACATCCTTCAGCTTGGCGATGGAGGGTAACTGCGGTTCGATCCTGATATAGAGCAAGGCTGACACCAGGGCCGTCAAAAAAACAGCTGTCAACAACAAGGACAGCAGGTAAAGTCCAGTACGACGCAGATTCATATTATTGATGGCAACCTGTGATCGAGTTCAAAGAATAGACCTGAAACAGGCCATAAATTAATAAATAATCGCGCTGCAGGAAAAATCTCCTAAACAAAATTTCTGCTCGACCGATATGCATGACAGTAACATTTTTTTAATTACACATTAGTTGACAAGCAATTGGCAATGTCCTCTAATGCGGCGAACTACCTATGCTGTTCAACAGCGGGTAACTAAAGGAAAATATTGTGCCATTCGCGCAACTTTTTAAACGGACCAAACCACCACTCATTGGCCTGGACATCAGCTCTACGGCTGTCAAGCTGCTGGAACTGAGCCGTAGCGGTTCACGCTACCGCGTCGAAAGCTACGCCGTTGAGCCCCTGCCACCCAATTCCGTCGTCGAGAAGAATATTACCGATGTGGACGCCGTAGGTGAAGCGGTACGGCGCGCTGTCAAGCGCTCCGGCACACGCATCCAGCATGCGGCGGCTGCCATCGCGGGCTCCTCGACGATTACCAAGATCATACCAATGCCAGCCGGCCTCAGCGAGGAAGACCTGGAGAGCCAGATTGACCTGGAAGCGGATCAATATGTGCCCTATCCGCTGGAAGAGGTGAATATGGATTTCGAGGTGATTGGTCCCTCGGAAAATAACCCGGATACCGTGGACGTCCTGCTAGCGGCCTGCCGCAGCGAGAATGTCGACCTGCGGCAGGCCGCTGTTGAAACCGGCGGCCTGACCACGCAGGTCATGGACGTCGAGTCATTCGCCAGTGAGAATGCCTTTGCACTGCTGGCGGACCAGTTGCCGGACCAGGGTGTGGGCAAGACTATCGCGGTCATCGATGTGGGTGCCTCCATGACGACCCTCAATGTGATGCACAACCTGAAAAGTATCTACACCCGCGACACCGTATTTGGCGGCAAGCAGCTGACCGAAGAAATCATGCGCCGTTACGGACTGTCCTATGAAGAGGCCGGCATGGCAAAACGCCAGGGCGGTCTGCCGGAAAGCTACCTGAGCGACGTGCTGGAGCCCTTCAAGCAGGCCATGACCCAACAGGCCAGCCGCTCGCTGCAGTTCTTCTATTCCTCCAGCCCGCACAGCACGATGGATCATATCGTACTGGCTGGCGGCAGTGCCTCCATTCCCGGCATGGATGAAATGATCCAGGAAAAGCTGGGTGTTGAAACAACGATTGCCAACCCGTTTGCATCGATGTCCCTGTCAGCGCGCATCAAGCCGCAGACACTGAGCAACGACGCGCCAGCCCTGCTGGTTGCCTGCGGACTGGCACTCAGGAGCTTTGACTGATATGGCACATATAAACCTGCTTCCATGGCGTGAAGAGCTCAATAAGCAGAAACAGCGCGAATTTGCCTTTTCTGCCGGCGGCGGCGTCATCATTGCCGCACTGATCGTACTGCTCGCCCACGTTCACTTCGAAGGCAACATCCAGACCCAGAACCAGCGTAACGCGTTCCTCCAGTCAGAAATCGAGATCCTGAACAAGCGTATCGGTCGCATCCAGCAACTCGAAAGGATGAAGGACAACCTGCTGGCACGCATGCACGTGATCCAGGAGCTGCAGAGCAGCCGCCCGGAAAGTGTTCACCTGATGGACGAACTGGTGAGGACAATGCCGGAAGGCGTGTACCTGAAAAGTTTTACCCAGAAGACCCGCAACCTGGTATTGACCGGCATTGCCCAGTCCAATGCACGCGTCTCCGACTACATGCGTAATATCGATGGCTCGGAATGGTTTACCGGTCCGCGCCTTGACCTGATCCGTACCACCGAATCCAAGCGACGCCGTATAGCGAACTTTACCCTGCGAGGCAGCCAGAAGGTCCGCAAGAAGAGTGAAGCTGAAGGCGGGGCCGGGTAATCATTATGGATATAAACGAACTTGATCTGACTAATGTTGCGCGCTGGCCGGCGGCCGCGCGTGCCGTAATCATCCTGTTTCTTATGGTTGGCATCGTTTTCCTCGGCTACTGGTTCCATAACAAGGACCAGCTGATTGTGCTGGAAGACGCCGAACGCAAGGAAAGTGACCTCAGGGTCATCTTCGAGAAAAAGGCCGAGCAGGCAGTCAACCTGGAAGCCTACGAGAAACAACTCGAGGAAATGCGCGAGTCGTTTGGCGCCATGCTGCGCCAGCTGCCGAACCAGACGGAAGTTGCTGACCTGCTGGTCGACGTCTCCCAGACCGGCCTGGCCAGTGGCCTGGAATTCGTACTGTTCCAGCCGAAGAAAGAGAACCCCAGGGAGTTCTATGCCGAAATGCCGATCACCATCCGTGTCGTGGGCGATTATCACGAGTTCGGTGACTTCGTCAGTGGCGTCGCTGCCTTGCCGCGAATTGTCACGCTGCACAACATCAAGATCAGCCGCGCCGGCAATTCCGGCATGCTTGCCATGGACCTGACCGCAAAGACCTACCGCTATCTGGAAGATGACGAGAGAACCGGGGAGGTGGCCAAATGATGTCCAGAAAATTACGCCCCATTTCCAACTGGCTGCTGGTTGCTGCAACGTCAGCAAACCTGCTTGCCTGCTCCGGCGACCCGACCAGCGACCTGGTTGACTACGTCGAGGACGTGAAAAACCAGCATGTATCGCGTATTGATCCGCTACCGGAATTCACTCCATATGAATCGTTTACCTATGCGGCGAACGATCTGCGTGACCCGTTCACCGAACCCTCATTCTCCAACAAGCAGGCCGTGACCATCCAGGTATCAAACAACGGCATCAAGCCGGACTTTGACCGCCCTGCCGAGCCGCTCGAAGAATTCCCGCTCGACAGTCTGCGCATGGTCGGCACCCTGGAACAGCATGAATCCAGCTGGGCACTGATCAATGATACCGATGGCACCATTCATCGGGTGCAGACCGGCAACTATGCCGGGCAGAACCATGGCAAGATCACGCGGGTAACAGAATTCGAAGTCGAACTTACTGAAATTATTCCGGATGGTATCGGTGGCTGGATGGAACGCCAGGCAACGATAGCCATCAGCGAATAATCCTACAGGGTGATAACAATGATCGGAACTCTCTCTCGCCGTTTGCAGACACGTGAATCCTCGCTGATTCAGTCCACCAGACGACAGGCCGGCAAACTATGCAGAAACCTGCTGACTGCGGGCCTGCTGCTGTTGGGCGGCATCGTCACGGCACACGCGGCCGGCAACACCCTGCAGGATGTTGAATTCACAAGTCTGGCCGGCAACAAGGTTCAGATCACCCTGACCATGAGTCAGCCGGCAAGTGTCCCGCTAAGCTTTACCATCGACAACCCGGCACGCATTGCGCTGGACTTCCCCGAGACCAGCAATGGCCTGGCCGAGCGTACGCAGAATATCGGCATCGGCATGGCGGATAGCATGACCGTTGTCGAGGCCAAGGGCCGTACCCGTGTGGTCATAAACCTGACTGACATGGTTCCGTACGAGGCACATGCCGACGGCAACAAGGTCGTGCTGACCATCCAGAGCGCCGGACGCGAGCTTTCCGAGGCCGAGGCAATCGCCATGCGTACTGCCGGTGGCGGCAGTAACCAGCTTGGCAATGTTGACTTCCGCCGTGGCGAAGCAGGTGAGGGCCGTGTCATTGTGACGCTTTCCGACCCGTCGATCCCGGTCGACATGCGCCAGGAAGGCGGCAAGATCGTGGTGGACTTCTACCGCGCACAGCTGCCAAAGGAACTGGAACGCCGCCTTGACGTACTGGATTTCGCCACACCGGTAAAGACCATCGATACCTACGCCAGGGGCGAAAATGTCCACATGGTAATTACCCCGATGGGCGAGTATGACTATATTGCCTACCAGTCAGACAATCAATTCACCATCGAGGTCCGCCAGCTGACCAAGGCAGAAGTCGAGGAAAGCAAGAAGGACGAACTCGGTTATTCCGGTGAACGCCTGTCACTGAATTTCCAGGACATCGAGGTACGTTCGGTGCTGCAGCTGATCGCCGACTTCACCGGCATCAACGTGGTGGTCAGCGACACGGTGAGTGGCAGCCTGACCCTGCGCCTCAAGAACGTGCCCTGGGACCAGGCCCTGGATATCATCCTGAAGACCAAGGGCCTGGCCATGCGCCAGAGCGGCAATGTCATGCTGGTGGCCCCGAGCGAGGAAATCGCCGCCCGCGAGAAACTGGAACTGGAATCCATGAGGCAGATCGAGGAACTCGAACCGCTGTATTCCGAGTTCATCCAGATCAACTACGCCAAGGCGTCAGACCTTGTCGCCCTGCTGAAGAGCGCGGAAACCTCGCTGATGTCGGATCGCGGCATGGCCACAACCGACGCGCGCACCAACACCCTGCTGATACAGGACACGGCCGCCAAGCTGACCGAGATTCGCACGATGATCGCCAAGCTGGATGTGCCGGTGCGCCAGGTGCTGATCGAGTCGCGTATCGTGGTTGCCGACACGAACTTCGCGCGTGATCTCGGTGTTGAGTTAAACATAACAAAGGACGTGAACTTCAGTAACGACCACTTCCTCAACAGCGGATTTGAGACCTTCCTGCCAACGACGACCAATACCCTGTTTGACATCAGCTTTGGCAAGATCGGCAGCCACGTGCTTGATCTCGAACTGCGTGCGGCGGAGGCCGAGGGCCTGACGGAAACCATTTCCAGCCCGCGCGTACTGACGTCCAACCAGAAGACGGCCTACATCGAGGTGGGTGAAGAAATCCCCTACGAGCAAGCCACGTCCAGCGGCGCCACCAGTATCGCCTTCAAGAAGGCCGTGCTGAGCCTGAACGTCACACCACAGATCACGCCGGATGACCGCATCATGATGGACCTGGTCGTCAACAATGACACCAGGGGCGAGCCGACCCCGCAGGGTATCCCGACCATCGACACCAACGAGATTGCCACCCAGGTGCTGGTCGATAACGGCGAGACCCTGGTGCTGGGTGGCGTCTACACGGAAACCAACTCCGACCAGGTCAACCGGACACCGGTGCTGGGTGAATTGCCGGTACTCGGCTGGCTGTTCAAGACCACTGCAATATCCAATGACAAGTCCGAACTGCTGATCTTCATAACACCGAAGATCGTCAAGGAAGAGCTGCGGATCTGACCATCAGCCGCTGGTATTGCTTGCCAGCAAGCCGATAATCTGTCATATCTGCCCGGCATGAAAATGCCGGGCAGTTTGTTTTTGACAGGACCGATGGGGGCCGGGAAATCCACCATCGGCCGCCAGTTGTCGAAACGGCTGAAAATGGCCTTCCATGACAGCGATCATGAAATCGAAACGCGCACCGGTGTCGATATTCCGCTGATCTTTGAATTCGAGAGCGAGGCCGGTTTCCGCAAGCGCGAGAGTGCCGTCATCGATGAACTGACCCGGCTACCGAATATCATCCTCTCGACCGGTGGCGGCGCCATCCTCGACCCGGAAAACCGCCAGCACCTGACCAGCCGCGGCACGGTGATCTACCTGCATGCCTCCGTGGACCAGCAACTCAGGCGCACCAGACACGACCGCAACCGTCCACTGCTGCAGACCGACAACCCGCGCGCAAAGCTGGAAGAACTGATGGCCATACGTGAGCCACTGTACCGGGAAGCCGCCGATATCGTGATCAATACCGACGGCATGCGTGTCATGGATGTCGTCAGGCAGATCATCAAACAGCTCGGCTGATGCAGGATTGGGCAGACAGACTCTGGTTTTGCACTCCGGTGCCATAATTGGCTATGCTCGCTGGCAACTCTCTTAACTAACAGGCACATGAAGACACTGACCGTTGACCTTGGCGCACGCAGCTATCCGATCCATATCGGGCAAAACCTGCTCGATGACCCCGCACTGCTGGCGCCGCATATTCACGGCCGGCAGGTGCTGGTGGTAAGCAATGAAACCGTCGCGCCGCTCTATCTCGACCGCTTGCTGGCCCTGCTGGCGGACTTTGACGTCGCCACGGTCATCCTGCCGGACGGTGAGCAGTTCAAGAACCTGGATACCCTGAATATCATCTACACCGCGCTGCTGGAGCACCGCATGAATCGTGGCTGCACCCTGGTCGCCCTGGGTGGTGGTGTGGTTGGCGACATTACCGGTTTTGCTGCCGCCAGTTACCAGCGCGGCGTGGCCTATCTGCAGGTGCCGACTACCCTGCTGGCACAGGTGGACTCCTCGGTGGGAGGCAAGACCGGCGTAAACCACGCGCTTGGCAAGAACATGATCGGTGCCTTTCACCAGCCCGGCTGCGTACTGATCGATACCGACACCCTCGACACCCTGGACGACCGCCAGCTGGCCGCCGGCCTGGCCGAGGTCATCAAGTACGGGCTGATCCATGATGCAGGATTTTTTGACTGGCTGGAACAAGACATGGCCGCGCTCAAGTCACGCGACAAGCAGGCGCTGGCATACGCCATTGAGCGTTCCTGTGCAATCAAGGCGGAAATCGTTGCCGCCGATGAACGCGAAAGCGGCAACCGCGCCCTGCTCAACCTCGGCCATACCTTTGGGCATGCGATTGAAACCGGCACCGGTTACGGCAACTGGCTGCATGGCGAGGCGGTGGCAGCCGGCATGGTGATGGCGGCAGACCTGTCCGCACGGCATGGCTGGCTGACGCAGGCGGATGTCGAGCGTACCGCGAACCTGATAAGCAGGGCGGGACTGCCCACGACACCGCCGGCAGAAATGAGCTCGCAGCAATTTCTCGATCTCATGGCGGTCGATAAAAAGGCCCTCGACAGTGGCCTGCGCCTGGTATTGCTCAAGTCGATTGGTGCTGCCGTGGTAACCGCTGACTACCAGCCTGATTTGCTTGCCGCCACACTGGCCGAAACGTCGTCCACTGCATGAGCAGTGCAGACACACAGGCAAACCCTGTCACACCGGCACCTTACGCTGCCAACCCGGAAGACTCTCGCGGCCGGCGCCACCCGGAACCGGCACCGGCCCATCGCAGTGAGTACCAGCGAGACCGCGACCGCATCATTCACTCGGCGGCATTCCGCCGGCTGGAGTACAAAACCCAGGTGTTCGTCAACCACGAGGGCGACCTGTTTCGCACTCGCCTGACCCATTCCATCGAAGTGGCGCAGGTGGCACGCTCCATCGCGCGTGCACTGCAACTCAATGAAGACCTCACCGAGGGTATCGCACTCGCGCATGACCTGGGCCATACCCCGTTTGGTCATGCCGGGCAGGATGCGCTGAATGCCTGCATGCAGGACTACGGCGGCTTTGAACACAACCTGCAATCACTGCGCGTGGTCGACGAGCTGGAAGAACGCTATGCGGAATTTGCCGGCCTCAACCTGACGTTTGAATCACGCGAGGGCATCCTCAAGCACTGCTCGCGCAAGAATGCCGAGGCCCTTGGCGAACTCGGGGAACGCTTCATCCAGCGTCTGCAGCCCTCGCTGGAAGCACAATTGACCAACCTCGCCGACGAAATCGCCTATAACAGCCATGATGTGGATGATGGACTGCGCTCCGGGCTGGTCGATGTCGATGCTCTCTGCGAAGTCGAGCTGTTTCGGGAACAGTACGAGATCGTGCGCGGGAAATACCCGCAACTGGCGCCACGTCGCACCATTCACGAGGTGGTGCGGCGTCTGATCGGTTGCCAGGTCGTCGACCTGGTAGAAACCAGTGCAGAGCGCCTTGCATCGGCAAGGCCACAGACTATTGATGAAGTGCGTCAACATGGCGAAGCGCTGATCAGTTTCAGTGACGGCATGCGCGAAAAAAACCTCGAACTGAAACGCTTCCTGCGTTCCCGACTGTATCGCCACTATCGTGTACACCGCATGACTGCCAAGGCCGTGCAAACCATCACGGCACTGTTTACCGCTTTCCTCGAAGACCCGCTCCTGTTACCGGATGATGCCAGGGCGCATGTGAATGCCCTGGAAGACCGTGAAGGTAAATACGGCCGCGCACGCGCAGTGGCCGACTACATTGCCGGCATGACCGACCGCTACGCCATCGCCGAGTACGACCGCACCTTCAACCCGGCGATCTGAAATTCAGAACCATTGCCACAGAGAGCACAGAGAAAAACCAAATTAATGAAATGCATGGATTCATCTTCAGTGGCGCAATCCAGAGTGCTCAAGAAAGATTTTGAACGGTGATTTTATTCTCTGTGCTCTCTGTGGCTATTAATATTTTCTGACTGACCATGCGTATCTACATGCAAATCCCGCCCGAGGGTGACAAGGCGCCACGCTTCTATCACCTGCACCTGCAGGAAGACCTGCTGGAAGGCTGGTCGCTGATTCGCGAGTGGGGCTACCAGGGCGTGCGCGGACGCGTCGTGCGGGAGCACTTCCCGGACCGGGAAAGTGCGGAGACGGCCCTGATCCGGCTACGTGACGAGCAACTCAAGCGTGGCTACCAGGTGGTATTCATGCAGGCACAGACGGAATAGCCCTGCTGCTACAGCTTGTCCATATCCCTGATACTAAAAGGGAAAAACCCCCATCTCCAAATTGAACCCCCGGCCATGCGGCGCTATACTGTCCGGCCTTTTGCGCAGCTGCCCGCCGAACCGGGCGCCGGCTCGTTGCGCACGGGCAGTTATTCTATAATTCATTGTTTCTGCTATCAATTTTTGCCTCCGGATACGGAATGGCGGGATAGCACGGAACACGCTTTATATAAGTAAAGGTACTTCCAATGACGCACGGCATGCTGCCACCACGACAAGGTCTCTATGATCCTGCCAATGAACACGACGCCTGTGGTGTCGGATTTGTAGCCAACGTCAAGGGGCGTAAAAGCCACGAGATTATCCAGCAGGGCCTGCGCATCCTGGAAAACCTGACCCACCGTGGTGCCGTTGGTGCCGACCCGCTGGCCGGAGACGGTGCCGGCATCCTGATGCAGATCCCGGATACCCTGCTGCGCGAGGAATGCGGCAAACTCGGTATCGAACTGCCAGCCGCCGATAATTACGGTGTTGGCATGCTGTTCCTGCCGAGTGAGGCAGACACCCGCAGCTGGTGTGAAGGCCTGATCAAGCAGATGATTGCAGAGGAAGGCCAGACCCTGCTGGGCTGGCGCGATGTACCCACCGACAACAGCGGGCTTGGTGCGGGCGTCAAGCAGGTCGAACCGGTCGTACGCCAGGTATTTGTCGGCAAGGGTACCGGATGCAGCGACACCGACAGCTATGAGCGCGCCCTGTTCATTATCCGCAAGCGCGTGGAAAACGTCGTGCGCGATTCCGGCAAGCCCGGCCATGAGTGCTTTTACGTACCCTCCATGTCCGCGCGCACCCTCTGCTACAAGGGCATGCTGCTCGCCAACCAGGTAGGCGCCTACTATGCAGACCTGAACGACACACGCATGACCTCGGCCCTGGCACTGGTGCACCAGCGTTTTTCCACCAACACCTTTCCGTCCTGGGACCTGGCGCACCCGTTCCGCATGATTGCGCACAACGGTGAGATCAACACCCTGCGCGGCAACATCAACTGGATGAATGCACGCCGTCATTCAATGGCATCGGAGCTGTTCGGCGACGACCTGCAGAAACTGTGGCCACTGATCGCCGAGGGCCAGTCCGACTCGGCCTGTTTCGACAATGCGCTGGAGCTGCTGGTCACCGGCGGCTATTCCATGGCGCATGCCATGATGCTGCTTATCCCGGAGGCCTGGGCCGGCAACCCGCTGATGGACGAAAAGCGCCGTGCCTTCTACGAATATCACGCTGCCGTCATGGAACCGTGGGACGGGCCGGCGGCGGTGGCATTCACCGATGGCCGCCAGATCGGCGCCACGCTGGATCGCAACGGCCTGCGCCCGGCACGCTACCTGATTACCGATGACGACCTGGTGGTGATGGCCTCCGAGATGGGCGTGCTGGACATCCCGGAGCACCGCATTGTCAAGAAATGGCGCCTGCAGCCCGGCAAGATGTTCCTGATCGACATGCAGCAGGGACGCATCATTGACGATGCGGAACTGAAAGAAACCCTGTCCGACAGCCATCCCTACCAGGACTGGCTCGACAAGACCCAGATCCGGATCGAGAACCTGCCCGGCCAGGTTGCCCCGATGGCGCCGGACAGCGACACCCTGCTCAACCGGCAGCAAGCCTTTGGCTATACCCAGGAGGACATCAAGTTCCTGATGACGCCAATGGCCGCTACCGGCCAGGAGGCCATCGGCTCGATGGGGGCGGACACCCCGATCGCGGTGCTATCGAACAAGTCAAAACCGCTGTCGAATTATTTCAAACAGAACTTTGCACAGGTCACCAACCCGCCGATCGACCCGATCCGCGAGGAACTGGTGATGTCACTGGTATCCCTGATCGGCCCGCGCCCGAACCTGTTTGGCCACGAATCGGCTGGCGAACACATGCGCCTGGAAGTCAGCCAGCCGATCCTGACCAATACCGACATCGAACGCATCCGTCATATCGAAGACCATACCAATGGCGCGTTCCGCACCCGGACCGTGGACATATGCTACCCGGCAGCCGAGGGCGCCGACGGCATGCAGGGTGCGCTGGACGGTGTGTGCCGTCAAGCCAAACAGGCCGTCACCGAAGGCTACAACATCCTCATCCTGTCCGACCGTCATGCCGATGCCGACCACATTGCCATCCCGGCACTGCTGGCGACCGCCTGCGTGCACCACCACCTGGTGCGTGCCGGCCTGCGTACCGAATCCGGCCTGGTCGTGGAAAGCGGCGCGATACGTGAAGTGCATCAGTTCGCCACCCTGGCCGGCTACGGCGCCGAGGCCATCAATCCCTACCTGGCGTTTGAATCACTGGAATCGATCCGCACCCAGTTGCCGGGCGAGCTGGATTCCGACGAAATCCAGAAGCGCTATATCAAGGCAGTCGGCAAAGGGCTGCTCAAGGTCATGTCGAAAATGGGCATCTCCACCTACCAGTCCTATTGCGGTGCCCAGATCTTCGATGCCGTCGGCCTGAGCACGGCATTCGTCGACAGCTACTTCACCGGCACCACCACCACCATCGAGGGCATTGGCCTGAAAGAAGTCGCCGAGGAGACGGTGCGCTGGCAGCGCGACGCCTATGGTGATGCACCGATCTACCGCAACAGCCTGGACGTGGGTGGCGACTATGCGTTCCGCATCCGTGGCGAAGACCACATGTGGACACCGGACACGATTGCCAAGCTGCAACATTCCACGCGCACCAACGACGCAAAGACCTTCAGGGAGTTCGCCCAACTGGTCAACGAGCAGAACGAACGGCTGATGAACCTGCGCGGCCTGTTCGAGCTCAAGTCCTCTGATAACCCGGTACCGCTGGATGAAGTGGAACCGGCCAGCGAGATCGTCAAGCGTTTCTCGACCGGCGCCATGTCGTTCGGCTCGATTTCCTACGAGGCACACTCGACACTGGCGATTGCCATGAACCGCATCGGCGGCAAATCCAACACCGGCGAAGGCGGCGAACTCGTCGAGCGTTTCAAGCCTATGGATAACGGTGACAGCGCACGTTCCGCCATCAAGCAGGTCGCCTCGGGACGCTTTGGCGTCACCACCGAGTACCTGGTGAATTCCGATGTCATCCAGATCAAGATGGCGCAGGGTGCCAAGCCGGGTGAAGGCGGACAGCTGCCCGGCCACAAGGTCGATGCCACCATTGCAAAAGTGCGGCACTCGACTGCCGGTGTTGGCCTGATCTCACCACCGCCGCACCATGACATCTACTCGATCGAGGACCTGGCGCAGCTGATTCACGACCTGAAGAACGCCAACCCGAAGGCGGATATCAGCGTCAAGCTGGTCGCCGAGGTCGGAGTCGGCACCGTTGCCGCCGGCGTGTCCAAGGCGCACGCCGACCACGTCACCATCTCCGGCTTTGACGGCGGCACCGGCGCGAGCCCGCTGACTTCCATCAAGCATGCCGGCAGCCCGTGGGAAATCGGTCTGGCGGAAACCCACCAGACCCTGGTGCTGAACAACCTGCGCTCGCGCATCGCGGTGCAGGTCGACGGCGGCATGCGCACCGGCCGCGACGTGGTCATCGGTGCATTGCTGGGTGCCGATGAATTCGGCTTTGCTACCGCGCCGCTGATCGTCGAGGGCTGCATCATGATGCGCAAGTGCCACCTCAACACCTGCCCGGTTGGCGTCGCCACCCAGGACCCGGAACTGCGCAAGCGCTTCACCGGCAAGCCGGAACACGTGGTCAACTATTTCTTCTTCGTCGCCGAGGAAATCCGCGAGCTGATGGCAAAACTGGGCTACCGCAAGTTCGATGACATGGTCGGCCAGTCACAGCACATCAACATACGACGTGCCATCGATCACTGGAAGGGGCACGGGCTGGACTTTTCCCGCATCCTGCACAAGCCCGAGGCAGCACCGGGCGTGGGTATCTACCATTGCGAGGCGCAGGATCACGGTCTCGACAAGGCACTCGACAACGAGCTGATCCGGCAGGCACAGCCGGCACTGGAAGATCGCACACCGGTGCAGATCGACCTGCCGGTCAAGAACACCAATCGCACCGTCGGTGCCATGCTGTCCGGCGAAGTGGCACGACGTTATGGTCACACCGGCCTGCCGGAAGACACCATTAGCATCACCCTGCGCGGCACGGCCGGACAGAGCTTTGGCGCCTTTGTCGCACATGGCGTCAGCATCACGCTGATCGGTGAAGGCAACGACTACGTCGGCAAGGGACTCAGCGGCGGTCGTCTGGTCGTGTACCCGCCGGAGGAAAGCCCGATCGTGCCAGAAGACAACATCATTATCGGCAACACCGTACTGTACGGCGCAATCAGCGGCGAATGTTATTTCCGTGGCGTTGCCGGCGAACGCTTCGCAGTGCGCAACTCCGGCGCCACTGCCGTCGTCGAGGGCGTCGGCGATCATGGCTGTGAATACATGACCGGCGGCATTGTCGTCGTGCTGGGTGAATCGGGGCGCAATTTCGCGGCCGGCATGAGTGGCGGTATTGCCTACGTGCTCGACGAACGCGGCGACTTCGAACAGCGCTGCAATCTCGCAATGGTCGAACTGGAACCGATCCCCGAGGAAGATGCGGCACTGGAAGAACTGGATCACCAGGGTGGTGACCTGGAAACGCACGGCCTGGTCGAAATCAACCGCGACATGACACGGCACGATGCACTGCGTCTTTACCGCCTGATCAGCCGTCACGTACGTTACACGGGCAGTACGCGCGGTCGCCACATACTGGAAAACTGGGATGTGTATTTACCGAAATTTATCAAGGTTATGCCGGTCGATTACCGACGCGCACTGCAGGAAATGCATGCCGCACAGGAAGCAACCTCGCAGGCAGCCGGGGGAGAACACTGACCATGGGCAAGCCAACGGGATTCATGGAATATGAGCGGCATGATCGCAGCTATGCGCCGGCCGCCGACCGTGTGCAGCATTACCGCGAGTTCGTCATCCCGCTGAATGACGATGAAGTCAGTATCCAGGGTGCGCGTTGCATGGACTGCGGTATCCCGTTCTGTCACCAGGGCTGCCCGGTCAACAATATCATTCCGGACTGGAACGACCTGGTCTACCAGGGCAAGTGGCAGGAGGCCCTGAACGTACTGCACTCCACCAACAATTTCCCGGAATTCACCGGACGTATCTGCCCGGCGCCGTGCGAAGAAGCCTGCACGCTGAATATCGATGACAACCCGGTCACCATCAAGACCATCGAATGCTCGATGGTCGACAAGGGCTGGGAGCAGGGCTGGATCAAGCCGCGGGTGGCGGCCCACAAGACCGGCAAGCGCGTAGCCATCGTCGGTTCCGGTCCGGCCGGGCTGGCCTGCGCGCAACAGCTGGCGCGCGCCGGACATGCCGTTGATCTGTTCGAGAAGAATGACCGCATCGGCGGCCTGCTGCGTTACGGTATTCCAGACTTCAAAATGGAAAAACACATCATCGACCGACGCATGGAACAGATGCAGGCCGAGGGCGTCACGTTCCATACCGGCGCACACATTGGCGAGTCCACCCCGGTCAGTGAGCTGCTGAACGGATTTGATGCCATTGCACTGACCGGCGGTTCCGAACATTCACGTGATCTTGATGTGCCCGGACGCGAACTGGACGGCGTGCACTTCGCCATGACCTTCCTGCCACAACAGAACAAGCGCAATGCGGGGGATACCATCGACCCGTCCGTGTCGCTGACCGCAAAGGACAAGCATGTCATCGTCATCGGCGGCGGAGATACCGGTTCCGATTGCATCGGCACCTCGTTCCGCCAGGGCGCGCTGTCGGTCACCCAGCTGGAAATCCTGCCGAAGCCGCCGGAAAAGGAAAACAAGAGCATCACCTGGCCGGACTGGCCGAACAAGTTGCGCACCTCCAGCTCGCAAAGCGAGGGGGCCATCCGTGACTGGTCGGTGGCCACGAAATCCATCGAGGGCGAGAACGGCAAGATCACTGCTATCAACTGCGTGCGCCTGAACTGGGAAAGGGACGCCAGTGGCCAGTGGCAAATGCAGGAAATCGAGGGCAGCGAGTTCCAGCTCAAGGCCGACATGCTGCTGCTGGCTATGGGCTTCGTTCACCCGGTACACGAGGGCATGCTGAAAGAATTCGGTGTGGAACTCGATGCGCGCGGCAACGTCCGTGGCGACACCGAAGGTGCCAGTGCCTACCACACCTCCATCGACAAGGTGTTTGCGGCCGGCGACATGCGCCGCGGCCAGTCGCTGGTGGTCTGGGCGATCCGTGAGGGACGCCAGTGTGCACGTGCAATTGATGAGTATTTGATGGGGTCGTCTGATCTACCGCGGTGAAAAACTATCTCGCGCACGACTGCAGGGATGCAGGAGGTAGAGTAACGCATGGAGCAGTTACCGAAAGTCGCCAAGGCGCAAAGAGTTAAAAATATTGCCACAGAGAGCACAGAGTTCTCGGGGTAACCCGGTGTCGTTCCCGCGCGATGTACATGGATGTACAAGTGCCGCGTGAGGCATGGATGC
>CBEULV010000018.1:0-19800 GCA_965544015.1 uncultured Gammaproteobacteria bacterium | reverse complement strand
TCGGTAACTGCTCCTGCGTTACTCTACCTCCTACATCCCTGTAGTCGTGTGGCAACAAGTTTTTCAAAGCAGCTACTCTTCTTTCAGGATGCGCACTTCCGCGGAACGTGCATGCGCGGTAAGCCCCTCGCCGCGCGCCAGCACTGCGGCACTCTTGCCCAGCTTGCTTGCACCCTGCGCGGAACAATAAATAAGACTGGAGCGCTTCTGGAAATCATACACACCCAGCGGCGAGGAAAAACGTGCGGTGCGCGAGGTCGGCAACACGTGATTGGGGCCAGCGCAGTAATCACCCAGCACCTCCGCCGTATAGCGCCCCATGAAGATGGCGCCGGCATGCCGGATACGGCCTGCAATGGCCTGCGGATCCTCGACAGACAGTTCCAGGTGTTCCGGTGCGACCTGGTTAGCCACCGCGATCGCCTCTTCCATATCACGCACCTGGATCAGTGCGCCCTGCCCGTTCAGCGCAGCGGCAATGATTTCGGCACGCGACATTTCCGGCAGCAAGCGGTCGATACTGACCATGACGCGATCCAGAAAATCACCGTCCGGGCTGAGCAGAATGGATTGTGCGTCTTCGTCGTGCTCCGCCTGGGAAAACAGATCGACGGCGATCCAGTCAGGATCGGTATTGCCGTCACAAAGCACCAGGATTTCCGATGGTCCGGCAATCATGTCGATGCCGACCTTGCCGAATACCATGCGCTTGGCACTGGCGACATAGGCATTGCCCGGACCGACGATCTTATCTACCGCCGGTACGCTGTCGGTACCGTATGCCAGTGCAGCAACAGCCTGTGCTCCGCCAACGGCAAACACACGATCAACGCCGGCGATACTGGCGGCGGCCAACACCATATTGTTTATCTCGCCATCCGGTGTCGGCACCACCATCACCAGCTCACCGACACCGGCCACCCTGGCGGGAATCGCGTTCATCAGTACAGATGACGGGTAGGCCGCCTTCCCGCCCGGCACGTACAGGCCAACCCGGTCTATCGGCATAACCTGCTGGCCAAGCAGTGTGCCATCGGCTTCGGTGTAGGACCAGGACTCCAGTCGCTGGTGCTCGGCATAGGCACGCACGCGCGAAGCTGCCAGTTCCAGCGCGCTGCGCTGCGCCGGCTCGATGAGGTCCAGCGCGGCACGGCATTTTTCGAGTGAAATTTCCAGCCCGTCGGTCACCTTCCGGCGGTCAAATCGCTCGGTATACTCGATCAGTGCCGCATCACCACGGTCACGTACCGCGCTGATGATCTCGCGCACTACCGACTCGACTTTCAGGTCAGCCGATTGCTCCCAGTCCAGCAGACGTTCCAAGTCAGCCTGAAAAGCAGCATCAGTGGAATCAAGTCGTTTAATTTCAATCATCGGGGCTACTCAAAAAATTAGCCACAGAGGGCACAGAGAACTTTATTACGGAGCGCAGGTATCCCCTCTGTCGTCATCCCCGCGCAGGCGGGGATCCAGTCTAAAACTGGTACTCTATATATATTAATGTTTGTTCTGTTTCATACTGTGTGCAAATGGATTCAGGACAAGCCTTTTATTTTTGCTGGGTTCCCGCCTTGCCGCTACCCGCATCCTGCCTCCCGCGGCACTTGCACAACCATGTGCATCGCGCGGGAACGACACAATGTGTATTGCAATCACTCTGTGCCCTCTGTGGCAATATTTTCATTAACCCTCGCACGCAGCGCGAAGCTTGTCGATGAGGTCGCTGATACGGGCGTGCTTCAGCTTCATCGAGGCCCGGTTCACCACCAGTCGCGAGCTGATGTCAGCAATGTGTTCCAGCGGCACCAGGCCATTGGCCTTCAGGGTGTTGCCGGTATCCACCACGTCCACGATGCGGTCAGCCAGCCCTACCAGCGGTGCCAGTTCCATGGAACCATACAGCTTGATGATTTCCACCTGTTCCTGGCGGTCGGCATAGAAGCGCCGGGTGCTCTTCACATACTTGGTGGCAATGCGCATGCGCCGGCGCTTGCTGTTGCCTGTCTCCGGCCCGGCCACCATAAGCCGACAACGTGCAATACCCAGGTCGAGCGGCTCATACAGACCTTCACCGCCATGCTCCATCAACACGTCCTTGCCAGCCACCCCCACGTCTGCCGCCCCGTAACCGACATAGGTCGGCACGTCCGCGGCACGGATGATCACCAGTTTGACGTCATCGAGATTGGTATCGAGGATAAGCTTGCGGCTGCTTTCCGGGTCATCCACCGGCTCGATGCCGGCCGCGGCAAGCAACGGCAGGGTATCCTTAAAGATACGCCCTTTCGACAGGGCAATGGTCAGTGCGCTGTTCATGGACGGTTAGTTTCCGGGAGAAGCTGCCAATTTACAAGTTTGCCGGCAGCCGCAACAACTCAGCAGCAGTCTCAGTCCGGAACGCGGCGTATGTCGGCGCCCAGTTGCGCAAGCTTCTCCTCGATGCGCTCGTAACCCCGATCGATGTGGTAGATACGATTAATTACCGTTTCGCCGTCAGCTACCAGGCCGGCCAGCACCAGGCTCGCGGATGCACGCAGGTCGGTTGCCATGACCGGGGCACCGGCAAGCTGCGCCACACCGGAACTGATTGCAGTATTACCCTCCAGCAAAATACTGGCCCCCATACGCTGCATCTCCTGCACGTGCATGAAACGGTTTTCGAAGACGGTCTCGGTAATCGTACCGGCACCCTCGGCAACGGCATTCAGGGCGGTGAACTGCGCCTGCATGTCGGTCGGAAATGCAGGATAGGGAGCGGTGTGCACATTGACCGCCGCCGGCCGCCGGCCCTGCATATCCAATTCGATCCAGTCCTCGCCGACTTCGATCTCGGCGCCCGCCTCGCGCAGTGTCTGCAGCACGGCATCCATGGTATCCGGACGCACATCCTTCACCCTGACCCGGCCCCCGGTAATCGCGGCCGCGACCAGGTAGGTGCCGGTCTCGATTCGGTCCGGCAGAACCCTGTATTCGGTACCCGCGAGCCTTTCGACTCCTTCGATGGTAATGGTATCCGTGCCGGCGCCGCTGATCTTCGCGCCCATGGCATTCAGGCATTGGGCGAGGTCGGTCACTTCCGGCTCGCGCGCCGCGTTTTCAATAATCGTGGTGCCTTCAGCCAGCGAGGCTGCCATCATCAGGTTCTCGGTACCGGTCACGGTAACAATATCCATCACCAGGCGCGCACCCTTGAGACGATCGACACGCGCCTTGATGTAGCCGTTTTCCACCCTGATATCGGCGCCCATGGCCTGCAGACCCTTGATATGCAGGTTGACCGGACGCGAACCGATCGCACAACCACCCGGCAGTGACACATCGGCACGCCCGAAGCGTGACAGCATGGGGCCCAGCACCAGGATCGAAGAACGCATGGTGCGCACCAGTTCGTAAGGCGCATACAGGGAATTGATCGAGCGTGTATCCACCTCGATATCCATCTTCTCGTTGACGGTCAGGTGTACACCCATATGACCGAGCAACTCCATGGTGGTGGTGACATCATGCAGGTGCGGGATATTGCGTATCACCACCGGCGAATCGGCAAGCAGCGTCGCCGCCATAATCGGCAGCACCGCGTTCTTGGCGCCGGAAATACGGATCTCGCCATCCAGCACGTTACCCCCCTTGATAATCAGCTTATCCATTGGATCGATGCCCCTGTGCAGCCGCCATGGTCACTGGATACGACGCTGGCTGCGCCACTCTTCCGGTGTGTGTGTATGCAGTGCCAGCGCATGAATTTCGCCACCCATGCGGTCACCAAGCGTGCCGTAAACCAGCTGGTGCTGCTTGACCATGGTGCAGTTCTCGAACTGCTTGCTGACAACGACGGCCTCGAAATGGTCGCCATCCCCTTTCACGATCACCTCGGCATCGGGAATTCCCGCCTTGATCAATGCTTCGAGTTGTTTGCTTTGCATAACTGTAAGTATTCCGGATTGTTGTAGAAAAGTGGCCTGCCCCTGCGGGAACAGCGGCATCCGGCCACGCAGCCCGTCTATTTCGACAGGGAAAGAATCTCCTCGAGACCGCACACGCGTGCAATCGACAGCAGTTGTGCCGGCACATGGTTAAAGGCAATGCGGCGATCGTTACGGCTGGACCCGCGCATCAATTCAACCAGCAATGCCAGCCCGGCGCTGTCCGCGCGTGTTACGCCCTTGAGGTCTACCTCGATATCCCCGCTGCCATTCAGGGCTGGCGCGGCACGCACCAGCAAGGCAGGCACCGAATCAACTCCCAGTTCGCCCTCCAGCAGCCAGCTGCCGTTGCCATTATCGACAAAGCGTGCGTCAGCCATCGGTCTTGCGATCGTTACGTTCGGACAATTGCTGAATCAGGCTGTCCATGCCCTTCTCCCTGATGATAGTACCGAAGGTCGAGCGGTAATTGGTCACCAGGCTGACCCCGCTGATAGCAACGTCATAGACCTTCCAGCCATCATGGCTGTTATACATGGAATAGGAAATCGGAATCGTCGAACCGGCCTGCTCGATCTCCGTGCGCACGGTCACCCGGCCTTTCTTGCCATCATCGACAAACGGCAGGTAGATGATTTCTTCGTCCGCATACTCCGATAACGCCGATCCATAGGTGTGTACCAGCAGCGTATGGAACTGCTCAACGAAACGCGCACGCTGGTCCGGTGTTGCCCTGCGCCAGTTTTTGCCAAGCGCCCACATGCTCATGCGCTCGAAGTCGAAATACGGCAACACGATGGTGGAAACCAGCTCAAAAAGGTAGTCGGGATCCTGCTCGATCGCCGCCTGCTCCTCGCGTATCGCCGTCAGCATGCGCGAGATGGTTTCGCGCACCAGCTCATGCGGCGACACGTCGTCGGTCGCACGCGCGGATGCCTGCGCAAGTAGCACTGACATTAACAGGATGGCTGCCGTTACCAGCCTGAAATTTGCCAACGGGTGGGTCATGACTGCTTACTCTTCTTTTTTGTCAGATGACATGCCGAACAGGAACTGGCCAATAATCTGCTCCATCACCAGCGCGGACTGGGTCAACTGGATGCGCCCGCCATCCTCAAGGTTGTCCATTGAGCCACCGGGCTCAAGGGCGATGTATTGCTCTCCCAGCAGGCCGGCGGTAAATATACTCGCCGAGGTATCTTCCGGAAAGCCCCGGTAATCATCCTCAATCTTCATTGACACCACGGCCTCGAAGGAATTCAGGTCATAATTAATGGACTCCACCCGCCCAACGCGCACACCGGACACGGTTACCGGGGAGCGCTCCTTGAGACCACCGATGTTCTCAAAGGTTGCGATCAGCACATAACCCGCCGTACCGCCGATGCTACTGAGGTTGCTGACCTGCATCGCCAGCATGAACATGGCTGCCACTCCCGCAGCGGTAAATATTCCCACCCAGATTTCGACTGTTCTGCTGTTCACACTGCTAGCCTCCAAACATCAATGCCGTCAACACGAAGTCCAGCCCCAGCACGGCAAGTGCGGTATGCACGACGGTCTGGGTCGTGGCCCGGCTGACGCCTTCTGCCGTCGGAACGGCATCGTAACCTTCAAACAGGGCAATCCAGCCGGCAATAAAACCGAAAACGGTGCTCTTGATGACGCCGTTCAGGATGTCCTCGTGGAAGTCCACCTTGTCCTGCATCTGCGCCCAGAAGGCGCCGTCATCCACACCCAGCAGACCGACGCCCACCAGGTGCCCGCCATATATGCCAACAGCGCTGAAAATGGCTGCCAGTAACGGCATGGACAGGAATGCTGCCAGAAAGCGTGGTGCAATCACACGCTGCATCGGGTCCACGGCCATCATCTCCATGCCGGACAACTGCTCGGTTGCCTTCATCAGGCCGATCTCGGCGGACAGCGCGGAACCGGCACGACCGGCGAACAGCAGTGCGGCAACCACCGGACCGAGTTCGCGCACCAGCGACAGCGCTACCAGTACGCCGAGCGACTCCTCTGCGCCGAAATCGACCAGCGTATTATAACCCTGCAGGCCCATAACCATACCCACAAACAGGCCGGAAACCAGGATGATGAGCAGGGTCAGCACGCCCACCGAGTACATTTGTTTCACAACCAGCCCCGGCCGCAATATCGTGCCAGGCAGGCTTGCCAGCGTCTGCAGCAGGAACAGGTGACCGCGCCCCAGGCGCTGGAAGAACTGCAGGGTGATTTGTCCCAGCCGTTGCAGGGCGTCAAGCATCAGGAACGCCCGCCACCGAGGAGATCGTCACGAAAGTCGGGCGCCGGATAGTGAAATGCAACCGGGCCATCCGGCTGACCGTTCAGGAACTGCTGCGACCAGTCAGAGCGTGAGCCCCACAGTTCATCCGGCGTACCATGATCCACCACCTTGCCACCGGACAGCAGGTAGGCATAGTCAGCAATGGCAGTGGCCTCGCGCACATCGTGCGATACCACGAGGCTGGTCATGCCCAGCGCATTGTTCAGCTCGCGGATCAGTTTTACCAGCACCCCCTTGGAAATCGGGTCCTGCCCGGTAAACGGTTCGTCATATATCACAATGTCCGGGTCCAGCGCGATGGCACGGGCCAGCGCTACACGCCGTGACATGCCGCCGGACAACTCACCTGGCATCAGCTGCGCAGCTCCACGCAAGCCTACTGCTTCAAGCTTCATCAAAACGAGGTCGCGCACCAGCGCCTCGGGCAAACCGGTGTGCTCGCGTATCGGGTAAGCCACGTTGTCAAACACGTTGATATCCGTCAACAGGGCGCCACTCTGGAACAACATGCCGATACGCCTGCGCAGCCGGTACAGCGCGGCTCGCGCAAGCCCCGGCACCTCCTCGCCGTGTACACGGATGGAACCGGACATTGGCTGGAGCTGGCCACCGATCAGCTTCAGCAGGGTCGTCTTGCCGGTCCCGCTCGGACCCATGATCGCCGTCACGCTGCCGGGCTGGATATCCAGGTCGACACCATCGAAGATCACGCGCTCACCGCGAGCAAACCTGAGATCGCGTATCTGTACAACGGGTTCAGCCATTTTTAGAACCTATCTCAGTATCCCCCATGAGCCGCGTTTCTGGCCCAGTGGCCGCAGATGCTAGGCGCGAGCCGCGTCGAATGGCAAGTGCTCATTCGCAATGCGAGCAACAACGCAGATGGGGCCACTGGGTCGAAACCCGGATGGGAAGCGGCTTGGGCTCCCGCTCTACCGGCAGTTGGCATGTCCGCAGTGGCGTGTATGATAAAGCAGACCGACACCAAGAGCCTACCCGATGAAGACGCTATTATCCTTCCGGTTGCTTCCCTCCCGCAAGGGCCGGGACGCCGGTACGGAACCGTTGTACGACACTGCCACGGCAGCAAGCGACTAAGCTCATCATGTGGGTAGAATTACTCGCCATCACCGGCGGATTCCTGTTGCTCGCCTGGAGTGCCGACCGCTTTGTCGAGGGCGCCAGCGCCGTTGCCCTGAACCTCAATATCTCGCCACTGGTCATCGGCCTGACCATCGTCAGCCTCGGCACCTCGGCGCCGGAGATCATCGTCTCCGGCATGGCGGCCTGGCAAGGCAATTCCGGGCTTGCCGTGGGCAATGCCATCGGCTCGAATATATTCAATATCGCCCTGGTCCTCGGTATTACCGCGCTGATCGTACCGCTGAATATCCATTCCAGCATTATTCGCCGCGAGTTGCCGGTGTTGTTACTGGTCATGGGTTTTGCCTGGATATTGCTGGTGGATGGCATGCTGGGGCGCATGGACGGCGCGCTGTTACTTGCCGGCATGGCCGCCATGCTGGGCTGGGCCACCTGGTTAGGCCTGAAGACGAAGACACGGGCAACCCCGGACCCGATGGCCACAGAATTTGCCGAGGAAATGCCTACCGGCATCGGTATCGGCCGTGCCTTCTTCCTGCTGGCAACCGGCGCACTGGTACTGCTGGTAAGCTCTCGCCTGCTGGTCTGGGGTGCAGTCTCCGTAGCACAGGCCTTCGGCATCAGTGACCTCGTGATCGGGCTGACGATTGTTGCACTGGGCACCAGTCTGCCGGAACTGGCCGCATCGGTGACCAGTGCCATCAAGCACGAGCATGACATCGCCATCGGCAATATCATCGGCTCCAATATCTTCAACCTGCTGGCGGTCCTCGGGTTGCCCGGCCTGATCAACCCGATCCATATTGATTCCATGGTGCTGAGCCGCGACTACCCGGTGATGCTGGGCCTGACGCTGCTGCTGTTCGCCATGGCATTTGGCATCAAGGGACCCAGACGCCTGAACCGCGCTGAAGGTGGACTCCTGTTGCTTGCATTTGTTGCCTATCAGACCCTGTTATACTTTACGGAGTTCAGCTAGCCGGAAGTGATAGTGGACATTACACAATGAATGACAGCAAGCTGCAGGACCTTGCCCTTGCCGTGATCGACACCGAAGCACGCGCCATTGACCGGCTCGAAGCGGAAATCAGGAAACCCTCGTTCATCGAAGCCTGCCGCCTGATGCTGGAATGCCACGGCCGTGTCGTGGTCATCGGCATGGGCAAATCCGGACACATTGCCGGCAAGATCGCCGCCACCCTGGCCAGCACCGGCACCCCGGCATTCTTTGTCCACCCGGGCGAGGCCAGCCACGGTGATCTTGGCATGATTACCGCCGCCGACGTGGTACTGGCATTGTCGAATTCAGGCGAAACCGGTGAGATCGTCACCATCCTGCCGCTCATCAAGCGTCTCAAGGTGCCTCTGATCGCCATGACCGGTAATCCGCAGTCAACGCTGTCGCGTGCAGCGACAGCCAATATCAATGTCAGCGTCGAGAAAGAAGCCTGTCCGCTCGGACTGGCGCCCACCGCGAGCACAACCGCCGCCCTGGCGATGGGCGATGCAATTGCCGTGGCACTGTTGGAATCACGCGGCTTTACCGAGGAAGACTTCGCGCGCTCGCACCCGGGCGGCGCCCTGGGCAGGCGCCTGTTGCTGCTGATCGATGACCTGATGCATACCGGCAAAGCGATCCCGCAAGTCAATACCGACACCCTGGTGAGTGATGCGCTGATGGAGATGACTCGCAAGGGACTGGGCATGACCGCCGTGGTGGATAAAAACGGAAATCTCGCGGGTGTGTTCACTGACGGTGACCTGCGCCGCACGATCGATCACCGGGTCGACCTGCACACGGCACGGGTCAGCGATGTCATGACCGCCGATTGCAAGACCATACACCCGGGCATGCTCGCCGCGGAGGCGCTGCAGATCATGGACGCCACCAAGATCAACGCCCTGCCCGTCATCAATGACAAAAACGAACTGGTCGGCGCACTCAACATGCACGATCTGCTGCGCGCCGGCGTGGTATAAGCGGAATCATTCACAATGAAAGACATTCTCGAAAGGGCCTCACGCATTCGCCTGCTGATCTTCGATGTCGACGGCGTACTCACCGATGGCAGCCTGTTCCTTGGTGATGATGGCCAGGAATACAAGGCATTCAACTCGCGTGATGGACACGGCATCAAAATGCTGCAGAAGCACGGCATTACCGTCGGCATCATTACCGGCAGGACATCAAAGGTCGTGGAACACCGCATGGAGAACCTGGGTGTTACCCATGTCCACCAGGGCAAGCTCGAGAAGCTGCCGGCATTCGAGGAACTCATCAAAGAAGTCGGGGTCAGCGCGGATCAGGCCGCCTATGTCGGCGATGACGTGGTTGACCTGCCGGTCATGCGCAAGGTCGGGCTGGCAATCGCTGTGCAGGATGCCCATCCCATGGTCGTGCGCCACAGTCACTGGCAGACACCCTCTGCCGGCGGGCGTGGAGCGGCACGCGATGTCTGCGAGATGCTGATGGAAGCACACGGTGTGCTGGAACAGGAACTGGACCGTTACCTGTGAACCGCAAACAGCTTGCCGTCGCCGCCGTGCTGGCGCTGCTGGTTATCACCAGCAACTGGCTTTTCCGGCAACAGGACAAGCTCCCGCTCCCTCTGGTCGCACAGCAACCCGGCCCGGACGCCTTTGCCGAAGACATCCATCTCGAAATCATGGACGAGACCGGCCACCCGCTTTACCGCCTGCGTGCCGAGAACATGGAGTACTACCCGGAGGAAGACCGCCTGCAACTGCAGCGCCCGCTGCTGGATGTCACCCAACCAAACGGTTCGAACTGGCAGGTGAGCGCCGAAAGTGGCCGCACCAGCGCCTCGGGCGAACCGGTCTGGTTGCTAGGTAAGGTTAGCATTCAGAGACTTGCGACAGATTCATATCAACCGCTACAGATAATGACAGAAGATGTTCTGATTCAACCCTCCGCCGCATTGGCCGAAACAGAGAATGCGGCCAGCATAATCGGTAGCAGCTATCGCCTGGAGGCAGTCGGTCTCAGCGTGGACCTCAGAAACAACCGGCTGGAACTGCGTTCCCGGGTACGAGGCCAGCTGAACGATGCGAGCTAGGACAATGCCACCCGGCTTGATGAGACGCCTCGCCCTGCTGCTGCTGCTGGTACCCGGCCTTGCCTGGGGACTGGCCAGCGACCGCGACAAACCGATCGAGATAGCAGCAGACAGGGCAACCCTTGATGAAAAAACAGGCGTCGGTATTTATGAAGGCAATGTCCACCTGCACCAGGGCACCCTGCAATTGCGTGGCAGCAAAATGACCGTACGACTGAACGACAATCGTATCGAACTGATCATTATCAAGGGTAACCCGGCGAGATTCTCGCAGCGACCCGATGATATGGATACCGACCAGCAGGCCGAGGCCGGACACATTGAGTACCACGCCCGCGAGCAGCGCCTGATCCTGCTGGATAATGCGAGCATCCGCCAGCAGGGCCGCGAGGAATTCAGCAGCGACCGCATCGAGTTCAATCTCAGGGACAATACCGTGCATGCCGGCGGCAGTGACGGGGACGGACGTGTACATATCATCCTGCACCCGGACAGGTCCCCGCTTGAACAGCCGGACAGCACGCCGGAATGAGCCAGCTGCAAACATACAGCCTCGGCAAGAGCTACCAGTCACGCCGTGTTGTCGATGATGTATCGATCGAGGTCAACAGCGGACAGGTGGTCGGCCTGCTCGGACCCAACGGTGCCGGCAAGACCACCTGCTTCTACATGATTGTCGGCATCGTGCCCTGCGGCGAGGGCCGCATCGAAATCGACGGTATCGACCTGACCGGACAGCCCATGCACATCCGCGCTCGTCACGGACTGGGCTACCTGCCGCAGGAAGCCTCGGTATTTCGCAAGCTCACAGTCGCCGAGAACATCATGGCAGTGCTGGAGATACGCCGCGACCTGGACAACAACGCGCGCCGCGAGACGCTGGAGTCACTGTTACATGAATTGCATATCGGGCATCTTGCCGAACAGTCCGGCATCAGCCTGTCCGGCGGTGAACGCCGGCGCGTTGAAATTGCGCGTGCACTGGCGGCCAACCCGCGCTTCATCCTGCTTGATGAACCGTTCGCCGGCGTTGATCCGATCTCCGTCGTTGATATCCAGCGCATCATCGAGCACCTGTGTCAGCGCGACATCGGTGTGCTGATAACCGACCACAATGTACGCGAGACACTTGGCATCTGTGACCATGCCTACATCCTTAGCGAGGGCCGCGTAATTGCCGCCGGCACCCCGCAATCCGTGCTTGATGACCAGCGGGTACGGGAAGTCTACCTGGGCAGCGACTTCCGTCATTAAATAATGATGCAGAAGGATATTGCCCGGATTGCACGGTTAATGCATTATAGTTATAAACAGGCCACCTGAAGCCGTGCTTCCACCGGCAACCCGCTGAAATATATCCATATTAAGTATGAAGCAGTCACTGCAGCTCAAAATCGGTCAAAGTCTGACCATGACCCCACAGTTGCAACAGGCAATACGCCTGTTGCAACTGTCCACGCTTGAACTGCAGACCGAGGTCCAGGAGGCACTGGAATCCAACCCCATGCTGGAACAGGATGAGGGTACTGCCGCCCAGGAGTCCGCCGACAGCGAGTCGGAAATCAATGGCAATGAGAGGGACAAGGAGAAGGAAAATGACAACCCGCTCAACGCCGAACAGAATAACGACAGTATCCCTGACGAACTGCCGGTAGACAGTAACTGGGAAGACGTATTCGACACCGGCGCCACCAGTCTCAGCGCCCCCGATACCGGCGGCAGCAGGGACATACTGGAAGCGGTAACTGTCAGTGGTGAAAATCTGCATGACCACCTCACCTGGCAGGTGGAACTGACCAATTTCTCGGATACTGACAAATTGATCGCACATACCATCATCGACTCGGTCGATGATGATGGCTATCTCGCCGACGGAGCAGAGGATATCCTCAAGACCCTGGGCAGTGAGCTGGATATCGAACTGGACGAGATCGAAGCAGTCATCCACCGTATCCAGCAACTCGACCCGGTCGGCGTTTGTGCCCGCGATCTGCGCGAGAGCCTGCAACTGCAGTTGCAGCAACTCGATACCGGCACCACGTGGCTGAAAGAGGCGAAAATCCTGCTCAGGGACTATTTCGGTCTGCTCAGCAACCGTGACTACACACGGCTCGCCAGCAAGCTGAAGCTGGCCAAGGACGAGCTGCAACATGTTATTCACTTGATCCAGACCATGAATCCCCGCCCCGGCTCGCTATATAATACGACTGAGCCCGAATACATCGTTCCGGATGTCTATGTGTTTAAAAAGAATGACCGCTGGCGGGTTGAACTGAATCCGGACTCAATGCCGAAACTGCGTATCAACTCGATGTATGCCGGCATGATCAAGCGCGGCAGCAACAGCAAGGAGAACAACTATCTGCGTGATAATTTGCAAGAAGCGCGCTGGTTCCTGAAGAGCCTGCAAAGCCGGCATGAAACCCTGCTCAAGGTGGCCAACAGCATTGTCGAACGCCAGCGTGGCTTTTTTGACTATGGCGAGGAAGCCATGAAACCCATGGTACTGCGCAGTATTGCCGAAACCATCGAGATGCACGAATCCACGGTGTCACGCGTTACCACCCGCAAGTACATGCACACTCCGCGCGGCATCTATGAATTCAAGTATTTCTTCTCCAGCCACGTCTCCACCGAGGCCGGCGGCGAATGTTCGGCGACCGCGATCAGGGCCATCATCAAGAAACTGGTGGCGGCCGAGAATCCCGCCAAGCCACTAAGCGACAGCAAGATGGCCGGCGTACTGGCCGAACAGGGAATCAATGTGGCCCGGCGCACCATCGCCAAGTACCGCGAGTCTCTTTCGATATCCCCTTCAAACGAACGTAAACGCCTGGCATAGGCAAACAACAGGAGCATAACTATGCAAATCAGCCTGACCGGAAATCACGTTGACCTGACTGACCCACTGCGTAAATATGTCAATAACAAGATGGAGCGTCTGGAACGCCATTTTGATATCGTGCAGGATATTCACGTTGTACTGAGCGTGGAAAAACTGCGCCACAAGGCAGAAGCTACACTGCACATCACTGGTGGCAACCTGTTTGCCGACTCCGTGCAGGAAGACATGTACGCAGCTATCGATTCCCTGGCCGACAAGCTGGATCGACAGGTCAAGAAACACAAGGAAAAGATGACCGACCATCACCGTAGCGAAGGATCCATAGCGAGGGACCTCTAGCAAGTCACCGGATGCTGTGTCCAGCCGGCCTGCGCGCACAGCCACCGTGACCCTGATCGACCATGAACATTACCAGCCTACTCTCACCCGAGCGAATTGTTGTCTGCGGCGACATCGCCAGCAAGAAACGCCTGCTCGAGCACCTCGGTGAACTGCTTGGCAGCAGTTCACCGCGGCTCTCGAAGCAGGTCATTTTTGATGCCCTGATCAACCGTGAAAAACTTGGCAGCACCGGCCTTGGCAAGGGCGTTGCAATTCCGCATGGCCGCATGGCCGAGTTGGAAGAACCGGTGTGCGCCTTTATCCTCGTCAAAAATACGGTGGAATTCGACGCCTCGGATGGACAGCCCGTCGACCTGGTATTTTCACTGCTGGTTCCGGAAGAATCTACCGAGGAACACCTGCAGGTACTTTCGACGATCGCGGAAATCTTCAGCAACGCCGGCATCTGCAATGCACTGCGCCAGTGCAATGACGGCGCGTGCGTCCTCGATCTGCTCTATCAGTGGGAGAGCCAGCGAATCTCTGCATGAGTACCACGCTTGATATCAGGACCCTGTACCACGATCTCGAGGAAAAACTCGGGCTGGAGTGGATCAGCGGCGCCAGGCATGACGATCACTGCATACATTCAAGCAAGGACCATTCGCCCGAGGTTTCCCTGGTCGGCCAACTCAATCTGATCAACCCGCACCGCATCCAGGTGCTGGGTAGAAAAGAATTCGGATACCTCGACAGTCTGGGAAAGAATTCCCGCAACGATGCCCTCAGACAGCTGTTCTCCGGCCAGTCAAAGCTGATCATCATTGCCAGCAAGCTCCAGGCGCCGGCCTACCTGGTCGCTGCAGCCCGGGACAAGCAGGTACCAATGCTCTCCTGCCAACTGAACAGCCAGGAAACGATCCGGAACCTGCAGTATTACCTGGGCAGTTTTTTTTCCGAGAAGATTACCCTGCACGGTGTATTCATGGAGGTGATGGGAACCGGTGTACTGATTACCGGCGAATCCAGCATCGGCAAGAGCGAACTTGCTCTCGAACTGCTGACACGCGGGCACCGGCTGATCGCTGATGACGCGACCGAGTTTTCACGCATCGCACCCGACACCCTGAATGGAAAATGCCCCGAAATGCTGCGTGATTTCCTGGAGGTGCGCGGACTGGGTATTCTCAATGTGCGCGCCATGTTCGGCGACAGCGCCATCAAGCAGAATCGCAACCTGCGACTGATTATTGTCCTGCAGGACCTGGACGAGGCGACCAGGATAGACCGCCTGCACGGCAGTCGCCAGATGCGCAGTATCCAGGATGTCGACATACCGGAGGTAACACTGCCGGTCGCCCCCGGGCGCAACCTTGCCGTATTGCTGGAGGCAGCGGTACGCAACCATATTTTGATCGCCAAGGGCTATGATGCCAGTGCCGCTTTCATCGAGCGCCAGAAACAGCGCCTTGAAAAGGTCCATACATGAGCATTGTCATCATCAGCGGCCTGTCTGGTTCCGGCAAGAGTGTCGCCCTGCATGCGCTTGAGGACATGGGCTTCTACTGCACCGACAACCTGCCGGTTGGTCTGCTGACTGCATTTGCCCGGGAAGTTACCCAACAGCAGATGGACGATACTGGCAAGGTCGCCGCCGGTATCGATGCACGCAACCCTCCCGATCAGCTGGAACGTTTTCCCGATTTCATCGCAGAACTCAACGAGCTCGGCATCAGCTGCAAGATTCTGTTCCTGCAGGCTGACGACGCCACGTTGCTAAAACGCTTCAGCGAGACCCGGCGCAAACACCCGCTGTCCGACAAGCACACGCCGCTGGCCGATGCGATCGAGAAGGAACGTGCTTTGCTGGCACCGATTACAGCCAGTGCCGACCTGCTTATTGACACCAGTCGCACCAATGTTCACCAGTTGCGGGAACTGGTCATGCAGAGCCTGGGCAAGACCCACGCCGTGGGCTTTTCCGTGTTGCTGCGATCATTTGGCTACAAGCACGGCATCCCTGCGGATGCAGATTTTGTCTTCGATACACGCTGCCTGCCCAACCCGCACTGGCAAACGGACTTGCGCGGCAAGACAGGACTTGATAAAGAGGTCGCTGAATATCTTGAACAACAAGAGATCGTACAAGACTATTACCGGCACTTAGAGCAATTCCTGGCTGACTGGATACCGCGCTTCAAGGCGGATAACCGCAGTTACCTGAGCATTGCAATCGGTTGTACCGGCGGGCAGCACCGCTCTGTCTACCTGGTCAACCGGCTGGCAGCCCGGCTGGGCAACACGCTGGGCGAGGTCGTAACCCGGCACAGGGAACTCGAATGAAAACCGGGCTGTTACTCATCACACATGGCAATCTGGGCCGTGAAATACTGGATACCGTTATCGCTATCCTTGGCTACTGTCCACTGGCCACTGAAACCATAACAGTGCCGAATGGCTGTGATCCGGATGCCGTACTGGCAACGGCTGTCGCGGCCTGCGATACCCTTGACCAGGGTGGCGGCGTGCTGGTACTGACTGACCTGTATGGCAGCACCCCCAGCAACATCGCCAGCCGACTGGTTAATTCATGCAATGCCAGCGCCGTATCGGGCGTGAATGTACCCATGCTGCTGCGCATCATGAATTACCCGGATTCGCAACACGACAGGCTCGTTGAAATCGCCGCCAGCGGCGCCCGCAACGGTGTTTTCATCACTACACGAGAACAGGCATCCTGACATGGAGCAAAGACCCGTCACCATCGTCAACAAGCTCGGGCTCCACGCACGCGCGGCCGCCAAGCTGGTCACCACGGCCTCGTCTTTCACCAGCGAGATCGATCTTGAGAAGGACGGGCAACGCGTCAATGGCAAGAGCATCATGGGCGTGATGATGCTGGCCGCGTCACGCGGCACGGAACTTATTATTTTTGCCTCGGGCGCAGACGAGGTAGCAGCAGCAAACAGCCTTGAGCAACTGATTGCAGACCGGTTCGGAGAGAACGAATAGGGTAACAACGCTCCACGGTGGCAGTCGCGCAACGACAGGAGGAAACACGCAGATGAGCCTGGCATTATCCGGTATTGGCGTATCCCGCGGTATTGCCATTGGCAAGGCGCACTTCCTGCGTGGCAGCGTCGAGGTACTGGAAGACACCCTTCCTGAATCACAGCTGGATGAGGAAGTTGCGCGTTTCCTGGAGGCCGTGGAAACCGCACGCAGACAGCTGGAATCGCTAATGGGGCGCATCCCCGTAGATACCAGCATTAATATTGCGGCCTTCATCGAAACCCACCTGCTGATGCTCGACGATGCGACCATCAGCACCACCCCCGTCGAGCTCATCCGCCAACACGGCTGCAATGCCGAGTGGGCACTGAAGCTGCAGCGCGATGAAATCGTCAATGTCTTCGAGAAAATGGATGACTCGTACCTGCGCACCCGGCGCGACGACGTCGACCATGTAATCAACCGCATCCTGCGTATCCTGCTGGGCCGCGGAGAAGAAAACAGCAGCAGCGACAGCAAGGAACTTCAGCATGCCATCGTACTGGCTGACGACCTGACCCCGGCAGAAACCGTGCTGCTGGAACACCAGGGCATCGCGGCATTCGCCACCGAATACGGCGGCCCGCTCTCCCATACCGCCATCCTGTCGCGCAGCATGGAAATCCCTGCCGTGGTCGGCGTGCATGGTGTGCAGCACTACCTGCGCGATGGCGAGACGATCATCCTGGATGGCCTGCAGGGCATCCTCATTGCAAGCCCGGACGAGAACACCCTCACCCACTACCGGACACGCCAGCAGGCCGAGCAGCAACGCCGCCTGGACCTGGCGCGGCTGTCGCTAAAACCTGCTATATCGCTGGACAAGATACCGGTCAACCTGATGGCGAATATCGAGTTGCCCGAGGATATCAATACCGACGGACTGGCCAGCGCCGCCGGCGTCGGCCTGTACCGGACCGAGTTCCTGTTCATGAACCGCGCCACACCGCCGGACGAGGAGGAACAATTCGATTGCTACAGGGGCGTCATCGACGCCCTCAAGGGCAAGCCGCTGACCATCCGCACCCTGGACATGGGCGCGGACAAGCAGGTCGACAGCGGCAGCAGCCGCAGCGGCAGCAACCCGGCACTGGGTCTGCGCGCCATCCGCCTGTGCCTCAAGGACATGTCGCTGTTCCGGCCGCAACTGCGCGCCATACTACGTGCCTCGGCGTTTGGGCCGGTGCACATGATGGTCCCGATGCTCTCCAATACCCAGGAACTGCAGCAGCTGCTGGCGCTGGTTGACGAAACGCGCAACGCCCTGCAGCGCGAGGGACAGGCCTTTTCCCCTGATATCCGCATTGGCGGCATGATCGAGGTACCGGCCGCGGCACTGTCGGCAGCGGATTTCGCAGCACGCCTGGATTTCCTGTCCATTGGCACCAATGACCTGATCCAGTACACGCTGGCCATCGACCGCGTGGATGACGAGGTGAACTACCTGTACGACCCGTTGCATCCGGCCGTGCTCAGGCTCATCAAGATGACCATCGATGCGGGACGCGATGCCGGCATCCCGGTTTCCATGTGCGGAGAGATGGCGGGCGATCCGCGCTATACACGGCTGCTGCTGGGCATGGGTCTGTGCGAGTTCAGCATGCACCACACCTCCCTGCAGGAGGTGAAGTGCGTCATCAACAACAGCAACATCGGCAAGCTCCGGCCACTGGTGGAAGAACTGCTCGGCAACACCAGGGCCGACCAGATCCATGCGCGCATCGAATCGCTCAACAGCAACCTTACTGAATGACTGTTGTGCTGTTACACTGCGCGCAGCCCGCGCAGCCGTAACGCCGCGCTACCGTGAAGCCAGCCGACATGACCAACACGATTAGCAGCCAGAACACCGAAACCCGGCTTGACCGCCTGACCCGCGCGCTCGACTCCGGCGCCGCCGGCCAGGTCCGTTATCTGCTGACCAACCTGCATGCATCCGAAATTGCCGAGCTGCTGGAGTCCTTCCCGCACGGCCCGCGTGAAATTCTCTGGGAACTGGTAGACGCGGACGACCGCGGCGAGACACTGGTCCAGCTAAACGAGGAGGTCCGCAACGACCTCATCAAGGAGATGGAGACCCATGACCTGGTCGCGGCAACCGAGGGCCTGGATGCAGACGACCTGGTCGACCTGCTGCAGGACCTGCCCGGCGCCATCACCAACGAAATCATGCGCTCAATGGACAAGCAGAACCGCGAGCGCCTGGAAGCGATTCTGCATTTCCCCGAAGACACCGCCGGCGGCCTGATGAACGTGGACGTGGTCACCGTGCGCGCGGATGTCACACTCGACGTGGTACTGCGCTACCTGCGCCTGCACGGGGAGGTACCCGCCGCCACCGACACCCTGTTCGTGGTGGATCGGACCGACCAGTACCGTGGCGCCCTGCCCCTGACCACACTGCTGACCAATGACCCGGACATGATGGTGGCTGCCGTCATGCACCGTGACGTCAGGCCCATTCCTGCGACCATGCCGGACGATGACGTGGCGCGCATGTTCGAGAACTATGATTTGCTGTCGGCCCCGGTAGTGGACGAAAACAAAAAGCTGCTGGGTCGTATCACCATCGACGACGTGGTGGACGTGATCCGTGACGATGCCGACCATTCCCTGATGCGCATGGCCGGCCTGGACGAGGACGACGACACCTTTGCCCCCATCTTCAAGAGTGCGCGCCGGCGCGCCATCTGGCTCGGCATCAACCTGTTCACCGCGTTCCTCGCCTCCTGGGTAATCGGCCAGTTCCAGGCAACCATCGAACAGGTCGTGGCACTTGCCGTGCTGATGCCGATCGTTGCCAGCATGGGCGGCATCGCCGGCAGCCAGACACTGATCATCGTGATCCGCGGCCTGGCGCTGGGCAAGATCGGCGTCAGCAATGCGCGCTGGCTGATGCACAAGGAACTGGCCGTCTCGATGATCAATGGCATCGGCTGGGCACTGGTGGTCGCGGTGGTTTCCGCGCTGTGGTTTAAAAGCACCAACATCGGCGCCATCATTGCCGCGGCCCTGATCATCAACCTGGTCTGCGCAGCCGTTGCCGGCCTGTCGATCCCGTTCATACTGAAACGCATGAAGATTGACCCGGCACATGCCGCTACGGTACTGCTCACCACCGTCACCGACGTGGTCGGTTTCATGGTGTTCCTGGGACTGGGGACGATT
>CBEULV010000017.1:0-19836 GCA_965544015.1 uncultured Gammaproteobacteria bacterium | reverse complement strand
ACACCTCGGGATGCCCGAAGAACCAGAACACGTGCTGGAACAGCACCGGATCACCACCACCTGCAGCATCGAAGAAGCTGGTGCCGAAGTTACGGTCGGTCAGCATCATGGTCACCGTGCCGGCCAGTACCGGCATCACAGCGATCAGCAGGAACGCGGTAATGAACCAGGTCCAGACGAACAGCGGCATCTTCATCAGTGTCATGCCCGGCGCACGCATGTTCAGCACGGTGGCGATGATGTTGATGGAACCCATGATGGATGAGAAACCCAGCATGTGAACCGCGAAGATGAAGTAGTCGGTGCTGGGCGGCGCATACGTGGTGGACAGCGGTGCATAGAAGGTCCAGCCAAATGCCGGGCCGCCGCCTTCCATGAACAGGGTACTGATCAGCATGGTGCCGGCAAACGGCAGAATCCAGAAGCTCCAGTTGTTCATGCGTGGCAGCGCCATGTCCGGCGCACCGATCATCATCGGGATCTGCCAGTTGGCCAGACCGACCATGGCCGGCATGATGGCGCCGAACACCATGATCAGACCGTGCATGGTGGTCATGGTGTTGAAGAACTGCGGATCAACGATCTGCATACCCGGCTGGAACAGCTCGGCGCGAATCACCATGGCCATCGCGCCGCCCACCAGCAGCATGATGAAAGAGAACCACAGGTACAGGGTACCGATATCCTTGTGGTTGGTGGTCTTGACCCAGCGCATCAGGCCGGATGGTGCGCCATGGTGATGCTCGTCGTGCGTGGTTGCTGTACTCATTTGGTAGATACCTCCACTCTTAATTCTGAATTCTGATTTTCTTAACGGGCCGCTGCGATCTCGGACGGCTGAACCATGTCACCCTTGTCATTACCAAAGCCGTTACGCTCGAAGGTAATTACGGCAGCGAGGTCGACATCACTCAGCTGGGCGCCGAACGCCTGCATGGCGGTACCGGCCTTGCCGTTGATGACAATATCCATATGACCGGCCATATCTCCGGTGGAGATTGCACCGCCGGCAATCGCCGGGAACACACCCGGGATACCCGCGCCATTGGCCTGGTGACAGGCCGCGCAGTTGGTGTTGTACACCGCCTCACCCCTGGCCACCAGGTCATCCATGGTCCAGGTCTGGGTGGCAGCCGCCATTTCAGCCTCGGCGGCACCCTTCTGCTCGGCAACCCAGGTCGCGTAGTCTTCCTCGGTCTTGGCGATCAGCACGATCGGCATGAAACCGTGATCCTTGCCGCACAGCTCGGCACACTTGCCGCGGTACAGACCCGGCTCCGAGAGCTCGGTCCAGGCATCGTTGATAAAGCCCGGCACGGCATCCTGCTTCCAGCCGAGGTCCGGCACCCACCAGGAGTGGATCACATCATTGGAAGTAATCAGGAAACGGATCTTCTTGTTGATCGGTACAACGATGGGATTGTCAACTTCCTGCAGGTAGTTCTCACCCTTTTCAGCACTGCCCTCGATCTGTTCACGCGGCGTGGTCAGCACACTGAAGAAGCTGATGTCCTCGTCGAGGTAGTCGTATTTCCACTTCCACTGGTAACCGGTAACCAGGATGGACATGTCCGCATCACGGGTGTCTTCCAGCGCCAGCAGCGTGGTGGTGGCCGGGACCGCCATGCCGACCAGCACCAGGAACGGGATGGTGGTCCAGATGATTTCCACGGTGGTGCTTTCGTGGAAAGTGGCCGGTTGCGCCCCCTTGGACTTGCGGTGCATCATGATGGAGTAGATCAGTACAGCGAACACACCGACACAGGCCACCACACAAATCCAGAAAATCAGCATATGCAGGTCATAGACCCTGTGGCTGATGTCGGTCACACCTTCCCTGAGATTCAGGGTATCGGAATAACCTGCGAAGGCATTGCCTGCACCAAGCAGTACCAGCACACCCCAGAGACTGCACAGGGTGCGTCTTAGTGTATTAGCGAACATGCATTACTCTCCCTAAGACCAAAGTTATAAATTCTTAAAATCCCCGCCGGAGCTGCGGTCACTGCACCGCACGTGACCAGCCATCCCCACTGACCATGCCCTGCAGTTCCTTCGCCAGGCTTTGCCGTTCCTTCTCGTTCAGAAACCGGCCAATCTCAACTCGCTCTCCGTGGCAAGCCACCAGCAGGCGGCTCGGGTACCAGGCGATTGGCGCACGCTCTATATTGATGCGTGCCCATGCGCGCGGACATTCCCAGTGCTGCTCGCGCAGCTTGCGTCCCTTTTCAACGCTAACGATGTCAGCGCTGATGGTTACCACTTCCCTTATCTGGCTGCGATACAGGCACAGATAAAAGGCCACTCCCAAAACAATAATTTCCAGGCCCGCAATCGGCAGTACCGTCCAATAGCCATGCCGGACAAAAAAAACACCAATACCCAGTACACACAAGGCAATGGCTGCGTAAACCCGCACCGCCGAGCGCCACGAAAGGGACTGATTCGGCCTAATTACCCAGTGACAATCACGACCCGAGGGATCAAGTACGCGCTTAACCACTATCCTGTTTACTGGAACCCCTGTTTTTCTGGTGGAACCCCCCGGACCGAAAAAACAGGACGCGGATGCTACTAGATGGCTAGCATGCACGCAACTGGTGCAAATTGTCCCAGATCAAGTTTTTGACCAAGAAAAAGTGGCCGCATTTTATATTACAAGTCTCTAAGATTCAATTGACTAAAACAGTCGGTAATGTCCTATTTTCAAGTGCTTGTCTCGTAACGAAGAAACCTTAACATTTAGACAGGTTCCTAATTCTGCCATTGATCACCAGCCCTGTAATCAGCCCCGTCGAACGGCAAAACCTGAGCATGCGGATGTGTATGCACCGGTTCACCCATCTGACCAACGGATTCAGCAAGACGTTGGGCAACCTGCAAGCGGCGTTTCCCTAAGGTGTTCCGCCATTTCACTGGCACCAGGTGTATCGAGCGCCGGGATAATACCCAGTAACGGCGCAGAAAGCCTTGATTTCAGAGTATTAATGTTCTCCTCGACAGCGTCCGGTTCAGGTGGCAATCGGTTTGCCACCCAAGCCGCCAGGTGCAGTCCGGCATGGCTGATGGCAGCGGCACTCAGCAATGCGTGGTTCAGACAGCCAAGACGAATGGCCACCACCAGGATGACCGGCAACTCCAGTTCGCGCACCAGGTCGGCCAGCGTATCGCGTTCGTTCAGCGGCACCTCCCAGCCACCCACCCCCTCCACTACAACGCGATCCGCCTGCCCGGCAATCTGCGCATACGCCGAATGAATGATATCCAGATCGATGCGTACACCCGCCTGCTGCGCGGCAATATGAGGAGCAATGGCCGGCGCAAAGGCGTACGGATTGACCAGCGCATAATCCATCGCCACAGAGGATTGACGCTGCAATTGCAGGGCATCCGCGTTGCGCAGCCCTACCGGGGTCGGCTCGCAGCCCGAGGCAACCGGTTTCATGCCGGCCACGACCTGCCCCTGCGTCTGCAACTGCTGCATCAGGCCAAGCGCAACCACGCTCTTGCCGACACCGGTGTCGGTCCCGGTGACGAAGTAGCCTGATGAGCTAGTCACGCTGCGGCGAGCCCGTTGGGCGCTGCAGGCTGGCCAGCGGCACCTCGTTACCGGCAGCGGCGTGCTTGTTCACGGGTGACCATGCGTGGCCATAGACGACCTCGTAACTGGCCGGCAGCACACCGTCCTCACGCTGGCTCTCGTAGGCCGCTGCGAACTGCTGCCAGCGCCGTCTCCCGGTCAGGCCACGCGGACGACCCCGTGTCACGTTATGTGCGCCGATCTGTTTCAGGTCCTGCATCAGGCGGCCCAGCTCGCGATAGGTGACGGTAATGCGTTCGGAGTCCATCACCGGCTCGGCCCATTGCGTACGCACCAGGCTGTCCCCGATATCGTGCAGATCAATGAAGTGATTGACGTGTGTATAGCCGTCGACTGCCTCCCAGCTGGCACGCAACTCCATCAGGGTATCCGGCCCGAATGTAGTGAACATCAGCAGGCCGCCCGGCGCCAGCACACGGCGCAGCTCGGCAAAGGTAGCCTCGAGATCGCTACACCACTGCAACATCAGGTTGGAAAAAATGAAATCAAAACTGTCATCGGCAAACGGCAGCCGCTCGCCGTCGGCACACACGCACAGCGGCTTTCGCAACCAGCCACCACGCCGCTGCACCCGCCGCAGCATGGCCGGGGCAATATCCAGCGCAACCACATCGGTACCCCGATAACGCTTCATCAACGCAGCACTGAACATGCCGGTACCGGCACCAAGATCGAGAATACGCCGCGGCTTGAGGCGAATAAAATCCATGCGCTCGATAAGGCGGCCGCCGATCTCGTACTGCAACTCTGCGGCTGCATCATAACTTGCGGCCGCCCGGTCAAAGGCGCGCTGCATCTGCCGTTTGTCGAGTTGATTGTCGATTTCGTGTTCAGGCATGGTGATTGCTCACGGGTGGGGTTTGTGTGTCCTTGAGAAAACTGTGCAGTGTATTTGCCACGCTATCGGGCGCAGAGATAAACGGCGCATGACCGGCGGCATCGATCACCGTCAGTTGCGCATGCGGGAACAGCTGCACTGCCGCTTGCCCGGCACTGCACGGTACCAGCGTGTCGCGCTCACCCATCAGCAACAGGGCCGGACACTGCAGTTGCGCCGCCTCTCTACGCAGGTCGGTGCTGCGCAGCACATTCAGCCCGGCACGCAGTCCTGCCAGCTGTGGAGGCCCACCGGCATGCAGTGTCGCACGCAGACTTTTCAGTGCTTCCGTGGCATGCGCTGCACCACGCACCTGCAGGGCAAGAAAGCGGTCCAGGGTACGCCGGTAATCCTGCTCCAGTTCGGAGGCGAAGGTCTCCAGCAACCCCGGCAGCATGGCGCTCTGCCAGTCCGGCTTGCGTATAAAACACGGGGTGCTCGCAATCAGCGCGAGGGCTGTGACGCTGGCGGGCTGCAGCAACGCGGCGCGCAAGGCCACCAGGCCACCCAGCGACCAGCCGGCCAGGGCGGCCTGCGCCGGCACCACTGCCAGCACCGCGCGCGCCATGTCGTCCAGCGCAGCCGCTCCGTTCCAGCCGCTGCGGCCATGCCCGGGCAGATCAACGCGGGTCACGCGAAAATGTGACTCCAGCAGCGGCAACAGGCTGTCCCAGATGCCGCTATGCAGGCCCCAGCCGTGGATTAATACCAGCTCCGGACCGCTGCCAGTGGTTTGTGTGTAGAGTGTCAAGACAATACCGCCACAGAGTTCACAGAGTAAAAAGACAAAAAACAATCTCGCGCCAGGACGCAAAGGCGCCAGGAAAAATTATTACTTCAAAATAAGTCCAATTAAAAACAATCCCGAGAAGTACATATAAAACTCACTAAAACAGGGCCAGAAAAGAATCATTTTCTTTGCGGCTTTGCGTCCTGGCACGAGTATTTTATTTCTCAGCATTCTTTGTGATCTCTGTGGCAATAACCCTGCCCAGGACATCCAGCAAGCGATCAATATGTTCGTCGGTGTGCAATGCGGAAAAAGTAATCCGCAGCCGCGCCGTGCCCTCCGGCACCGTGGGCGGCCGAATGGCGGTCACCAGGATGCCCTGTTCGCGCAATGCAGCGCTCATCTGCAACGTCTTGCCGGCATCACCGACCAGCAGCGGCTGAATCGGCGTATCCGATTCCAGCAACGGCAGGTCGAGCTGTCGCGCACCGGCACGGAAACGCCGGATCAGCGCAACCAGCCGCTCGCGCCGCCAGCCCTCGCTACACACCAGTTGCAGGGCTGCACGCGTGGCACAGGCCAGCGCCGGTGGTGAGGCCGTGGTGTAGATCCAGCTGCGCGCCTGCTGGATGAGTGTTTCAACCAGCTCTTCGCTACCGGCGACAAATGCGCCAAAGGTGCCGAATGCCTTGCCCAGTGTACCAACCAGGATCGGCACATCTTCGACACCCAAACCGGCCGCATCGACACTGCCGCGACCGCCCCGCCCCAGCACACCAAAACCGTGTGCATCGTCCACCATGAACCACGCCTGTTGTTGCGCACATAGCCGCGCGAGGTCCTGCAGTGGTGCAATGTCGCCATCCATACTGAACACGCCGTCCGTCGCCACCAGGTATTCCCCGGGCGGTGCAGACGCCATGCGCGCCGCAAGGTCTGCCGCATCGGCATGACGGTAACGTATCAGCCGGGCAGCGCTGAGCCGGGCACCATCCAGCAACGAGGCATGGTTGGCGCGGTCCTCGAACACGCGGTCACTGCGACCAAGCAATGCCGCCATCACGCCAAGATTGGCCATGTAGCCGGTGGAAAACAGCAGTGTGCGCGGGCGGCCGGTGAATGCCGCCAGCTCCTCTTCCAGCTGGTGATGCGCGCGGCTGTGGCCGCTCACCAGGTGTGCCGCACCACTGCCGGCACCGTACTCGTCCAGTCCCTTGTGAAACGCGGCAACCACCTGTGGGTGATTGGCAAGCCCCAGGTAGTCGTTACTGCAGAACGACAGGCAGTCCTGCCCGTCGATGCATATCTCCACGCCCTGCGGGCCGTCGAGCACCCCGCGCTGCCGGTACAGGTTTTCCTGTTTACGCAGCGCGAGTTGTTCGGCAAGATTTTTCATAGGTAAAACGGGACTAAAACGGGGACAGACCACGTTTTTCCGGCTGTTTTATTCGATCCCTCATAGATACCAGTACGGAAAAACGTGGTCTGTCCCCAATTACGCCGATTACGCTACGCAGGATGCAGGCCGAGCTTCTCGAGCAGGGCATCATCCCTGGCGGTATCCGGGTTGCCGGTAGTGAGCAGTTTCTCGCCATAGAAAATCGAGTTCGCGCCGGCGAAGAAACACAGCGCCTGCATTTCATCACTCATCTCGGAGCGACCCGCCGACAGCCGCACATGGGAAGCCGGCATCAGGATGCGCGCAACCGCAATGGTGCGCACGAATTCGATCGAGTCGATTTCGGCCTGCTGCTGCAGTGGCGTGCCTTCCACCCGGACCAGCCGGTTGATCGGCACACTGCCGGGATGCTCGGGCAGATTGGCCAGTTCGCACAGCATCGATACCCGGTCGGCACGGCCCTCGCCCATGCCGACGATGCCACCGCAACAGACATTGATCCCGGCCTCACGTACGTGTGCCAGCGTCTCCAGCCGGTCGTCCCAGGTACGCGTGGTAATAATCTCGCCATAGAACTCCGGCGAGGTATCGAGATTGTGGTTGTAGTAGTCCAGCCCGGCCTGTTTCAGCGCGCTGACCAGCTGCTCGTCCAGCATGCCCAGCGTCGCGCAGGTCTCCAGCCCCTCGTCACGCACCCGCCCAACCATCTCCAGCACGCGTTCAAAGTTTTTCCCCTTCGGGTTGCGCCACGCCGCGCCCATGCAGAAACGTGATGCCCCGGCCGCCTTGGCTGCCTTGGCCGCGCTGACGACTGCCTCGACATCCATCAGTCGCTCCGGCTCCAGACCAGCGTCGTGATGCACGCTCTGTGGACAGTAGCTGCAATCCTCCGGACAGCCGCCGGTCTTGATGCTCAGCAGGGTACTGATCTGTACGGCGTTGGGATCGAAGTGCGCCCGGTGGACATTCTGGGCGCGAAACAGTAACTCATTAAAAGGTAAGTCAAATAACTGCGTCACCTCGGCGCGTGACCAGTCATTGCGGACAGTGTTTTCAGTAGCTTCCGACAGACGGGTGGTTGGCTGGCTCATAGTCTTACAGGCTGGCAATGGGATCGACCCCGGACTATGGAATTGATCGCGGTCGCTGTCAACCATGGAGGGTGGTGATGGTTTACCAGTATCTTGTCAGACTCCAGGACCTGCTGCTCCCGCCGCACTGCCGCCTGTGTGGAGACAGCAGCGGACAGGCCTCACAACTGTGCGCACCCTGCACGGCCGAACTGCCCTGGCTGACAACCACCTGCGCACAATGTGCGCAGCCCGTGACGGCACTGTCGCCACAGGGTCGCTGCGGCGCCTGCCAGCGCAGGCCGCCGGCGTTTGACGAGACCACGGCACTGTTCCACTACCACCCGCCAGTCGATCACCTGCTGAAGTGCCTGAAGTTTGCCCGCGAACTGGCCGTCGCCCCGCTGCTCGCCGGCATGCTGGCCGAGCGGCTTGGCCAGCGTGAACAAGCATTACCCGGGCAGCTGGTGCCAGTCCCGCTGCACCACTCGCGCTTGCGCGAGCGCGGTTTCAATCAGGCTACCGAACTCGCGCGCACACTCGGCAGGCGCCTGCACATACCCGTGGCACATCACCTGTGCCGGCGCCGGCGCCCGACCGAGCCACAATCACGACTGCCGCCGGCTGCACGCCGGCTCAACCTGCGTAATGCGTTTGCAGTTTCGGGAACACCGAAGCACAAGCACCTCGCCATCATTGATGACGTCATGACGACTGGTCACACGGCAAACGAACTGGCACGCGCACTGAAACGGGCCGGTACGGAACGCGTTGAGGTCTGGGTAATCGCCCGCACGGGACGGTATATATAAGTACAGCGTTGCAGGCCGGCACACCGGCCCCGAACGGTCAGCGGTACAGGTAGTCCAGCAGGATACCGAGAAAAACCACCATGCCGAACCAGTTGTTATTCAGGAATGCCCGGAAACACGCATCACGCTCACGGTAGCGAATCAGATATTGCTGGTAGATTGCGAGTAGCGCGGCCAGCGCGACACCGGCGTAGTAGATCGGGCCCAGCCCGGCCTGGTGACCGACCATTCCCAGACCGGCCAGCACCATCAGCTGCAACAGGCCAATGATCTTGCGATCGGAGTCGCCAAACAGGATGGCGGTGGACTTCAGTCCCAGCGCCAGGTCATCCTGGCGGTCCACCATCGCGTACAGGGTGTCGTAGGCAGTCGCCCACAGCACGGTGGTGGTAAACATCAGCCAGGCAACCTGCGGCACACTGCCGGCCTGTGCCGCGAACGCCATCGGCACGGCCCAGCCAAACGCTGCGCCCAGGAACACCTGCGACAGGTGCGTCACGCGCTTCATAAACGGGTACAGCGCGGCCAGCGCAACCCCGCCAAACGACAACAGCACGGTAAGGCGGTTCAGCAACAACACCAGCCCAAACGCCAGCAGGCATAACACCGCGAACAGCAGCAGCGCCATGCGCGGCGATACGCGCCCGGAAGTCAGCGGCCGGTCACGGGTACGGGACACGTGCCGGTCGAAGTCACGGTCGGCATAATCATTGATCACACACCCTGCGGAACGCATCAATACCACACCCAGCACGAACACCACCAGCACAAGGATATCCGGCCGGCCTTCACCTGCGACCCACAACGCCCACAGTGTCGGCCACAGCAACAGGAAGATACCAATCGGCTTGTTAAGCCTCATCAATACAACGTAGTCATGCAGTCGGCTTGTCATGTGGACTCCGTGGTTGCTCGTCCGCCATTCATTCAGCGGCACTTCCACAGTGGCTTGCTGTCACTGGCAGCGGGTTGTGAAACATGCTTGTTCAATGCATCCGGGTCCTTGCGCGCGCGGGATTATCGCATGAATAACGATCGCATTTGCAGGAGCGGATATCATCGCCGCTCCCGGCATGGCCCAGGCCAGCCTCTCGACCGGTTCCCGGTCTCACCTTCTCCATGCCTCCCGCAGCACTTGTACATCCCTGTATATCGCGCGATCTTTTTTCCGATAACACCATCGCGCTCGCGGAGCGCTCCTACAACAATCAGACACCCTGTAGGAGCGCCTTGCAGGCGCGATGCAAATCCAGACTACACCTCGCCGAAACTGGCAGCCTCCCCCAGCCAGCGTCGAATCAGCGGCGTGACATTCTGCGGGCAAGTCTCCAGCAACTGCCGGGCCCCGGCCTCCACGGCTTCCAGCAACGCCTCGTCACGCAACAGGTCGGCAATATGAAATTGCATTTCCCCGGTCTGGCGCGTGCCCAGCACCTCGCCGGGACCACGCAGCTCCATGTCACGCCGGGCGATCTCGAAGCCGTCTCCGGTCTCGCGCAGTACCGCAAGGCGCTCGCGCGCATTGTCCGACAACGGCGCCTGGTAGAGCAGCACGCAGCTGCTTTGCCGGCTGCCGCGGCCGACCCTTCCACGCAACTGGTGCAGCTGCGCCAGGCCCAGGCGCTCCGGATTTTCGATAATCATCAGGCTGGCATTAGGCACATCCACGCCGACCTCGATCACGGTGGTCGCCACCAGCAGGTCGATGTCACCCTGCTTGAAGTCCCGCATGAGCGATTCCTTCTCCGCCGCCTTCAGACGCCCGTGCACCAGTGCCACCCGTAACCCCGGCAGTGCTTCAGTGAGCAGCTCCGCGGTGTTCTCCGCCGCCTGGCATTGCAGCAACTCGGATTCCTCGATCAGGGTACAGACCCAATAGGCCTGCTGCCCGCCAGCGCAGGCCTTTTGCACCGAGCGGATGACCTCGTCACGTCGTTCCTGGCCGATTGCCACCGTCTTCACCGGCTGGCGCCCCGGCGGCAGTGCATCGATGATCGAGGTATCGAGATCGGCATAAACCGTCATCGCCAGCGTGCGCGGGATCGGCGTTGCCGTCATCACCAGCTGGTGCGGGCGCTGCTCACCGGCACGCCCCTTGTCACGCAGCGCCAGGCGCTGGTGCACACCGAAACGGTGCTGCTCGTCGATGATCACCAGCCCCAGCATTGCAAATTCCACCTCGTCCTGGAACAGCGCATGGGTGCCTATCGCCACCGCCGCCGTGCCATTGCCGATGGCCTCCAGCGTGGCCGCACGCGCCTTGCCCTTCAGTTTGCCGGTATGCCAGACCACGTCGACACCAAGTGGCGCCAGCCAGTCACTGAAACTGCGGAAGTGCTGTTCGGCCAACAACTCGGTCGGTGCCATCAGCGCCGCCTGGTAACCGGCCTCGACAGCAGCCAATGCGGCACAGGCAGCAACCACGGTCTTGCCAGAGCCGACATCACCCTGCACCAGCCGCGCCATGGGATGGCTACGCGCCAGATCGGCACGTATCTCCCCGATCACGCGGGACTGCGCATCCGTGAGTGCAAACGGCAAACCATCCAGCAGGCGTGCGGCCAGAGCCTGTTTGCCGGCCAATGGCGGCGCCGGTGTATGCACCGCGCGCAGGCGCAGGCGACGCAGGCTCAGGTGGTGTGCTAGTAACTCTTCATACGCCAGCCGCTGTTGGGCGGGATGATTTCCGGCGGCCAACAGTTCCACTGCGGCATCCGGTGGCGGCCGATGCACATAGCGCAGTGCGGCCGGTAATGTAGTCATCCTGAAGGTGCTTGCCAGTTCCGTTGGCAACCAGTCTGTCAGCGCATGCGCTCCGCCACGCTCGAGTTGTTGCAATGCCTGCTCGGTGATTGCACGCAGAGTGAGCTGGTGTACCCCCTCGGTCGCCGGGTAAATCGGCGTGAGATGTTCCTCGCCCTCGAGCGTGGCATTGGCAGCAATGAACTGGTACTCCGGGTGAACCAGTTCCAGCGTGACCGCGCCATTGCGCACCTCGCCAAAACAGCGCACGTGCTTGCCACGCGCGAACCCGGCCTGCTGTTGCGCATTGAAATGAAAGAAGCGCAGGGTCAACGCACCGGTACCGTCACTGATACGCACCAGCAGCGAACGACGACGACCAAACTTCACCTCGGCAAGCTCGACCTCGCCCTGTACCACCACCTGCTCACCGGCACGCACCGAACCCATCGGCGTAATGCGCGTGCGATCCTCGTAGCGCAGCGGAAGGTGGAACAGCACGTCCTGCACAGTGCGAATCCGCAGGCGCTCGAGTCGTTCCGCCATGCGCGGACCGACGCCCCTGAGCACGGTGACGGGGAGATTATCGAGCTGGTCGTTTGTATCGGGAATTTTATTCAAGTTAAAAATTTTTTCGCATAAAGGCACAAAGCAAAAAAGCCACAGAGAACACAGAGAACACAGAGAAATTCTATTGTGGAGTGCAGACAGCTACTTCCGTCGTCATTCCCGCGCAGGCGGGAATCCAGCCGAAAACGGTACTATAGATGATAACAATGTTTGCCCTGTTCCAGTCTGTGCAACAGAATTCACGCCAAGACCCTTCTTTTCGCTGGATCCCCGCCTGCGCGGGGACGACAGAATATTCTTTCTATGGGCTCTGTGTTCTCTGTGGCTGGTCTTTTCTTGGCGCCTTTGCGCCTTGGCGCAAGAAATTTCTTTTATCCCAACTCCATCACCGCATCCATCTCCACCTGTGCATCCTTCGGCAATGCAGCAACACCGACGGCCGCACGCGCAGGATAGGGCTGCTGGAAATATTCAGCCATGATCTCGTTAACCAGCGCAAAGTGTCCGAGGTCCGGCAGGAACACGTTCAGCTTGGCAACGTTGGAGAGCGATCCCCCGGCGGCCTCGGCCACGGCAGCCAGGTTGTCAAACACGCGCCGGATCTGCGCGCCCATATCGCCCTCGACCAGTTGCATGCTGGCCGGGTCCAGCGGAATCTGGCCGGACATATATACGGTATTGCCGCAACGCACGGCCTGCGAGTAGGTACCAATGGCCTGAGGGGCCTTGTCGGTATGAATAATCGTACGACTCATGATGCATCCTTTTACTTGTGTTTGTTCAGTTCCTTGTAAAAATAAACCAGTGTAGTTGGTATCTGTTGCCGTGGTACTACTGGATTCCAGCCCGCACGGACGACAGTGATTTTTTCAGTTATGTTTTTTCTCTGCTTGCTCTGTGCCCTCTGTGGCCAGTTTTTTATACCGCACGCTAGCCACGCGTGCGGATAATACGGATAACCGACGGAATATTGCGTACCCGGCGCATGATGCTGGCCAGGTGCTGGCGATTGTGCACTGTCAGCAGGAACTTGAGACTATTGGTCAGGCCATCTCCCTCCTCGATGCCGACGTTTTCGATATTGGAATCGGCATCTCCGATGGCCCTGGCAACCGTTGCCAGCACGCCACGCCGGTCCTCCACCACGACGCTGACATCGACCGGGAACTCGCCTTCGATACCCGGTTCCCACTGCACCTCAAGGCAATTGTCGACCGAGTTCTTGTCATCGTTGATATTGCGGCAGTTCTGCGTGTGAATCATCATGCCGCGCCCGCTGGTAATCACGCCCACCACCGGGTCACCGGGAATCGGGCGACAGCACTTGGAAAAACGCGTCACCATGCCCTCGGCACCACGGATGACCAGCGGTGGCATGGTGGCGACCTCGCCGTGTTCGGAAATTCCACTTTCTCCCACCGGCAGCAAGGCGCGCGCTACCAGCACCGAAGGCCGTCGACCCAGGCCGATGTCGACCAGCAGATCATCCGGCGCCTTGAGGTGATATTCCTTCAGCAGCGCGTGCAGGCGCTCTGCCGATATCTGTGCGGCAGAGGACCCGAATACCCCGAGCGCGCGATCCAGCATGCGCTGGCCCAGGCTGATTGCCTCTTCACGCTTGAGGTTTTTCTGGTGATGGCGGATGTTGGAACGCGCCTTGGCGGAGACCACGAAACTCAGCCAGGCCGGACTGGGGCGAGCACCCTCAGCGGTCACGATCTCGACGGTCTGCCCGTTACGCAACGTTGTGCGCAACGGCACGTCCTGGCGGTCGACCTTCGCGGCAATGCAGGTATTGCCGATATCCGTATGCACCGCGTAGGCAAAATCGACCACCGTTGCACCATACGGCAACTTCATAATCTCGCCAGTCGGAGTGAATACGTAGATCGCATCCGGGAACAGGTCCAGCTTGACGCTTTCCAGGAATTCGAGCGAGTTGCCGGCATGTTTCTGCATCTCCAGCAGCTCGCGCAACCACTCGCGCGCGCCGGCATGCATCTGGTCGACACCGTCTTCGCCGGACTTGTAAACCCAGTGCGCCGCCACGCCCGATTCGGCGACCCTGTCCATCTCCTCGGTGCGAATCTGCACCTCGATCGGGATACCGTAGGGTCCGAATAATATGGTATGCAGTGACTGGTAGCCGTTGGCCTTGGGAATGGCAATGTAATCCTTGAACTTGCCCGGCACCGGCTTGAACAGGTTGTGCATGATACCGAGTGCGCGGTAGCAGGTATCGACCTTGTCGACCACGATGCGAAACGCGTAGACGTCATAGGTTTCTTCAAACGACAGTGTTTTATCCCTGATCTTCTTGTACAGGCTGTACAGGTGTTTCTCACGGCTCAGGATGCGGCCTTCCAGGTGTTCCTGCTGCACGCGCCGTTTGATCGCGGTCTCTATTTTGTTGAGCACTTCCTTGCGATGGCCACGTGCCGCACGCACCGCCTTTTCCAGCACCCGATAGCGCAGCGGATAAAGTGCCGCAAAGCCAAGGTCTTCCAGCTCCACACGCAGTGCATTAATCCCCAGCCGGTGGGCGATGGGTGCGTAGATGTCCAGCGTTTCGCGTGCGATACGACGGCGCTTGTCGGGGCGCATAACGCCCAGCGTGCGCATGTTGTGCAGGCGGTCGGCCAGCTTCACCAGGATGACGCGGATATCGCGCACCATGGCGAGGATCATCTTGCGGAAATTCTCGGCCTGCGCCTCGGCCGAGCTTTCGAACTCGATCTGGGTCAGCTTGCTGACGCCATCGACCAGTTCGGCCACATCGGCACCGAACTCGGAGGCAATTTGCTCCTTGGCGATCGGGGTGTCCTCGATGACATCGTGCAGGATGGCCGCGATGATGGACTTGTGGTCCAGGCGCAGCCCGGCAAGGATGCGCGCCGCTTCGATCGGATGGTAAATATATGGCTCGCCGGACAGGCGGTGCTGGCCTTCATGCGCCTCGGCGCCGAACAGATAGGCTCGGTAGACTTCCCGTATCTGCTCCTCTTCCAGGTAGGAATCGAGCATGCGGCACAAATCACTGATTAGAAAGCGTGATTTGTCTTCGTTCAGTGTTTCCGCTCGTGTGGCCATGCAGCTTCTGTCAGCAGGCGGACACCTGCCACGGGTTACCTGTCAGAGAATCGATGGCTTAACTATAACCCCAATGGGTGAACGCCGGTACGCGGCAGGGGGTAAACCGCGGGCTTCCGCAGTATGCGGACCGGGCAGGGAATCAGGCCGGTTTTTCAGGGGCATCCGGGGGCGTGACGTCCTCGTCACCTTTCCCGGCAGCTGTAGCGGGCTCGGCTTTGGCGGGCTCGGCTGTGGCGGGCTCGGCCAGGATAGCGAGGTCTTCGGCGGTGATTTCCTCTTCAATCACCGGGTACTGCGGCTCATCCAGCAACGCCGGCGTGATCAGGCCATCGGCAATTTCACGCAGCGCCACGATGGTCGGCTTGTCATTCTCCCACGGCACCAGCGGCATAACGCCATTGGCCAGCTGACGTGCCCGCTTGGTCGCCAGCAACACCAGCTGGAAGCGGTTATCCACCTTGTCGAGACAATCTTCTACCGTTACACGTGCCATGAAACTCTCCGTAAACCCGGGAACTACCGGTTGAATGGGCCAGCGAGTCTACCCGAATCAGTCATCCGACACCAGCAAGGCCGCCAGCAACCCGGCGTGGCGCTGCTGCTGGGGCGCCAGACGCTGGCGGCGCGCCTGCAGGATTGCCGCCAGCCGGTCACGCGCCACCTCGAAAACATCGTTGATAATCAGGTAGTCGTATTCGTCGTAGTGGGACATCTCGCTGACCGCGTCGCGCATGCGCCTGGCAATTACGCCGGCATCATCCTGACCACGCGCGGTCAGTCTGGCCTCCAGCTCGGCACGCGACGGCGGCAGGATGAAGATACTGACCGTGGCCGGCATGCGTGCACGGATGGCGCGCGCGCCCTGCCAGTCGATTTCCAGGATGACATCCAGCCCGTCGGCAAGCTGCTGCTCTACCGCCTGGCGTGAGGTACCGTAGAAATTATCGAACACCTGTGCGTGTTCGAGAAACTCGCCCGCATCCACCATCGCGGTGAAGTGCTCGACATCGGTAAAATGATAGTCGACTCCATCTACCTCGCCGGGGCGCGGCGCACGCGTGGTGTGCGAGACCGACAGCACCAGGCCGTCACTGCCTGTTTCCAGCAGGGCCTTTAGCAGGCTCGACTTGCCGGCCCCCGAGGGCGCGGAAATGATGTACAGCGTACCGCTTGCAGCTGATTCAGGCATATGGGTTATTCAACATTCTGTACCTGTTCACGCATCTGCTCGATCAGTACCTTGAGTTCAACCGAGACATTGGTGGTATCGACGACAACCGACTTGGAGCCCAGCGTATTGGCCTCCCGGTTGAGTTCCTGCATAAGAAAGTCCAGACGGCGGCCGATTGGCCCCTTGCCGTTCAGCACCCGGAGTACTTCAGCAATGTGACTGTCCAGCCGGTCGAGTTCCTCGTCGACATCGATCTTTTGCAGCTGCAACACCAGTTCCTGCTCAAGCCGGCCCGGGTCCGCGACCACGTCCAGCTCTGCCAGCCGCGCCTCCATTTTCCTGCGCAGGCCGGCACGAATCTCCGGCATCAGGCTGCGCACGTGTACCACCAGTTTGGCCATCGAATCGCAGCGCTGCTGCAGCAGTTCGGTGATCTTCTCCCCTTCGCGTTCACGACTGACCAGCAGTTCATCGAGTGCCCTGTCCAGCAATTCCAGTGCCGCGCTCTGTAATGGCACCGTGTCCGGCTCTGCCTCGCGTATCACGCCGGGCCAGCGCAGCAATTCAACCGGGTTAAGCGGCACCACCTCCGGCAGACGCGCGTTGACGGTCTGGCAGGCCGCCAGCAGGCGCTCCAGATTGTCATTATCGATCTCGACCGGTGCGCTGGCGGCGGCCTTGGGCCGGTAACGGCAACTGCAGTCGACCTTGCCTCGCCCAAGGCGGGCATTGACGCGTTCGCGCACGGCAGACTCCAGCGCACGCAGCTCCTCCGGCAGACGCAGGCTGACTTCCAGGTAACGGTGATTGAGCGAGCGCAGCTCCCACGCCACGTTCCCCGAATCAAGCTCGGCTTCCTGTCGTGCAAAGGCGGTCATGCTGCGGGCCATGGTGGCTCCCGGTGTTGGCAACTGGCGGCCAATGGTAAGCGATTCACCGGGAAATGGAAAAGTTTCCGGACCCGTATACAGTAATGTCTGCACGGTCATATAGCCCCGCACCCGGTTCGCGCTATACTGCGCGACTCTCCAGCAACTTCAGGATTCGACATGCGTCCCAGTAACCGTGCCCCCGATGAAATGCGCCATGTGCGCATCACCCGCAACTACACCAAGCATGCCGAGGGCTCGGTACTGGTGGAATTCGGGGACACCCGCGTGCTCTGCAACGCCACAGTGGAAGACCGTATCCCCGGCTTCCTGCGCGGCAAGGGCGAGGGCTGGGTCACCGCCGAATACGGCATGCTGCCACGTTCCACCAGCAGCCGCATGGGACGCGAGGCAGCGCGCGGCAAACAGGGTGGACGCACGCTGGAAATCCAGCGCCTGATCGGCCGCTCTTTACGTGCCGTGGTGGACATGAAGGCACTTGGCGAGCGTTCCATCACCATTGATTGTGATGTCATCCAGGCCGATGGCGGCACCCGCACCGCCAGCATCACGGGCGGCTACGTTGCGCTCGCAGACGCCATTCAATCCCTCCTGGACAGCAAGAAACTCGATAAAAACCCCCTTACCGGCCGCGTTGCCTCGGTATCGGTCGGCATCTATCAAGACACCCCCGTGCTGGACCTGGACTACCCGGAAGACTGCAACGCAGAGACCGACATGAACGTGGTCATGAACGATGCCGGCGATTTCATCGAGCTGCAGGGCACCGCGGAAGGCCACGCCTTCCGCCAGGATGAACTCAATGCCATGCTGGCACTGGCGAAGAAGGGCATCACGGAATTGCTTGCCAGCCAGCAAGAAGCGCTGGGGCAGTAGTAAAGAGGGCCTGGCATCAGTATGACTGACATCGTCCTCGCCAGCGGCAACCCCGGCAAGGTTCGTGAAATCAACCAGCTGCTTGCCGGACTGGATTTCCAGGTGCGGCCACAAAGCGACTTCGGCGTTGAGGATGTCGAGGAAACCGGCCTGACGTTTGTCGAGAACGCCATCCTCAAGGCGCGCAATGCCGCCAGCCATACCGGGTTGCCGGCCATTGCCGACGACTCCGGGCTGGAAGTGGACGCGCTGAACGGCGCACCGGGCATCTACTCGGCACGCTACGCCGGCAGCGGCGCCAGCGATGAGGACAACCTGCAAAAGCTGCTAATAGAGATGCGCGAGGTACCGGAGGCACAGCGCACGGCGCGCTTTCAGTGCCTGATGGTCTACCTGCGCCACCAGGCAGACCCGACCCCGCTGATCTGCCAGGGTAGCTGGGAAGGCCGCATCCTGTTTGAACCGCGCGGTGAGCACGGCTTTGGCTACGACCCGGTGTTTTATGTACCGACCCATGACTGTGCCTCGGCGGAACTGGCCCCCGAGGTGAAGAACTCACTCAGCCACCGCGGCCAGGCACTGCGCAAACTGGTTGCCGCACTGACGGTCTAGATGCCCCCTGCGTAAAGACGCGAAAATCTGTCTGGAACGACAAGAGCGAACTGATATAGGCCCGAGGGACAGGAAACAGGGATTTGTAAAACCTGCTGGCTCTCAGCTAACCCACAAGCTTTACCGACATCGCCGGTAACGAGGCATTGCGCGACCATTCGTTCCACGAGCCGTAGTAGTTGCGCAAATGTTTGAAACCGGCAAGTTTGAGTGCGATATAGGTGTTGGCAGCTCTTGCCCCTTTAAAACAGTAGATAATAATGTCATCGTCAGGGTACAAGCCTGCCTGGGCGCAAATTGCGATGACTTGCCCGGGGGACTTAAAGTGTCTTATGCCATTGGTACTTTCCATGAAATTTTGCCACTCGACCCACCGCGCACCGGGAATGCGTCCCTTGCGGGGCAGGAAATCCGGAGAATAGTATTCTGAGGGCGAAGAGGTAATCCCCAACCATTCCTCCTTGTCGCGGTTGTCGAGCAGTTTAATTTCGGGATGGTCCAGTGCCTTCATCATGTCGTCTATAGTGGCCAGGTAACTGCGTTGTATTGATGTAATAAACTCGGAAGGTCCTGTCACTACCGGATTGGTGTCCACAGGAAAACCTTCAAGCTTCCACTGGTCGAGTCCGCCATCCAATATGCCTGCGTTGGGGTGGCCAAAAAATGTGAGCTGAAAATATCCTCTACAGGAGCTCCCAAAGCGGGAACCCAGATCATCTTCGTAGAAAATTACGGTTTTATCGCGACTGACTCCCGCCTTGCTGAACAGGGGCTTCAGCGTGTCTTCCATTTCCTGCAGCCCCTCAGGAGTTGTCATGGACAGCGTGGTGAACAGTTCCGGGATATTAACGGCCCCGGGAATATGCCCCTGTGCATAGTCCCCGGCATCACGCACGTCGATAAATATCACAGCATTGCTGTTGCGCAGTTCGTTTGCCTCCAGCGGGCTGTACAATATCTTGGTTGAAATCGCGCTATCGCCGCTAACAGATACCATGCCTGCAATTTCATTGGCTGCATCCCGTCGGCGAACTGCTCTGGGACTGGTGCCGAATTCCTTGCGAAACGCCTTGGCGAAAGATTCCTCGCTCAGGTAACCACTGCTTTCGGCTATATCGGCAATCGACTCGGTACTTTCGGTTAGTTTGCTGTGAGCATGCTGCATTCTCCAGCGGGTCACGTAGTTCATTGGGGAGGCGCCTGACAGTTTCTGAAATCGTTCAGCAAATGCCGAGCGGGACATGCAGGCAACGGCAGCCAGGCTTTCAACACCCCAGTTTTTACCTGGCTCAGCGTGGAACGCTACCAGTGCCCGGCTGACTTTTGGGTCGGTTATTGCAACCAGGAATGAGTTGCTGTGTTCCTTTTTTACATAGGCCCGTAACACCTCAAT
>CBEULV010000016.1:0-21103 GCA_965544015.1 uncultured Gammaproteobacteria bacterium | reverse complement strand
TTACCCCGGGCGAGTCTATACTTACAGTACCCAACCCGCTTGGCCCGCCGGGCAATGTAATTGCTAATCCGGATATACCGCCTGAGTTCGTCAACGGGGTGAATTTTGCACATGACTTCCTCGGTTTTGAGCTGAGCAACGTGCCCCAGGGCAGTGCTGCAGTCGTGAAAATTATTTTACCGGCTGGCGAAGCACCAGTCAGATTTCTGAAATTCGGGCCTACGACCAATGATCCGACTGACCACTTCTATGAATTCACTTTTGATCCAGCTACAGGCACCGGTGCTGAATTTGACGGCAATGTGGTGACCTTGAATTTCGTTGATGGCGGGAGGGGTGATTCAGATCTGACCGCAAACGGCGTGATTATGGATCCGGGTGCTATCGCGCTGTCACTTTCGATTGAATCAGATTCAGGTGGCGGGGGTGGTTGCAGTCTTCATGGTGCCACTGGTTATGGTGCCACTGGTTCGGCATGGCAGGCCGGTGCATGGTGGCTGCTGTTCGGCCTGTTAATTGGGTGCCGCGCGCGAGCAGGATGCTGTCGTCACAGCCGATAATGGTGGGCCCGCCAGGACTCGAACCTGGGACCAAGGGATTATGAGTCCCCTGCTCTAACCAACTGAGCTACAGGCCCGAACGGAAGCAAACAAGCGGAGTGGACCACAGTGTGTGGTCACTCCGTTCTTTACTCGGCTTCCAGGAAGCTGCGTAACGGTTCCGAGCGGGTCGGGTGACGCAGTTTGCGCAGCGCCTTGGCCTCGATTTGTCGAATGCGTTCACGCGTGACGTCGAACTGCTTGCCGACTTCCTCCAGCGTGTGATCGGTATTCATGTCGATACCGAAGCGCATGCGCAATACCTTGGCCTCGCGCGGCGTCAGCCCTGAGAGCACGGACTGGGTAGCTTCCCTGAGTCCTTCCATGGAGGCCGAATCGATTGGTGAATCGATGTTCTGGTCCTCGATAAAATCACCAAGGTGTGAATCTTCGTCGTCACCGATCGGTGTCTCCATGGAGATCGGTTCCTTGGCGATCTTGAGTACCTTGCGGATTTTGTCTTCCGGCATGTCCATGCGCTCGGCGAGTTCCTCGGGCGTGGGTTCGCGGCCGATCTCCTGCAGCATCTGGCGCGATATGCGGTTGAGCTTGTTGATGGTCTCGATCATGTGCACCGGGATACGGATAGTGCGTGCCTGGTCGGCGATGGAACGCGTGATCGCCTGACGAATCCACCAGGTGGCATAGGTCGAGAACTTGTAGCCGCGCCGGTATTCGAATTTGTCGACGGCCTTCATCAGGCCGATGTTGCCTTCCTGGATGAGGTCAAGGAACTGCAGGCCGCGGTTGGTGTACTTCTTGGCAATCGAGATCACCAGTCGCAGGTTGGCCTCGACCATTTCCTTCTTGGCGCGCCTTGCCTTGGCCTCGCCGATCGACATCAGGCGGTTGATATTCTTGATTTCGGCAATGCTCAGGTGCGTGCCTGCTTGCAGTGCGATCAGCTTGTTCTGTGTACGAGCGATCTCATCCCTGAACTGTGCAAGGGCAGCGGAATACTTGTGCCCGCCCTTTGCCTGCGCATCTACCCAGCCGAGGTCGGTTTCATTGTTCGGGAACGAGGTGATGAAATCCCTGCGCGGCATGCCTGCACGGGTCACGCAGGTATCCATAATGGCGCGCTCGTGCGAGCGGATGCGTGCAATCGCATTCCTTAAATTGGTGGTCAGGATGTCCACGATGCGCGGCACCAGCTTGAGGCTCAGGGTCTGCTCGGACAGTTGATCACGCAGCTTCTTCACACGCGTGGCGTTCTTGCCACCCTTGTTTATAGCAGTGACCAGTTGCTGGTAGGTTTTTTCCAGTTCGGCAAAGTGGGCGCGTGCTTCTTCCGGGTCCGGGCCGGTATCGACCACGGCTTCATCGTCATCATCACTGTCATCTTTTTTGCCATCGCTGGCGGAACTGCTGGTCGCTTCTTCTGGCTGCCTGACCTGCGGTTTGGGGATTTCCTCTTCAACCGCGTTGAGGTCGATAAAGCCGGAGATCAGGTCGTTCAGGCGCATTTCGCCGGCGGCAACCCGCTCGTACCCGCGCAGCAAGGTCGCGGCTGTTTCAGGGTAGATGGACAGTGCCTGCAACACCTGTTTGAGGCCATCCTCGATACGCTTGGCAATCACGATTTCGCCTTCGCGTGTGAGTAGTTCGACTGTGCCCATTTCACGCATGTACATGCGTACCGGATCGGTGGTACGACCAAACTCGCTGTCAACGGTGACCAGGTTGGCGGCAGCTTCCTCTGCCGCGTCTTCATCAGCAGCATTCTTGGTGCGGGCGAGCAGCAACGAATCGGTGTCCGGTGCCACTTCATGCACCAGAATACCCATGTCGTTTATCATGCTGATGATGTCTTCAATCTGCTGCGGATCGACGATTTCATCCGGCAGATGATCGTTGACCTCGGCATAGGTCAGGAAGCCCTGCTCCTTGCCTTTCTCGATGAGTAGTTTCAGACGGGATTGTTGATCTTTATCCATAATAATCCGCGAGCACAAAAGTGCTCAAAAGTTAGTATCTGTACTGGGGCGAAAAATAATCGCGCAGTATAGTCGAATAAATGGGGGTCAGCCAAGCTGAATCCAAGCCAAAAAAGCGCTTTTTGTCCAAAAACTTACCTACCTGGCCTCCTGAAGCAGGGTCTGCAGTTTCCAGTACTCCCTACGCTCATCTTCACTAAGACTATGATTTATGTCTTTTTTATTCAAAATTTCTATGCGTTGTTCCAGGTGTTGCCGGTAAATCCGCTGCAAGTGGTGCCGTAAATCGGGCAGCAGATCCAGGTCCTCGCTGACCGGTGTCCAGCTAGCCAGCTTTGCCAGATGGCGCGTTTCTTCACGGCCACGCCAATGTTCCAGGATGGCACCTGTACTGGTCAACGGTTGCCGCTGCAGCAATTCCAGCAGTTCTTCCAGAAGTGAGACACCGGGCACATCGACGGGTTCCTGAAATGGCAATTTCCCGATCTCCCGTGCCAGTGCCGGCTGGTACAGCAGGATGGAGATGGCTTCCCGCACCGGGCTTGTTCCGCCCACGGCAGATACCGGTTGCGCAGGGAGCGGTTGTGGGTCATCCGCGGCATCGCAGGGCAGGTTGAGCCGCCCGGCCAGTGCATTCACCGAGGTGCCGGCCAGTTCGGCAAGCCGCTCGGTCATGAGTTGCCGGAACATGCCATCCGGCATACGTGCGAGCAGGGGGCTGGCCAGGTTGACCAGCCGCGCGCGTCCGTCGATGCTGTCGATGTCGAGCTGTGCGGACAGTCGCTCGAAGAAAAAGTCGGACAGGTGGGTGGCGCTGGCAATGCGCTGCTCGAAGGCGTCCTTGCCAATCTTGCGCACCAGTGAATCCGGGTCTTCTCCCTCTGGCAGGAACAGGAAGCGCGCCTCGCGGCCGTCAGCGAGGACCGGCAGTGTATTTTCCAGTGCGCGCCATGCAGCCTCACGCCCGGCGCGGTCGCCGTCGAAGCAGAACACCACTTCCGGCACCGTGCGGAACAGGCGTTCGAGGTGTTCGGGGGTAGTGGCGGTGCCCAGCGTTGCCACCGCGTAGTTAATGTCGAACTGTGCCAGTGCCACTACATCCATGTAGCCTTCCACCACCAGGATGTGTTCCAGCTTGCGCACCGTCTTGCGTGCCTCATGCAGGCCATACAGTTCCTGACCCTTGTGGAACACGGCTGACTCGGGGCTGTTCATGTACTTGGGTGTGCCGTTGTCGAGCACGCGCCCGCCAAAGCCGATGGTGCGGCCGCGGCGGTCGTGAATGGGAAATTGTACCCGGTCACGAAAACGGTCATAGGCACCCTTGCCGTCATTGCGCTGTACCGTGAGGCCAAGTTCGAGCAGCAGCTTTTGCGTGGCACTGTCGGCGTTAAGGGCGTTGGCGAGATTTTCCCAACCCGGGGGCGCGAAACCGATCTTGAAGCGGGCGGCGACCTCACCGGTGAGACCGCGTTGTTTCAGGTACTCGACGGCGCGCCCCGCCTGCGGATGGCTGCGCAACTGTTCCTGGTAGTAGCTGGAAATGCGTTCCAGCAGGGCATAATGTGGCTGCGTCGAAGGCGCATGCCTGCTGTCACCCCCGGACTCGCGCGGTACTTCCAGGCCGGCGCGGTGCGCAAGTTCCTCGATGGCCTCTACAAAGTCCATGTGCTCGTAGTCCATCAGGAAGGTGATGGCGGTGCCGTGCTGGCCACAGCCGAAACAGTGATAAAACTGTTTTACCTGGCTGACTGTGAATGACGGGGTTTTCTCGCCGTGAAACGGGCAGCAGGCCTTGTATTCGCGTCCGGCCTTCTTGAGCGGAACGCGTGGATCAATCACATCGACGATGTCGATGCGTGCAAGCAGTTCATCGATGAAGGATTGCGGGATACGGCCGGCCATAGCGGCTAGGGTAAAAGGGATATCGGGGAAAGGGAAGCAGTCATGTTTCGCGCAAAGCCGCCAAGATAAGTATAAAACCCTGCCACAGAGCACACAGAGTTCTCAGAGAAAAACATTACGTCGTCCCCGCGCAGGCGGGGACCCAGCCTCAAACTGAGAAATAGGCGGTTATACGAATTAACTTGTCTTGCAGTAACCCGGGAATTTCAATGTCGGGTTCAGTTGACAAGTTGTGTTCAATATATAACTGGATTCCCGCCTCGCGGGAATGACGGTTATTGCAGCCGGGCCTTGATCATGGCGCTGACGGCGCCCATGTCGGCGCGGCCGGCGAGCTTCGGCTTCAGCTGGCCCATGACCTTGCCCATGTCCTTGATAGAGCTGGCGCCAGTGGCTTGCATGGCAGCATCGATCAGTTGCGTGACTTCGTCTTCACTGAGCGCGGCAGGTAAATAGGCGGTGATGACCTCGAGTTCGCCCTGTTCCGTGGCAATCAGGTCGTCGCGTCCGGCCTTTTCGAACTGCGCAATGGATTCGCGCCGTTGTTTGACCATCTTGTCGAGGACCACGATGACCTGCGTATCATCCAGCTCGATGCGCTCGTCAACTTCGCGTTGCTTGATGGCGGCGAGGATCAGTCGAATGGTACCAAGACGCTCCTTGTCCCTGGCGCGCATGGCATCTTTCATGTCCTGCTGAATGCGGTCCTTGGTGGACATGCGCAGGGAGGAATCAGTACAGGCGCACGCGGCGCGACAGTTCGCGAGAAACCTTCTTCTGGGTGCGCTTCACTGCAGCGGCCATCTTGCGTTTGCGTTCCTGGGTCGGCTTTTCATAAAACTCGCGACGACGTACTTCGGCCAACACGCCGGCCTTTTCACAGGAACGTTTGAAGCGGCGCAGGGCGATTTCAAACGGTTCGTTCTCTTTTACACGTACATTGGGCATACAACACCGGCTAACTGATGGTTACAAGGGCTGCGAATTCTATACACGTCCCGCCAAAAAGGCAAAATTTCCTTGTGTAACAAGAACTGGCAGCTACCATACGGGCATGATCGTCCTTGGTATCGAGACCTCCTGCGATGAAACCGGTGTCGCGCTGTACGAAGGTGAGCGCGGCCTGCTTGGCCATGCGCTCTATAGCCAGGTGGCGTTGCACGCGCAATACGGCGGGGTGGTGCCGGAGCTGGCCTCGCGCGACCATGTCAGCAAGCTGCTGCCGCTGATTCAGCAGGTATTTGATAAATCAGGAGTTTCCGGGGGCGACATAGGTGGGGTGGCATATACTGCCGGACCCGGCCTGGTGGGCGCCCTGCTGGTTGGCGCAGCTGCCGGGCGCAGCCTCGCCTGGACCTGGGGGGTGCCGGCCGTGGCGGTTCACCACATGGAAGGCCACCTGTTGGCGCCGATGCTGGAAGCCGATCCGCCAAAGTTCCCGTTTCTCGCACTGCTGGTCTCCGGCGGGCATACCCTGCTGGTGGAGGTCGAGGGGATCGGACGCTACCGGCTACTGGGTGATTCTATTGATGATGCCGTCGGCGAGGCCTTTGACAAGACTGCGACGGTGCTGGGCCTGTCCTATCCGGGCGGACCGGCACTCGCGGCGCTGGCCCTGCAGGGAGATCCCGGTCGGTTTCGCTTTCCGCGACCGATGACCGATCGGCCGGGGCTGGATTTCAGTTTCAGCGGCCTCAAGACCTTTGCGCTCAACACCTGGAAGGCCAGTGACAAGACTGAACAGGACCGTGCCGATATCGCACGTGCCTTCGAGGAGGCGGTGGTGGATACCCTGTTCATCAAGTGCCGCCGCGCCCTGGAGCAGACCGGGCTCGGTACGCTGGTGATCGCCGGTGGTGTGGGTGCCAATCAACGTTTGCGCGAGCGGCTTGGCGAGTTGATGGAGCGGCAGGTCGGGCGTATTTGCTATCCGCGCCTGGAGTTCTGCACCGACAACGGTGCCATGATTGCCTACGCGGGGTTTTGTCGCCTGCAGGCCGGGCAGGCGGAAAGCCTGTCGATCAAGGCCATGCCGCGCTGGTCGCTGGAGGGTTTGCCGCCGGTTGACGCCTGACCGCAGGAGCGGAACTTGTTCCGCGAACTCCGCGAATTTGTTCGTGCTGCGAGCAGCGCCCCTACAATTACCTGACACCTCTGTAGGAGCGGAACTTGTTCCGCGAAGAGGCTCGTGCAGTGAACTGTGCCCCTACCTCTCTTTCTTCTTTCCGAAGCTGATTTTCCCTTCGCGGCCGCTGAGCAGGTTGGCGATATTCGATCGATGTCGCCAGAACAGCAACGCCACCATGATGCACATTGCGCCGACCAGTGCCGCCTCAGGCCACAGCCAGGCAAATCCGGCCGGGATAGCAAGACTGGCGGTGAGTGCGGCAAGCGAGGAGTAGCGAAACAGCACGGCCATCAACAGCCAGGTGCCTGCCGTCAGCAGGCCGACCGGCCAGTGGAGTCCAAATGTCACGCCAAGCGCAGTCGCCACCCCCTTGCCGCCCTGGAAACCAAAGAATACCGGGTAGAGGTGGCCCAGGAACGCGGCCAGTGCCGTGCCGGCCAGTATGGAGACATCGGCGTGCATGGCGTGTGCCACAAGTACCGGCACCAGGCCTTTCAGCATGTCGCCAAACAGGGTGAGTGCGGCGGCCTTTTTGCCGCCGATGCGCGCGACATTGGTGGCGCCGGGATTACGTGAGCCCTCGGTGCGCGGGTCGGGCAGCCCCATGAGTCGGCAGACGAGGATTGCGGTGGAGATCGAGCCGAGCAGGTAGCCGCCAATAATGAGCAGGTAATCCGGGTTCATGGCGGGACATTGGAATCGTTAAGCTGCCCAACGTCAAGCGTGATACGCGTTGGCAGCCGGGTATGCTGCTGGTCAAGCCGGCGGCGAGGCTCTATATTGGAGCGCCTGTCAGAAGGGCAAATACCATGGATATCGTTTTTATCAGTGACCTGCGCATCGAAACCATCATTGGTATCTATGACTGGGAGCGCAAGGTCAAGCAGACCCTAAGCGTGGACCTTGAGATGGGTGCCGACATCCTGCGCGCCGCCGCGACCGATGACATCGAGGACACGCTCAACTACAAGGCCGTCTCCAAGCGGCTGACCGAATTTATCGGGAAGAGTGAATACCAGCTGGTGGAAACGCTTGCCGAAAAAGTTGCCGAAATCGTGATCGGCGAATTCAATGTGCCGTGGTTGCGCCTGACCGTGCACAAGCCGGGTGCGGTGCGTGGCTCGCGTGATGTCGGTGTCACTATCGAGCGTGGCAGCCGGGAGTGAGCCGACATGGCGCAGGTCTATGTCAGTATTGGCAGTAATATTGATCGCGAACGGAATATAGGCCTGGCGCTGCAGCGGCTGGCCGATGATTACGGTCCCCTGCAGCAGTCATCCGTATACGAGAGTGCCGCCGTCGGGTTTGACAGTGCGCCGTTCTATAACCTGGTGGTCGGTTTCAAGACCGGGGTTGGTCCAATCCAGCTGCAGGAACAGCTGCACGCGATCGAGGCCGACAGCGGGCGTGAGCGTAGTGATTCAATGACGGCGCGCAGTCTGGACCTTGATCTTTTGACATATGACGACCTGGTTATGGACGAAGCAAGCCTGATCCTGCCGCGTGGGGATATCACCCGCTATGCCTTCGTCCTGTATCCGCTGGCGGAGATCGTCCCCGATGCGCGTCACCCGGTAAGCGGTGAACGCTATGCCGACATGTGGTCAGTTTTTGACGACAGTGAGCAGGTGTTGACCCGGGTCGACTGGCCGCCGGCGACCTGACTGCAAATGGTCACGGCGACAGAGCTTCCCGCACCGGGGGCGGATGAGCAGGCGCTGAGCGATGCGTTGTCAGCACAGATTTGCCAGGTGATCGCTGACAATGGCGGTGCCATCCCGTTCTCGCACTTCATGGAACTGTGTCTGTATGCGCCGGGGCTCGGGTACTACAGTGCGGGGCTGCGAAAGTTTGGCGCCGGTGGCGACTTTGTTACCGCACCGGAGATCTCGCCATTGTTTGGTCGTTGTATTGCGCGCAGCTGTGCGTCGGTGCTGGACGCATTGGGCGGTGGAGATATCCTGGAGTTCGGCGCCGGCAGCGGGCGCCTGGCCGTGGACCTGCTGGCTGAGCTGGAAATCCTGGAATGCCTGCCGCAAAGCTATTTCATTCTTGAGCGCAGTGCCGATCTGAAGCAGCGTCAGCAGCAATTGTTACAGGCCGAGCTGCCGGAATTGTTCGGACGTGTTGTCTGGATCGACCGCCTTCCAGAGCAGGATTTCCGTGGCGTAATGCTGGGCAATGAAGTCCTCGATGCCATGGCGGTGGAGCGTTTTCGCTGGCTGGGTGAAGAGGCGGAACAGTTTTTTGTTACCCGGGATGAGGATAATTTTGCCTGGCAAACAAGGCCGGTAGCAAATGATGAACTGGGGGCCGGGATTGCGCGTATTGCACGTGAATGCGCATTACCGGCTGGCTATGTCTCGGAACTGAACACGTTACTGCAGCCCTGGTTGCAGAGTGTAGCCATGTGCCTGCAGGCCGGCATGATCCTGCTGATCGATTACGGTTATCCGAGGAGCGAGTACTACCACGAACAGCGCTCCAGCGGCACGCTATTGAGCCATTACCGGCAACGTGCGCATGCCGATGTATTGCGCTGGCCGGGACTGCAGGACATCACCGCGCATGTTGATTTTACCGCTGTTGCCGAGGCTGCGGTCACGGCGGAACTTGCGGTTAGTGGCTATACCACGCAGGCGTACTTTCTGCTCGATTGCGGGTTGGACAGCCTGTTGCAGTCCGCAGGACCGACAGATAATGTCGATTACCTGCGTCAGGCCCAGCAGGCCAAGACACTGATATTACCCGGCGAAATGGGTGAACGCTTTCAGAGTATTGCGCTGACGCGCGAACTGGATATCGAGATCCCGGGTTTCCGTATGCAGGATTTTCGGCACCGGCTTTGAAAAATATCTCGCGCAAAGGCGCAAAGGCGCAAAGGCGCAAAGAAAACAAAAAATCATTGCCACAGAGGGCACAGAGAAAAGAAAAATACCTAACACTAAAATCTCTGATGTCATTCCCGCGTAGGCGGGGACGACACCAAATATTCTTTGCGCCTTGGCGGCTTTGCGCGAGGATCTGTTATTGAGAAAGTCAGGGCAACAGCGCAGAATGCGCGTCACTCATGGATAACCTGCACGCAATCTGGCTGGCCCTGTTGCAGGGGCTTACCGAGTTCCTGCCTATCTCCAGTTCGGCACACCTGATCCTGATGCCGCGCCTGCTTGGCTGGGCGGACCAGGGGCTGGCGTTCGATGTAGCGGTACATGTCGGCACGCTGGTTGCCGTGCTTACCTATTTCCGTGCAGATGTGCTGCGCCTGTTCACGGCCTGGCTGCGCTCCTGTGCCACGCGCAGTGTAGACAGCGATGCCCGGCTGGCATGGTTTGTCTTGCTGGGCACAGTCCCGGTGGTGGTGTTCGGTCTGCTGTTGCACGATTTCATTGAGACCGTGCTGCGTTCGCCGCTGGTCATTGCCGTGGCAACCATTGGTTTTGGCGTGTTGTTGTGGGTCGCGGACTATTACGGGCGGCAGCTGCGTAACGAGATGTCGTTGCGCCTGACTGATATCATCTTTATCGGCCTGGCGCAGGCATTGGCCCTCATTCCCGGCACCTCGCGTTCCGGCATCACCATGACCGCGGGACTGGCGCTGGGGTTGTCGCGAACGGCGGCCGCGCGATTCTCGTTTCTGCTTTCTATTCCGGTGATCGCAATGGCCGGTGTCTATGAGACCGGCAAGCTGGTGCAGCAGTCTGCGCCGGTTGACTGGGGTGCAATATCACTGGGTGCAGTGGTTTCCGCGGTGAGTGCCTGGTTATGTATCCATTTTTTCCTGCAGTTGATCGAGCGCATCGGCATGTGGCCGTTCGTGGCATATCGCCTGTTGCTGGGTGCTGTGCTGCTGTGGATGTTTTTGTAGGAGCGGATATCATCGCCGCTCCCGGCTGTTACTACGGGCGTAGCCCGGGCCAGCCTCTCGACCGGTTCCCGGTCTCACCTTCTCCATGCCTCCCGCGGCACTTGTACATCCATGTACATCGCGCGATCTTCCTGGGTAAAAATCATTACGCGCTGATATCCGCTTCTACAACAGGATATTTTCAATCGCCGCGGTACGTTGGACGCGTATCGTCTCTCCAATTTCCTTGCCGGACTTTCCTGCGGTATCCGGAGTGACAGCTTCAGCTGCCAACAATGCGCGCTCCAGCAAGTCCGCCGGTGCGTAGTCATGCAATGCCGGATTCATGCTGTGCGCTTCAGCTGCGCACACGGCAATGAAATCGGCGAGACGCTCGGCACGCCGGAACGCATCCAGTGCGGTCAGCAGGTCAAGTAATTCGCTGGCGGACAGCTGTGCGCTGTCATGCAGGCGCTGCCGGTATTGCAGGGCCATGGCGGCCAGTTCCCGGTAACTGTTTGGTAAGCGCAGGCGTTCACAGAATGCATCGAGCCGTTCCCTGTCGAGGCCGCCACTGATGCCGTTGTCGATGTCACAGACAAGCGCGGCGAGGCGTATCGTACGGTTGTCCGACATATCGACAGCGTGACTCAGCACCGGCAGGGCAAGTTGTGTCTGCTCATGCGCAGTTGCCTTGTTTTCATTTAGTTCTGCAATCTCCGGAAACAGCGTCTTCAGTGCGCCGCAACTAGCCAGTACGGTAAAGAACCGTGCCGGGGTATTGCTGGCCAGCGCCTTGTGTAATTCAGCCCAGATGCGTTCCGCAACCAGGTAGTCGATCTCGCCGTTGTCCACCATGCGGCGCATCAGTGCGTTGGTGTCGTGCGCAACATGAAAGCCGTAGTGCGCGAAGCGTGCGGCGAAGCGCGCGACACGCAGAACCCGAACCGGGTCTTCTGAAAATGCCGGTGAAACATGCCGCAGCAGGCCGTTATCGAGATCGCTGCGGCCACCGTAAGGATCGATCAGTTCCCCTTGCGCGGTTTCCGCCATGGCGTTGATGGTCAGGTCGCGCCGTAACAGGTCTTCCTCCAGCGTGATGGCTGGATCGGCGCAAATGTCAAAGCCCGTGTAACCGGGCGCGGTTTTGCGCTCGGTGCGGGCAAGTGCGTACTCTTCCCTGGTTTTCGGGTGCAGAAATACCGGGAAATCCTTGCCAACGGCCTGGTAGCCAAGGTCGACCATTTCCTGTGCTGCGGCACCAACCACTACCCAGTCGCGCTCGCTGACTGGTAACCCCAGCAGCTTGTCACGTACTGCGCCACCGACCAGGTAGATATCCATGCTGCTCAGTCTCGTCCCGACCTGCGGCGCATATCATGGTAGCGTGCACGGTAGTTTTCACCGGCGAGATAGCCCGGCACTACGGCCGCAATCGGCGTCGGGTTGATGCCCAGTGTCGGTAGTGCGTTGTACCTGCAGATACTGTCTTTTTGCAGGGAATAATAATTATCCATGGTAAATGGCTGGCCTGGCAGCAGGCCGAACACGTGTGCCTGCATGCGTGACAGTCTTTCGCCAAGGCCAATGATCTTGCACTGCAGGCCGATCAGCTCACGGGTGTATTCAACCAGCGCCTGCAGGGTAAACACCTCCGGTCCGCACAGTTCGAGTCGTTCCCCGCCGGTGGCATCATGCAGTGAACGGCAGATTGCCTCGACTACATCGCCGACATAAACCGGTGCAAACTGGCTGTTCGGGCAGGCCAGCGGAAACACCAGTGGTGAGAGTTTCAGCAGGGTGGCAAAGCGATTGAAGAAGCTGTCGCCATCGCCAAACATGACCGATGGCTGCAGGCTGGTGACGATCAGGCCGCGCGCTGCTGTGGAATGCACCAGGTCTTCTCCGGCTCCCTTGGTTTTCAGATACAGGCTGTCGGGTTCGTTCGCGTCGGCGTTCAGTGCACTCATGTGCAGCAGTCGCCGCACGCCACACTCCAGCGCCGCTTGTACGACCTTGCGCGGCAATTCGACATGGGCCTGTCGGAAGCCGGCACCTTTCCTGTCAGGGTCGTTGAGAATGCCGACCAGGTTGATGATGGTGCTGACGCCGGCAAGATGCTGGCGCAGTTGCGCAGGGTCATGTACATCCGCGCCGTGCAGGGTAATGTGCGGGTGAATGGTCAGTGCGCGGTGTCGTTCCGGGCGTCGAGTCAGGATACGGACACAATAGCCATCTGATGCAAGTCGATTTGCCAGATGCTGACCGACAAAGCCGCTGCCACCAAGGATACAGATTGTCTCTACACTCATGGTTTGTCCGGGGTTGCCATTTTTTCAGCGTCCTTCTTTTGCGTAATTATCTTTCGGGCGGATATCTGGCATGCGTTGTTCCAGCGATGTAACCGGGCGCTCCATGCGCCAGTCATAGATGGCTGCATAGGTAAGGATACGCTGCACATACTTGCGCGTCTCGCTAAACGGGATTGCAGCAATCCAGTTTTCAGCCGCCTGTTCCTGTTGTTCGGGCAGCCAGCGTTGTACCCGGTGAGGTCCCGCGTTGTAAGCCGCGGAGGCCAGCACGATGTTGTCATCATACTGGTCCATGACCTGCTTGAGGTAGGCGGATCCGATACGGATGTTCCGGTCTGCCTCGTACAGGTGGCGCGACCCGGGCAGGGGAATACGATGCTTTCTGGCGGTGACGCGCCCCGTCGCCGGCATCAGCTGCATGAGGCCGAGGGCGCCTGCGCTGGAACGGGCATCCTTGTTGAACGCGCTTTCAGTACGGATGACGGCAAGCACATGCCCGGGGTCAAGCTGGTATTCATCGGCGTAACGCTCGATGTCTTCCACGTGGGCAATCGGAAAGCGCAGCACCAGGTCATCGTAGTCCGCGCTGCGAGCAACCGTCAGTATGGCGCTGTCATGCCAGCCCCACTCGTTTGCCAGTCGTGCTGCCAGCTTGAGGCCTGTCGCATCCAGGTTTGCGATTGCGGCCGCCCACTCGCGCCTGGCCTCTAGCACCAGCCTGGCAAGATACAGTTCACGGGCGCGAATGAAGCCCGGTTGTTGACGCAATGCCTCCAAGGCTTCCGGTGCGGCTTCAATTGGCCGGTTGTTCATCACGTACGGCCAGCGTAACTCGTCTGCAGCAAGAAAGCCGTGGTAGTCGCGCTCCCCGGCCAGCGGGCCGAGTTGGTCCGTGGCGCGCTGCCTGGCGCCGGTGTTTTTCAGGGCGATGGCACGCCAGTAACGCCATTCCTCGTTATCGGCTTCATCCTCGGGCATAGCCCCGGTATGTGTGAGCACGGCTTCCCACAATCCTGCGCTGATGGCTGTGCGGATGCGCCACTCGCGCACTTCGGTATCGGTCACGGTATCCGCTACCGCGGCCAGCCATGCATGTGCATCCGGGTGCCGGCGCCAGCCGGCAAGCAGGGCGATATCCTTGTCGAGTTCGCCGGCCTTGATGGCGTCGAACTGGTATCGCGGCCTGATTTCCGCCCATTTGGCATGCGCCTGGTCGACACTGCCGCGGGCAATGCGGTGTAGCGCGTAGAGAATGATTTCACGTGCAATGGGCGTATCGTTAGCCAGTATTTTTGCTTCCAGCGTACTGGCCGGTCGTTGCCTGGCCTCGCGCCATAGCGACACCCAGGCCTGGCCCGCCTCCGGCAGCTGCCGCGCCAGGTAACCGGCCAGGCTGGGATTGCCGCTGGCCATGGCGAGCCGGATGCGTTGCCAGAGCAGGTCACGGGTCAGGGCCCCCTGTTTTTCCAGGTAACTGAATACCGGGTCGCAGGCATTGTCCTGGGAACGGCCGACCAGCCAGAGTGACAGGGCGTCTTCTACCAGCCGTTCCTTTTCCCCGCTGTGGAGTTGTGCCTGCAAGCGGTAACACTGCAGTTCGACCGGCTGGCTGTCCCGATACTGTGCGAGGAATTGCTTCCAGTCGCGCTTGCGAGCCAGCGTATACAGCCAGCTACGGCGCAGGCGACTGCTCAGCGGCTGGTCCGCATAACGCTCGATGAAGGCCAGGATTTCCCGGTCAGGGGTAATCCTGAGCCGGTCGTGCAGGTGCCAGTATTCAAGATAGGAATAGAGCGGGTAGTCAGTGAGCTGGTCACGCAGCCTGCGAAAATCGCCCAGCCTGTTGTCGTTCAACGCCTTGCGCGCATCGAGGAAGCGCTCGCGCTGAAATTCCAGCGTGTCGTCGGCCACGGCGCTGCCGAACACGACCGCCAGTGAGATAATTACTACAAGTTTGCCGAACAGTTGTGGCATGGTTGCTATAGTTACAGAAAATGCGGCAATAAAACACAGGAGGTGCCTGCAGTGATTTTATCAGTGAACCCGGCGGATGGCAGTTCACACGAGGTGGTGCAAGCTTTCAGCAAGGAACAGCTGGAAGAGGCATTGCAGCAAACCGCACAGGCTGCGCCAGGCTGGCGCGCAACACCGATCGAACAACGCAGTGCGCTGATGCGCAAGGCGGCAGACGTGTTACGCAGCAACAGCGAAGCATTTGCACGCATGATGACGCTGGAGATGGGCAAGCCCATCCGGGAGGCGCGTGCCGAAGTGGAAAAGAGCGCATTGGGCTGCGAGTACTATGCAGATCATGGCGCCGCTTTTCTTGCCGACGAGGAGATTGCCTCCGATGCCGGTCGTAGCCTGGTTGCCTATCAGCCGCTTGGCACGGTGCTGGCCATTATGCCGTGGAATTTCCCGTTCTGGCAGGTGTTCCGCTTTGCCGCCCCGGCGCTGGTGGCCGGCAATACCGGCCTGCTCAAGCATGCCTCGAACGTGCCACAGTGCGCGCTGGCCATAGAAACGGTCTTTGCCGAGGCCGGGTTCCCGGACGGGGTGTTTCGCAACCTGATGATTCCGTCCTCGCAGGTGGCCGGCGTGATCGAGGACGCGCGCATTCACGCGGTGACACTGACCGGCAGTGAGCCGGCCGGCCGCCAGGTGGCCGCCACGGCCGGTGCCGCAGTCAAAAAATCGGTTCTGGAACTGGGGGGTTCCGATCCCTTCATCGTGCTGGAGGATGCTGACCTCGAGCTGGCCGTGGAAACCGCCGTGGCATCACGTTTTCTCAACACCGGGCAGAGCTGTATTGCCGCCAAGCGATTTATCGTGGTACCGGAGATTGCCGACGACTTTGTCGCCCGTTTCCAGGCGGCTGTCGAGGCGCTGACAGTTGGTGATCCGCTGGACGAGTCCAACCGGATAGGGCCCATGGCGCGAATTGACCTGCGTGATGAACTGCACCGGCAGGTTGCCGACAGCATTGCGCAGGGTGCGGTTGCCGTAACCGGATGCGCGCCGCTTGAGGGCCCCGGTGCTTATTATCTGCCATCCATTCTCGACCAGGTGCGCCCTGGTATCCGTGCCTACCGGGAAGAGCTGTTTGGCCCGGTCGCGAGCATCATTCGCGCGCGCGACGGGGCGGATGCTATTCGTATTGCCAATGACTCCGATTTTGGTCTTGGTGGCAGTGTCTGGACGCGGGACATCGCCCGGGGCGAGGCGATTGCACGGCAGTTGCAGTGCGGTGCGGCCTTCGTGAACGGACTCGTGAAGAGTGATCCGCGCCTGCCGTTTGGTGGTGTCAAAAATTCCGGGTATGGCCGTGAGCTGTCACATCACGGTATTCACGAATTCGTAAACGCCAAGACCATCTGGATTAAATAAAACCGGTTGAACCCGCAGCCGAACCCGGTAGTTCCTGGGGTAAGTGGCTGTAATTCCGGCTAAACACGTACTATCGACCCGAATGAGACGTTCTGGCTATTTCGTTTATGTTCGCATATGTAATCTGAGATTTGCGGATATTATTCAGCCACAAGTTTATGTGGTGATGTGTTTGGTGTGAGAGCACTATTTTTCACCAAGTACCATTCTCCAGAGATTGATTCCCGGGCATACCCCGAACATGGCTGACAAGGAAAATATGCCAGGTATTACATACAGGAACCAATGCACCTGATCGAAACCTGTCAGCCATATACCTACCATAACGAAAATCGCTGCATTGATCAGAAACAGCCGCATGGCGTTCCCGGATCTGACAAACAAACCCATTCTCTTATTCACTTCAGCCATACTGCACCTCCGCGTAGGGGAGACTTTTATACTTGGCTTTTAACACTCTAATCGGGACTCTCTGTTCACCGGTTTCGGCATAGTGTTTGTAACCAAGCAACACATCCCGCGCCAGCTTTCTCATTTTTCCTGCCATGAGGGGAGTAAGGAAGGCAGGTTTTGCCTTGTACTCAATGTCGATTCCCAAAACAGTGTAGCTTGGTGTTGAGTGAACGATCCTGAAACCAAATAACATTTTCCGTATTGGGAAGTTTTTCCACTCGTATACCTCGTACCTGTATGACTCACCTTCGACGAAATCGACGATGCGCTCCTTGAGTGTGATATTCAGTCCAAGATCAACGATCTCGCATACACGCTCACACCCTGGCGAAGCCTTGTTATCGCTGCCATCGACTTTGTATGACTTGACGACACCGGCATGAAAGCGCGACACATCACCGTACTGTGAAAGAATCGACCACATGCGTTCCTGCGTGACCTGTATATGCATTTCCTGGTGAATCTTTTTTAATTTCATCGCCTCATCTCCTGTCTATCAGTGACAACAAGGTTGTTCTTTGCGTCCTGTGAGATAAATGCTAGTATCTGCACATACGCATGTATATACATGAAATGGCATATCAATTATGCAAATATGCATATGTTGGATTGGGATAACGTCAGGTACTTTCTGGAAGTGGTGCGTGCCGGTTCAGTCACCAAGGCTGCACAGCGCATGGGTGTGAATCAGACGACTGTGTCACGCCGCATTTCGGCGCTGGAAAATGATCTTGGCAATCGCCTGTTCGAACGTTCCGGAAAGCAGTGGTTGATTACTGCTATTGGCGAACACCTTGTCGATTCAGCAGAAAAAATGGCTGAAGATGCCAATGCGCTTGAGCGTCAGGTGATGGCAGACAGTCGGGATCTGAGCGGACTGCTGAGAGTCACGGTCGCCGACGTATGTACTCAGGATTTGGTACTGCCGGTTATACAATCATTCACACAACTGTACCCGGATATAGATCTTGAAATTATTGCAACCCGCGAGGAATTAAATCTGGCTGCACGGGAAGCAGATATTGCGCTGCGGGCCACTGATAATCCACCACCCAATGTGATCGGAAAACGTATCGGCCAACTTGCCTACGCGATATATGGGACCCGGGGAATTCTGGAAAGTGTGCAGTCAGACCCCGATAGTGGCGTAGTGCCGTGCATTACCTGGATAGGGGATGGCAAGACCCGGGCCCCCTGGATTGAGAAGAGCTTTCCAAATACTCACCGCATCTATAGAACCAGTGAATTGGGGCTAATGATGGGGATGGTGAGTAAAGGGCTGGGCATGGCGCAGATGCCCTGCGTTTTCTGTGACTCAAATCCGTTGTTGCACCGAATTCCGGCTCGATATGTTGAACCCGGCTGGGGTTTATGGGTGCTCTCCCACGTGGATCTCAGAACCACTGCCAGAGTTCGAATATTCAGAGACTTCCTGATCGGGGAGCTAGAAAAGAAGAAGGAGCTGATTGAAGGCCGCGGCCACTAATTTTGTTCTGTTGTACTTGCGTGATGCCCCGGAACAATCAAATAAAATAAGTCACGGCGGCCCCCAGACGGCAAGAATGTGCAACACTCGTAGCATGGTTTATAGAGTTTGGCGACTGATAAACTGCGATATCCGGTTGGCAAGTTATGGCCGTTCTTGGATCTTTAACGGCTTCTGCCATGGCCGCAGATTATTTTAATCTGTGCGACATAATGCCGCACTCATTCGTAATAAAATTGTAATATTGCATTGGTAGTATGACCATGCTGAGTTAAATCAAGGATTGGTTAATTTGGCAGCAACGCGGCGGCCTTCGTTAATTCGTTGGCCGCCGTTTTTCTTTCCGGGAACGGCAAGTTTTGGCCGGTAGTCGTCGAGCAGGAGCCCTGCATCAGCGTGTTTTCTGTGTCTTGGGTACGGCAATTTCTGACCGATACAAGGACATTCAGGTTCAGCATAATGTGGCACTGCTTGTGAATTAGTATCTCCTCTCCCTAACCATCTCGGCAACTGCTCCATGCGTCGCCTAAAGCGCCTACTTTTTGGTGCTCTACCACCGACATCCCTGCCTGCGTCCCGAAGGGAGAGGGAATAAAGAAGTTCTCTGTGTACTCTCGGCAACTGCTCCTGCGTTGCTCTACCTCCTACATCCATGTAGTCGTGTGGCGTATTTTGATTTTTTCTCTGCGCCACTGCGCGAGGTAATATTCTCAAATGGAACTGCTTACCTACCTGATCACCGGTGCTGTCGCAGGCCTCATGGCCGGGCTGCTGGGCATCGGTGGTGGACTGGTGATTGTGCCCGCGCTGGCGCTCTTGTTTGTTGGTCAGGTGGCGGATGCGCACCTGATGCATATGGCTGTCGGCACGTCACTGGCGGCGATCATCCCGACCGCCATGGCTTCATCACTGGCGCATCATCGCCGTGACAGTGTGGACTGGATGGCGGTGCGCGCCCTGATACCGGGCATCGTTGTCGGCGGTCTGGGTGGAGCGTGGCTGGCGCGCCAGGTCAGCAGCCCGGGGCTGGCCCTGTGCTTTGGGGTATTTGAAATCCTGGTGGCGCTGCAGTTGTGGCTTGGTACGAAACCGGTTGCGCACCGGGGCTTGCCGGGCGCAGCAGGGATGACGGTTGCCGGCACCACTATCGGTGCTGTTTCGGCCTTGCTGGGTATCGGCGGCGGTACGCTGACTACGCCGTTCCTGTTGTGGCATGGTGTCGACATCCGGCATGCCGTAGGGACATCGGCCGCCTGTGGACTGCCGGTAGCGCTGGCCGGGGCGGCGGGCTTCGCCGTGAGTGGCCTGTCCATTGTGGTGCAACAGGACTGGGCCACCGGTTTTATCTACTGGCCGGCCGTGGCGGGTATCGTGCTGTCCAGTGTGCCGCTGGCGCCGCTGGGCGCACGCCTGGCGCACCATTTACCGCGCCCGGTTCTGCAGCGCTTGTTTGCCCTGTTTCTGCTCATGGTTGGGGTGAAGATGGTGTTGCATGGCGGGCTGTAATGGCCCCGCCCCTGATTGCCCGAAATGCCCCTGTCCGGGTAAGGAAATAGCATAAAAACATTACCGGATACCGATATAGTATTACACGGAATATGTTAATAATAACAATATGTTGCAAATGACAGGCTGGGCGCGGCAGGAAATAAGCTGGGTTTATTCACGGAAAGATTTTACTGGTTTGAAATTCAGGGCCAAAGGGGTATCTTATGCCACCCCTGCCATGGCCGGGGCTGCGTGCGTTGCGCAGCCAGCCCAGGCCACAGCAACACGTGCAGGCACAACAGAATTTCTATAAGACCGCGGCATTGAAGGAGCCTCATGTCCACACTAGTTAAGCCACATGGCGGCGGTAAACTGAAACCGCTACTGCTCGAAGGTGACGCACTGGCAGCCGAGAAGGCGCGTGCGGAAGGCCTGACCCGGATCAACGTATCTTCCCGCGAGGCCGGTGACATCATTATGATGGGCATCGGTGGTTTTACCCCGCTGGATGGTTTCATGACCCACGCCGACTGGGAAGGCGTCTGCGACGGCATGATGATGGCCAATGGCCTGTTCTGGCCGATCCCGATCACCCTGTCCACTGACGAAGTCAGCGCCAAGGGCATCAGCGAGGGCGACGACATCGCGCTGGCCGACTCAGAAAGCGGTGAGATCCTCGCTACCATGACGGTGACCGAGAAATTCGGCATCGACAAAAAGCATGAGTGCATGATGGTCTACAAGACCACCGACGCCGAGCATCCGGGCGTGAAGATGGTCATGGAGCAGGGCGAAGTGAACCTGGCCGGCCCGATCAAGGTACTGTCTCAGGGTGGTTTCCCCGAGCAGTACGGTGACCAGTTCATGACCCCCGCGCAGACCCGCGCAGAATTCGAAAAGCGTGGCTGGACCTCAATTGCCTGTTTCCAGACGCGTAACCCGATGCACCGTTCCCATGAGTACCTGGCCAAGATCGCCATCGAGACGCTGGACGGTGTACTGATTCATTCCCTGCTGGGCAAGCTGAAGCCCGGCGATATCCCGGCCGACGTGCGCAGCAATGCTATCGGTACGTTGATCGACAAGTACTTTGCTGACAACACCGTAATCCAGGCCGGTTACCCGCTGGACATGCGTTATGCCGGACCGCGTGAAGCCCTGCTGCATGCCGTGTTCCGCCAGAACTATGGTTGTTCGCACCAGATCGTCGGCCGTGACCACGCCGGCGTGGGTGATTACTACGGCCCGTTCGATGCACACCACATTTTCGATGAAATTCCTGCCGGTTCACTGGAAACCCAGCCGCTCAAGATTGACTGGACCTTCTGGTGCAACAAGTGCGACGGCATGGCGTCCATGAAGACCTGCCCGCATGAGGGTCCCGATCGCATCCTGCTGTCCGGCACCAAGCTGCGCAAGGCGCTGTCCGAGGGTGAAGATGTTTCCGACAAGTTCTCCCGTCCGGAAGTGCTTACGATCCTGCGCGAGTACTACGGCAGTATCAAGGACGAGGACAAGGTCGAGATCAAGATGAGCGGACATTCCGCCAAGTAACGGCTCT
>CBEULV010000015.1:0-22606 GCA_965544015.1 uncultured Gammaproteobacteria bacterium | reverse complement strand
GCACCGTCTGCGAGACCTCGCCGGCAAGGACCGGGTGCAGGTGGAGTATGCCTGAGCCCATTGCGGCCTGACTTGTTTCAACCCCGTGGAAACGTTACCTTAGGCACAATCTGAATATCCCCCCGGACCTCTGATGAATCTCAACTTTCTCGATTTCGAGCAGCCGATTGCCGAGCTGGAGGCAAAGATCGACGAGCTGCATTACCTCGGCGATGACGCTGATATCAATATCAGCGAGGAGGTCGAGAAGCTCAAGGCGAAAAGCCGTGCGCTGACCAGGACCATTTTCTCCAACCTTTCGCCGTGGCAAGTCTCGCAGCTGGCACGCCATCCGCAACGCCCCTACAGCATGGATTACATAATCCGGCTGTTTACCGATTTCGAGGAATTACATGGCGACCGCCATTACGGCGATGACCGCGCCATTGTTGGTGGCCTGGCGCGTCTCGACGGCATCCCGATCATGGTCATCGGCCAGCAGAAGGGGCGCGACACCAAGGAAAAGCTGCTGCGCAATTTCGGCATGGCGCGCCCCGAGGGCTACCGCAAGGCGCTGCGCCTGATGCAGATGGCAGAGCGCTTCGGGCTGCCGGTGCTGACCTTCATTGATACCCCGGGCGCCTACCCGGGTATCGGCGCCGAGGAGCGTGGCCAGAGCGAGGCAATCGCCAGGAACCTGATGGTGATGTCACGTCTGCGCACCCCGATTATCTGTACTGTGATCGGCGAGGGCGGCTCTGGTGGGGCGCTCGCGATCGGGGTGGGAGACCTGACCCTGATGCTGCAATACAGCACCTATTCGGTGATCTCGCCGGAAGGTTGTGCCTCGATCCTGTGGAAGAGTGCCGAGAAGGCCGCTGATGCCGCGGAGGCGCTGGGCATCACGTCCGGTCGGCTGAGCGAACTGGGCCTGGTGGACCGCGTGATCGAGGAGCCGCTGGGTGGGGCGCATCGTGATGTCGACACCGCTGCCGCGAATGTCAGGAAAGTGCTGGTTGACTCACTGCACAAGCTCGGTGGCAAGTCGCAAGACAAGCTGATCAGTGCACGTTACAAGCGCCTGAAGGCCTATGGGCAGTTTTCCGAACGCTAGACCGTTGCGCGCGCCACTCGGCTAACATGCCGTCTGGCCCCTGCGCGCGTACCGGAACGGCAGTCAACCAGCCGTGACTTTCTCTCCAGCAACACTCCACAAGCAGCTGCAACGCTTTCCCCGATTGCGTGGTTACCGGGTGGCCTACAGTGGCGGCATGGACTCGCACGTGCTGCTGCATGCGTTGGCCGCACTGCGAGATACGCTCGGTGTCTCTGTGGGAGCCGTGCATGTCAACCATGGCCTGCAACCACATGCCGCTGACTGGCAGGAGCACTGTGCGGCAGTGTGTCGTGAGCTGGGTGTTGAATATGTCGCGCTGAGCGTCGATGCGCGCGCAGCAGCAGGCGAGAGCCCCGAGGCCGCGGCGCGCAAGGCACGCTATACAGCACTGGCGGAATGGCTGCCCGGGCAGCACTGCCTGCTGACGGCCCACCACCAGGATGACCAGGCCGAAACACTGCTGGTGCAGTTAATGCGTGGCAGCGGGGTGCATGGTCTCGCCGCCATGCCCGTGCGCAGCGTACTGGGACAGGGGGTACACCTGCGGCCGTTGCTGGACTGTCCGCGCACCGACCTGCAGGCCTATGCACACGCAGAGGGGCTGAACTGGATCGAGGACCCCAGCAACCGTGACACTGGCTTTACCCGCAATTTCCTGCGCCACCGGGTATTGCCGGAGCTGCAGCGGCGCTGGCCGGGCAGCAGCGCGAGCCTGGCCCGCAGTGCAGCGCACCAGGCCGAGGCGGCCTCACTGCTGGATGAGCTGGCCGCTGAGGATCTGGCCACCCTGTCCGGGCCGGATGCCGCATTGTCACGCCCTGGTCTGGATGTACTTTCGGCGCAGCGGCAGCGCAATGTGCTGCGCTTCTGGATTCGGCAAAAGACCGGAGGCTGTCCCTCCAGCGCGGTGCTGGCACGTATCCAGCAGGATGTCCTGCACAGCCGGCCGGATGCAGTACCCTGCGTACGTTGGGGCAGATTCGAATTGCGCCGTTACCGCGACCGTTTGTATGTCCTGCAACAAATGACTGCCCCGCCAACCGCCCAGGAGCTGGACTGGTCGCTGGAGGCCCCCCTGTTCATTCAGCAGGCCGGCGGGGTGTTAAGCGCGACCCCGCATACCGGTCAGGGTATCCGGGAGTCTGCGCTGGGCGGTAAGGGCGTGCGTGTCGGCTGGCGCCGTGGTGGCGAAAGCTGTGTGCCGGCCGGGCGTGGACAGCACCACAGCCTGAAAAAACTCTTCCAGGAGCAGGGTATCCCCCCCTGGCAACGTGCCCGTATTCCCCTGATCTACATTGGGGGACAGCTGGCCGCGGTGGCCGGGTTGTGGGTTTGCGAACCGTTTCAGGCCGGGCCGGATGAACCAGGCCTGCTGATCCAGTGGCGGCAAGCCGCGGTGGCACCGGAATATCAGCAGAGTGACCCAAGGGAGTAATTGAGCTGTCCGCCTCAATCTGGTAACGTTTGCTCCCGTCTTGCGACGTCAGCGTCGCGCCCGGTTCCAGGTAATCAATGACCCGATTTATCTTCATCACTGGCGGTGTTGTGTCCTCTTTGGGCAAAGGCATCGCTTCCGCCTCGCTCGGTACCCTGCTGGAAACCCGCGGCCTGAAAGTCACCCTGCTGAAACTGGATCCGTATATCAACGTTGATCCGGGGACCATGAGTCCGTTCCAGCATGGCGAGGTGTTCGTTACCAACGACGGCGCCGAGACTGACCTTGACCTGGGTCACTATGAACGCTTCGTCCGTACCACCATGACGAAGGACAACAATTTCACCACCGGCCAGATCTACGAAAGCGTGATCCGCAAGGAGCGTCGCGGTGACTACCTGGGCGCCACTGTGCAGGTGATTCCGCACATTACCGACGAGATCAAGCTAAGTATCGAGAAGGGTGCCGGTGATGCCGACATTGCCATGGTCGAGATTGGTGGTACCGTGGGTGATATTGAATCACTGCCGTTCCTCGAGGCGATCCGCCAAATGGGCGTGGAGCTTGGCCGTGAACGCACCCTGTTCATGCACCTGACGCTGGTGCCCTATATTGCCGCCGCCGGCGAGATCAAGACCAAGCCGACCCAGCACTCGGTCAAGGAACTGCGTTCCATCGGTATCCAGCCGGATATCCTGCTGTGCCGTTCCGACCGACCGCTGCCGCCGTCCGAGCGCCGCAAGGTGGCCCTGTTCACCAATGTCGAGGAGCGCGCGGTCATCTCTGCCGTTGATGTCGACTGTATCTACAAGATTCCGCTGCTACTGCACGACCAGCAACTCGACAATATCGTGGTCGAGAAGATGCATATTGACTGCGGGCCTGCCGACCTGTCCGAGTGGCAGCAGGTGGTGCAGGGTGTTGACCAGCAAAGCGGCGAGGTTACCATTGCCATGGTTGGCAAGTATGTCGACCTGACCGAGTCCTACAAGTCGCTGTCCGAGGCGCTGATCCACGCCGGGATCCACACGCAAACGAAAGTGAACATTCGCTATGTGGATTCCGAGAGTATCGAGGTCAACGGAGTCGATGTGCTCAAGGGTGCGCACGCGATACTGGTGCCGGGCGGCTTTGGTGAGCGTGGTGTCGAGGGAAAGATCGAGGCGGTGCGTTATGCGCGGGAAAACAACATTCCCTATCTCGGTATCTGTCTCGGTATGCAGGTTGCGGTCATCGAGTTTGCCCGCCATGTGGCCGGGCTGGAAGGTGCGCACTCCACAGAATTCGACAAGACCACGGCATACCCGGTGATTGCGCTGATTACCGAGTGGAGCCGCGAGGATGGCGGGCATGAACTGCGCAGCGAGGATTCTGACCTGGGCGGGACCATGCGGCTCGGCGGGCAGAAGTGCCGCCTGCTGGCGGACAGCCTGGCACGGCGCCTGTATGGCAAGGAAGAGATCACCGAGCGCCATCGCCACCGCTATGAATTCAACAATCACTACCGTGAGTCGCTGGAGTCGCACGGACTGGTCCTGTCCGGCACCTCGATTGACGGCAAGCTGGTCGAGGTGGTCGAGCTGGCCGACCATCCGTGGTTCTTTGCCTGCCAGTTTCACCCGGAGTTCACATCCACGCCGCGTGACGGTCACCCGCTGTTCACTGGTTTTATCGAGGCGGCTATTACCCGCGCAGCCGGCACACAGGATGTCGCTGCGGTGGCTGCGATGGCTCATATCGACGCCTGAATAGCCCGAGTTTTTTTCCCAACTGGATTTGCTATGAAACTGTGTCATTTCGAGGCCGGACTGGATCAGCCGTTGTTCCTGATCGCCGGTACCTGTGTGATTGAAAGCGAGACGATGGCGATTGAAACGGCCGGGAAACTGAAGGAGATTACCTCGGAGCTGGGCATGCCGTTCATTTACAAATCCTCGTTTGACAAGGCCAACCGTTCCTCGTACAAGAGCTTCCGCGGGCCCGGTATGGAAGAGGGGCTGCGTATCCTGGAAACCGTCAGGACACAGATAGGCGTGCCGGTGCTGACCGACGTGCACGAGGACACGCCGCTGGCAGAAGTTGCCGCCGTGGTCGACGTGTTGCAGACCCCGGCATTCCTGTGCCGGCAGACCAATTTCATCCAGAACGTGGCGCGCCAGGGCAAACCGGTGAATATCAAGAAGGGCCAGTTCCTGTCGCCCTGGGACATGAAGAATGTGTCCGACAAGGCATTGGCCACAGGCAATGAACAGATCATGGTATGCGAGCGCGGCGCCTCGTTCGGTTATAACAACCTGGTGTCCGATATGCGTTCGCTGGCGGTGATGCGCAACTGCGGCGTGCCGGTGGTGTTCGATGCCACGCACTCGGTGCAATTGCCGGGCGGCCAGGGTGACAAGTCCGGCGGGCAGCGCGAATTCGTGCCGGTGCTGGCACGTGCCGCCGTTGCCGCAGGTGTCTCCGGCATTTTCATGGAAACCCATCCCAACCCGGCAGTGGCACTCAGTGATGGCCCGAACGCCTGGCCGCTTGGCCAGATGCGTGAGCTGCTGGCGACGCTGCAGACCCTTGACGCCACCATCAAGGCCGGCACACTGCCGGAAATCGAGCTGATGCGGTGATTAAGCGGGTCTCTGTAATAATTTAACAAGCTATTGAATAATGGAGTAATGATGTCAGAAATTTCTGAGGTATACGGGCGAGAGATCATCGACTCGCGCGGCAATCCCACGGTGGAGGCGGAAGTCACCCTCAAGTCCGGCGCGCGTGGTCGTGCCGCGGTCCCATCCGGCGCATCGACCGGATCCCGCGAGGCGGTCGAACTGCGTGACGGTGACAAGACCCGCTTTGGTGGCAAGGGCGTCAGCCAGGCAGTGGCAAACGTTAACTCGGTGATTCGCGACGCCGTCACTGGCATGGATGTCAATGCCCAGGCCGATATCGACCGCGCCATGATCGAACTGGACGGCACCGACAACAAGGGCCGGCTTGGCGCCAATGCCTTGCTGGCGGTATCGCTGGCAACGGCACATGCGGCGGCACGCGAGCAGGGCGTGGGTCTGTATCGATTGCTCGGGGGTGAAGGTCCGAAGCAGATGCCGGTGCCGATGATGAACATCATCAACGGTGGCGCACACGCGGATAACAGCGTTGACCTGCAGGAGTTCATGATCCTGCCGGTCGGTGCCGGCAGTCTGCGCGAGGCGGTACGCTATGGTACCGAGGTCTTCCATGCATTGAAGGGCGTGCTGCACGGGCGTGGCCTGAATACCGCGGTCGGTGATGAAGGCGGCTTCGCACCGGATCTCTCCTCCAACGAGGCGGCGATCGAGGTTATCCTGGAGGCCATCGACAAGGCCGGTTTTGCGGCAGGCAAGGATATCTATCTTGGTCTGGATGCGGCCAGTTCCGAGTTCTACCGGGATGGCAAATACGTGTTGTCCTCGGAAGGGCGCGAGTTTACCTCCGCTGAGTTCACCGAATACCTGGCCGGATGGGTGGCGCAGTACCCGATCATCACCATCGAGGATGGACTCGATGAGGGTGACTGGGATGGCTGGAAGCTGCTCACCGAGCGCCTCGGTGAAAAGGTGCAGCTGGTGGGTGATGACCTGTTTGTTACCAATACCTCGATTTTGCGCGAGGGCATCGAGAAGAATATTGCCAATTCCATCCTGATCAAGCCAAACCAGATTGGCACGCTGACCGAGACACTGGATGCGATCCATATGGCGGCCGATGCCGGCTACAGTGCGGTGGTCTCGCACCGTTCCGGCGAGACCGAGGATGTCACCATTGCCGATATTGCGGTTGCCACCAGCGCGACACAGATCAAGACCGGCTCGCTGTCGCGCTCGGACCGCGTCGCCAAGTACAACCAGCTGATGCGTATCGAGGACGAGCTCGGCAGTGAGGCGAGTTATGCCGGGCGTGCCGCCTTCAGGAGCCTGGCGGGCTGAAGGTGTATATGCCGGTAGCCAGGGCGGCATGAGAAAGCTGTTCACTGTGCTGCTGTTGCTGCTGGTCTATCTCCAGGCTCGTCTCTGGTTCGGTGACGGCAGTCTGCAGGATGTGTGGCAATTGCACCAGGAGGTCGAGCTGCTGCGCGAGGAAAACGTGCAACTGCGTGAACGTAATGACGCGCTGGATGCCGAGGTGCGTGATCTGCAGCAGGGTCTGGATGCCATCGAGGAGCGTGCCCGCGAGGACCTCGGAATGATCAAGGAAGGCGAGACGTTCTACCAGGTGGTGGAATAGTGAACGGCAGGGCCATGCCGGAATAAAAACAATTTTCGCGCAAAGGCGCAAAGGCGCAAAGAATACAATTTTGCGCAGAGAAATGAAAAAACCCTCGCCACACGACTACATGGATGTAGGAGGTAGAGTAACGCATGGAGCAGTTACCGAGAGTACACAGAGGTAAAAACTATAAAGTCATTCCCGCCCCCGCCTGCGCGAGGGCAGGCTCCGGCGGGAATCCCGCCCTGAAAAGATAGCCGGCAGCAAGAATGTTGCAGGGACATTTTACAGGCGTAATGCTTGATTCTTTACGCCCTCTCCCTTCGGGACGACTGCAGGGATGCACGACTACAGGGATGTAGGAGGTAAAGTACCAAAAGTAGGCGCTTTAGGCGACGCATGGAGCAGTTACCGAGGAGGTAGAGCAATGCAGGACGCAATTGCCGAGAGGGTTGGGGAGAGGGGATGAAATCTGTGAAGATGTATTGTTCCGTTATCTGTTGATGTCCCGAGTGTAGCGTATCGATGAGTCAGGAATGTAGATACTGGGCCGTGGTACCCGCGGCCGGCACCGGTTCCCGCATGGGTGCCGGGGGGGCCAAGCAATACCTGCCGCTGGGTTCAAAGACAGTCATCGAGCATACCCTGGATGCCCTGCTGGCCTGTGTGGAGCTTTCCGGTATCGTGGTGGTCGTGGCGGCCGATGATGAGCGTTGGCCCGGGATCGGGGCCGGCTACCGGGATAAACCATTGACCACGGTGACCGGTGGTACCGAGCGTTGCCATTCCGTGCTGAACGGCCTCGAACACCTCGCGCAACAGGCGCAGGCGGATGACTGGGTGCTGGTGCATGATGCCGCGCGGCCCTGCCTGCGGCCGGCGGATGTCACGACGCTGATCGAGGCGCTTGCCGGGGATGTGCATGGCGGCCTGCTCGGTGTGCCGGTGGCGGACACCATGAAGCGGGTGGATGCACAACAGCAGGTCACCGATACTGTGGAGCGCAACGGTCTCTGGCACGCACTTACCCCGCAGATGTTCCGCCTTGCGGAATTGCGTGCTGCGTTGCAGGATGCCATAGACAGCAACGCACCGGTCACCGATGAGGCCGCCGCCATGGAGCGTGCCGGCTATGCGCCGCGCATGGTGCAGGGGCATCGCGATAATATCAAGATCACCCTGCCAGCCGACCTGGCTCTTGCGGCGTTTTATCTGCAAGCGAGGCAATTGACATGAGAATCGGACAGGGCATCGATGCCCATGCATTCAAGAAAGGCGGCACGCTGGTGCTGGGGGGTGTCATTATCTCGCATACCCACAGTCTTGAGGCCCATTCGGACGGTGACGTGGTGCTGCATGCGCTGTGTGATGCGCTGCTCGGGGCGGCCGGTCTCGGCGATATCGGCCAACATTTCCCGCCGGGCGATCCGGACTACCGTGATATCGACAGCCGGGTGCTGTTGCGCAAGGTCTTCAATATGGTGGTGGAGGAAGGTTACAAGCTTGTCAATGCGGACGTCACCGTGGTGGCGCAGGCACCGCGTCTGGCCGCGTACATCGGCGAGATGCGTGAATACATCAGCAGCGACCTGCAGGTCAGTGCCGACCAGATCAACATCAAGGCCACTACGACAGAGCAGCTCGGTTTTACCGGGCGTGGCGAAGGGATTGCCGCTTTCGCAGTCGTACTGATTGATGAGTAGTCCGCGCCTTCTTTTGCATGCTTGATCAAGCCATTCACACACTGGCGTTTGCCTATGGCAAGCCGCCGGTCAGCGGATATCTGCGCACCACCCCTGAGGACTTCCGGGTGTCCGAGTTGCCGCTGGTGGAGCCGGCCGGCAGCGGCGAGCATGTCTGGTTACGGGTGCGCAAGCGCAATGAGAATACCGACCATGTTGCCGGTCGACTCGCGGCCCATGCCGGCGTCCATCCGCGCCAGGTCAGCTACGCCGGGATGAAAGACCGCAATGCCGTGACGGAACAATGGTTCTCGGTGCACCTGCCGGGGGGTGCGGAGCCGGACTGGCAGGCGCTGGATTCCGATGCGCTCGTCATCCTGCAAAGCCAGCGCCACACACGTAAGCTGCAGCGCGGCGCCTTGCGCGGTAATGCATTCTGTATCACGGTGCGTGATGTCCAGGGTGAGCCTGCGCGGCTGGAGGCGCGGCTGGCGCAGGCGCGTGAACAGGGTGTGCCGAATTATTTTGGTGCGCAACGCTTTGGTATCGAAGGCTCCAACCTGCAGCGTGCCGAACAGCTGTTCCGCAATCCCCGTATGAAGCTGTCGCGCAACCGTCGCAGCATGGCGCTTTCGGCAGCGCGCTCGCTGTTGTTCAACCAGGTGTTGTCGCGGCGGGTGGAGGATGGTAGCTGGAACGGTGTGTTGCCCGGGGATGCCATGCAGTTGCAGGGCAGCCGCAGTTTTTTCATTGCCGAGAGCATTGATGAAACCTTGCCCGGACGTGTTGCTGCACATGACATACATCCCACTGGCCCGCTGCATGGCCGTGGCGACAGTGTGGTTCAGGGTGCATGCCGCGAACTGGAGACCGCTGTGCTTGCCGGCTACGGACCGTTCCGGACCGGGCTGGAGGCGGTCGGGCTCAAGCAGGAACGGCGTGCATTATGCCTGCCGGTTTCGGATCTGCACTGGCAGTGGCCGGCTCCGGATGTGCTGGTGCTGGAGTTCAGCCTGCCGGCCGGCAGCTATGCAACCAGTGTGTTGCGCGAGTTGGTTGCCGATAAACCTGTTTTGTAGGAGCGGATATAATCCGCGATCTTCCTTCATCGTTGTTCCCACGGAGGCGGGAACCCAGCGGGAAATAAGGCGACAACATCGGTAGAATTGTGCACGATTTTGGGCTGGATCCCCGCCTGCGCGGGGATGACGGAGCATTTGTTTACGATCTGGTTACAAGAGCGGATATCATCCGCGATCGCGCTGTGAGCGCAACAGCACATACAGTGCCCCGGTACCACCGTCACGCAACTGCGCCGAGCTGAATGCCAGCACGTCGTGGTGCTGGCGCAGCCAGGCATTGAGCCGGTTCTTCAGGACCGGTGCCTTGCCGGCGGCACCATAGCCCTTGCCATGAATGATGTGCACGCAGCGGACCTGTTTATCGAGACAGAGTGTGATGAATTCGCCGAGCGCCCGGCGTGCCACTGCGGCGGTCATGCCGTGCAGGTCCAGTTCGGCACCGGCCACAAGCTGCCCGCGTTTGAGTCGCTGCAGCTGACGTTTCTGTAGGCCGGGGCGGGCAAAGAACAGGCTGTCGTCGGCGCTGACCGGTTCATCGACGATGTTGTCCGACAGGCTCTCGAAGCTGCCATACTTGTCGGGTTCCACGGGTGCGCGCGGGCGCGGCGGCGGTGGCCGGCGCAGCGGGCCGGTCTTGTCATGGCGGAGCTTCCTGACCGGGCCGACGCTGCGCTGAAACTCTGCGATTTCCTCGGCAGTCGGTTTTCTGGGTCTGGCCATTACGCTTGTCCGGTGTACGAATGTCGTCACCGTACCGGCAAGGCGCTTGTCGCGCAAGAGTCGTGACAGCCGGTGTCCCGGGGGGCGCTTTATCCTTATACTAGGCAGCCGGTTTCAAGGACAGCAACTGATTGACAAATGAATATCCTGATCAGCAACGACGATGGTTACCAGTCGCGTGGCATCAAGGCGCTGGCCGATGCACTCACGGCGATTGCGGAGGTCCGTGTGGTGGCGCCGGACCGCGATCGCAGCGGCGCCAGCAACTCGCTGACGCTGGACACCCCGATTCGCGCCCGCACCGCTGATAACGGCTATACCTGCGTGGATGGCACACCGACCGATTGTGTCCACCTGGCCATCACCGGGTTGCTGGAACACGAACCCGACATGGTGGTGGCCGGGATCAATGCCGGCGCCAACCTCGGTGACGATGTACTTTACTCCGGCACGGTGGCTGCCGCCATGGAGGGGCGCTTCCTCGGCTTCCCGGCACTCGCGATTTCGCTGGCCGGCGACCAGACCAAACATTTCGATACCGCTGCGCGCGTCGCTGTTGAACTGGTGCAGCGGGTGATGTCCGGCAGTCTGCCGGCAGATACCATCCTCAATGTGAATGTGCCGGACCTGCCCTGGGATGCGCTGGCGGGCATGCAGGCAACCCGTCTGGGTCACCGCCACAAGTCCGAGCCGGTTGTGGAGATGCAGGATCCGCGCGGTCGCCCGGTGTATTGGGTAGGACCGGCCGGTACCGAGCAGGACGCCGGCCCGGGGACTGATTTCCACGCGGTGCGCACCGGGCATGTCTCGATTACGCCGCTGGACGTGGACCTGACGCGTTATGATGCCATTGACACACTTGCCAGTTGGCTGGCGCACTGAACTGGACGGGTGAACAGTTGACTCCATCGGCCCGCGGTATCGGGATGACTTCACAGCGCACTCGCGATCGGCTGGTGCGACGGCTGCGTGAGGAAGGTATCAGCGATGAGCGCGTGCTGCAGGTGATTCGTGACACACCGCGTCATCTGTTCGTCGACGAGGCGCTGGCCAGTCGTGCCTACGAAGACACCGCACTGCCGATCGGTTACAACCAGACCATATCGCAGCCCTACATTGTTGCCGCCATGACCAACCTGATCATTCGCAACAATCCACAGAAGGTGCTGGAGATTGGCACCGGTTCCGGTTATCAGGCAGCGGTGCTGGCGCCACTGGTACCCAAGGTCTATACCGTGGAGCGTATCGAGCCGCTCTACAAACAGGCGCGCCAGCGCTTTCGTAAACTTGGCCTGCGCAATATCCGTGCGAGTTATTCCGATGGCACCGAGGGACTGCCGAAGTTCGCCCCCTACGATGCCATTATTACCACGGCCGCAGCGGAGACCATCCCGCAGGCGCTGCTGGATCAGTTGTCTCCCGACGGAGGCCGGCTGGTGATACCGGTGGGCGACCGTGCACGCCAGACGTTGACACTGGTGACACGCCATGGTGATAAATTTGAACGCGAGGCGCTTGACCCGGTGGTCTTCGTGCCGTTGCTGAACGGGCAGGCCTGATGAATATCTTCACCGGCCTGTATGACAAATGCATGCAATGGGCGCGGCACCGTTACGCGCTGTGGTACCTGTCCGGCCTGAGCTTTGCGGAGTCCTCGTTCTTCCCGATCCCCCCGGACGTGATGCTGGCGCCAATGAGCATGGCGAAACCGGGCAGTGCCATGCGCTATGCCTTGATAACGACGCTGGCCTCGGTGCTCGGTGGCCTGTTTGGTTACCTGATTGGTGCGTTTCTTTTCGAGTGGATAGAGCCGTGGTTACAGCAAAGCCATTACTGGGACAAGTACCTGCATGTGCGCGAGTGGTTTGAGCGCTGGGGTTTATGGGCGATCCTGGTCGCCGGTTTTTCACCGATTCCCTACAAGGTGTTTACCATTGCAGCCGGCACACTGGGCATGAGCCTGCCGTTGTTCGTGCTTGGCTCCGTGCTGGGTCGTGGCGGACGTTTTTTCATGGTGGCCGGGCTGATGGCCTGGGGCGGTGAACGCATGGAGAGCACCCTGCGCGCCTGGGTGGAGTGGCTCGGCTGGCTGGTGGTGTTACTTGTACTGGCGGCGTATTTCTATTTCAGCTGATGACACGGATAAGGACAAGCAGTTGCTGGTGCGTGATAGTGCTGTTCGTGTTGTCCGGGTGCGCGACACACGTGGTCAATGCGCCGGTATCATCACGCAACACGGCGTCCGAACCGAGTGCACAAATCGCACCTCGACCGGGGGCAAGCCCGCGCCAGCCAGCCAGCCATGCCAGCGACCATTACGTGGTCAGGCGTGGTGACACACTGTATTCGATTGCCTGGCAGCATGGCCTGGAGGTGCAGGAGCTGGCCGTGCTGAACGGCATCCGTCCGCCGTATACCATTTACAAAGGGCAGCGGCTGCGGGTAACTGCCGACACCGTTGCACGCGGGGCGCCGGTTGCGCACCGGCAACCGATCAAGGCCAGGCCACTGCCGCAGCCAGGGGCCGTGCCGCCACCGAAGCCAAAACCTGCCGCAACACCGCCCGCAAAGCCGCAAGGCAAGCCGGAGCCGGCGGCAAGTACTGCCAAGTCGGCCTATGACGGCAAGTGGGTGTGGCCGACGCGTGGCAAGGTAGTGCGCGGCTTCCAGCAGAAAGGTAACGGCAAGAAGGGAATCGACATCGGTGGGCACCAGGGCCAGCCGGTCAAGGCAGCCGCAAACGGCAAGGTGGTGTACGTGGGGAGTGGACTTGTCGGTTATGGCAGGCTTATTATTGTGAAGCACAATGAAAGCCTGCTCAGTGCGTACGGGCATAACAGCAAGCTGCTCGTTGTGGAAGGTGATTACGTCGCGGCAGGACAGATGATTGCAAAGATGGGAAACAGCGGTACCGATCGTACCGCGCTCTATTTTGAAATCCGCAAGGATGGCAAACCGGTAAATCCCATGCAGTATCTGCCGAGGATCTGAACCGACAGATCACCATAACGGGTCCGTATGCAACGGGCTGGCAGGAAGTAGTGAACACGGCGGGAATGCCAGTGGCAAAACCAAAAGGCATTGACGGAGGAAAGTCTTCTAATCGGCGCGGTGCGGCCGGCGGACAGGGCATGTCCAAAAACACCGCCGATGCAGAGCGTATCCCGGTCAAGCGCCATCCCTCCGACAGTCACGATCCCACACGCCTCTACCTGAACGAAATCGGTGCCTCCCCGCTGCTCACGGCCGAGGAGGAGGTCAGGTTTTCGCGACAGGTCCAGCGCGGTGATGAGGCCGCGCGCAAGCACATGATCGAAAGCAACCTGCGCCTGGTGGTGAAGATCGCACGTCGTTACACCAACCGTGGGCTGGCATTTCTCGACCTGATTGAAGAGGGCAACCTGGGCCTGATCCGCGCGGTGGAGAAATTCGACCCGGAACGCGGGTTCCGTTTCTCCACCTATGCGACGTGGTGGATACGCCAGACCATCGAGCGCGCCATCATGAACCAGACGCGCACCATTCGCTTGCCGATCCACGTGGTGAAAGAGATCAATTCCTACCTGCGCGCTGCACGCAGCCTGGCCCAGCAGCTGGACCATGAACCGAATGCCGAGGAAATCGCCGAATTGCTGCACAAGCCGATCCAGGACGTCGAGAAGATGCTCGGCCTGAACGAGCGTACAGCATCGACCGACAGTAGCGTTCTGAATGATCCGTCCAGAACACTGATCGAGACCATTGCAGACGGGCAGACGCAGGACCCGTCCGACTCGCTGGCCGATGAGGATATTCACTTAAACGTCGAGGAATGCCTCGCAAAACTCACTGACAAGCAACGCGAGGTGGTGGAGCGCCGCTTCGGACTGCACGGCTACTCTGTGTCCACGCTGGAGGAGGTCGGCAAGGAAATCGGTGTTACCCGCGAACGCGTGCGCCAGATCCAGATGGATGCACTGAAGAAGCTGAAGAAGATCCTCGAGCAGGAGGGGATCTCGATGGAGGCTTTGCTGAAATAATAACCTTTGCCACAGAGAACACAAAGAAAAGCAACCTCACGCAAAGCCGCCAGGGCGCAAAGACAACAAAATATTATTGCCACAGAGAACACAAAGGGCGCAAAGAAAAACCATCTCACGCAAAGTCGCAAAGGCGCAGAGAAAATGCTTTCTGGTCAATCGCGGCGCGTCTATTGCTGTAGGAGCGCTTCGCAAGCGCGAACAATTGCTTCCTGGAGCGGTTCGCGGAGCAAGCTCCGCCCCTGCAGGAGTGTCTGTTGGTGTAGCGCTTCGCAAGGCCGCTCACGGCATAGCCCGGGCCAGCCTCCTCCATGCCTCACGCGGCACTTGTACATCCCTGTACATCGCGAGATGGCTTTGTCGAAAAAGATCGAGGACGCGGTCTGCTACAGGCAAGCAGGCAGCCGGAAGGGCCAGGCGAATGTCTGAAGGGTCGTTTTCGGACGTTCTGGTGCTCTCTGCCAGGTCGGACCTGGACCACGGCACGATCTATTCCTGTAACAGTGCCAGCAATACCTTGCGGTCTTCCGACAGCAATACATTGAAGGTGCGGATGGCCGCGTCGTTCGCCATCACTTCCACGCCGATGCCCTGGCCCTGCAGGCCAACCAGAAACTGTGCCGGTGGAAAGATGAGTGTTGCGCCGGTGCCGAGGATGACTATGCCCGGCCGTAGGGTCTCTATCTCAGCGAAGTGTTCCTGCCGGAGATCTGCCACGCATTTGGGTGGCCATTCCCGTACCGTATCCGGGTTGATCAGCACGCTGCGGGTAATGAGTTTGTCATCAATGACAATACCCTGCTCGCTGTAAGACTGGATGCTGTTACCGGCTGCGGTGTCCTGATGAAAGCGCATGTAGAAACGATACGGAAGCGGGCCGGGGGTGACAAGGCGACGTCCGGCTGAGCCACGAAACCGCCAGCACCATTGCCCGTTTTTGTCCCCTTGTTTCCCCGCACACTTTTGAGTACCGTAAGCAGTCTCAGGAGATTGCAGTAATACCTTCATAAACAAGGAAATAACCGGTTACCAGCGTGATAGAAGAATTTGCCCGCATCAAGCGGCTACCCCCGTATGTTTTCAATATTGTCAATGAGTTGAAGGCAGCAGCGCGGGCACGGGGCGAGGACATCATCGATTTCGGCATGGGTAACCCGGACCAGCCGACCCCGCAGCACATCGTCGACAAACTGGTCGAGACTGCGCAACGCGGCGATACTCACCGCTATTCGCTGTCGCGTGGCATCCCGCGCCTGCGCAAGGCGATCTGTGACTGGTACCGGCGCCGCTATGACGTCGAGCTCGACCCGGAAAAGAATGCCATCGTCACCATTGGTTCCAAGGAAGGCCTGGCACACCTGGCGCTGGCCACCGTGGGGCCCGGTGACGCCGTGCTGGTGCCGAACCCGGCCTACCCGATCCATCCCTATGGCTTTGCTATTGCGGGCGCGGATATCCGCCATGTGCCACTGCGTCCCGACGTGGATTTCTTCGCCGAGCTGGAAAAGGCCATCAAGGACTCCTGGCCGAAACCGAAAATGCTGGTGCTGAACTTCCCCGGCAACCCGACCACCCAATGTGTTGATCTGGATTTCTTCGAGAGGGTGGTTGCGATCGCGCGCGAGAACGAGATCTGGGTGATCCAGGACCTGGCCTATGCCGACCTGGTGTTTGACGGTTACAAGGCGCCATCTATCCTGCAGGTCGAGGGGGCCATGGATGTCGCGGTGGAGTTTTTCTCGCTGTCCAAGAGTTACAATATGCCGGGCTGGCGTGTCGGCTTCATGTGCGGCAACGAGACCCTGGTCGCGGCACTGTCGCGCATAAAGTCCTATCTGGATTACGGCATGTTTACACCGATCCAGGTCGCGGCCATTGCCGCGCTGGAAGGTCCGCAGGATTGCGTGCGGGAAATCCGCGACATGTACCAGGAACGTCGAGATGTGCTGTGTGACGGTCTGAATGCGCTGGGCTGGCCGGTGGAAAAACCCAGAGCGACCATGTTCGTGTGGGCACGCATCCCTGCCGCCTACCGCGAAATGGGCTCCCTGGAGTTTTCCAAGAAAATGCTGAGTGATGCCAAGGTGGCGGTCTCTCCCGGCATCGGCTTCGGCGAATACGGCGATGATTACGTCCGTTTCGGCCTGATCGAGAACACGCACCGAATCCGCCAGGCTATCCGTTGTATTCGCGACATGTTTCGCAGGGACCTTGGCCAGTCAAACGATTCAGGAGGGTAACAATTGAAACCGGTTAATGTTGGTCTGCTGGGGCTGGGCACAGTGGGCGGTGGCACGTTTAACGTGCTCAATCGCAATGCAGAGGAAATCACCCGGCGCGCCGGGCGTGGTATCCGTATCACACATGCCGCTGCACGCGAATATGACCCGGCCGGGTTGCCGGGCGTCGAGGGCATCGATGTCAGTGATGATGCCTTCAGCGTGGTGGAGAACCCCGATGTCGATATCGTCGTCGAGTTGATTGGCGGTTACGAGCCGGCACGTGAGCTGGTGCTGAAGGCAATCGCCAACGGCAAGCACGTGGTCACGGCCAACAAGGCGCTGATTGCCATGCACGGTAACGAAATCTTCGCCGCCGCGCAGGACAAGGGCGTGATGGTGGCGTTCGAGGCGGCAGTGGCCGGCGGTATCCCGATCATCAAGGCGATTCGCGAAGGGCTGGCGGCCAACCAGATCGAATGGCTGGCCGGCATCATTAATGGCACTGGTAACTTTATCCTTACCGAGATGCGTGACAAGGGACGTGACTTTGACGATGTGCTGAAAGAGGCGCAGGTGCTCGGTTACGCCGAGGCCGATCCGACCTTTGATGTGGAGGGTATCGACGCGGGCCACAAGCTCACCATCCTGGCTGCACTGGCATTCGGGATTCCGCTGCAGTTCGACAAGGTATATACCGAGGGCATCGGCGGCATCACGCGCGAGGATGTCGTTTATGCGGAACAGTTCGGCTACCGTATCAAGCACCTGGGTTACACGCGTCGCACCGCCAGGGGCATCGAGATGCGTGTGCACCCGACCCTGATCCCGGAACGACGCCTGATTGCCAACGTCGACGGGGTTATGAACGCGGTGCTGGTGTATGCGGATGCCGTGGGTCCTACGCTGTACTACGGCGCCGGCGCCGGTGCCGAGCCGACTGCGTCCGCGGTGGTTGCCGATATTGTCGACGTCACGCGCACCCTGACCGCCGACCCGCAGAACCGCGTGCCGCACCTGGCCTTCCAGCCGGGGTCGATATCCGATCTGCCGATCCTCGCCATGGACGACATCGAGACTGCCTACTACCTGCGCATGCAGGTCAGTGACAAGCCGGGCGTAATGGCCGATGTTGCCCGCATCCTGGGTGATGCCGGCATCAGTATCGAGGCTATCCTGCAGAAGGAGCCGGCACCGGAAGCAGATCGGGCGTCGATCATCCTGCTCACCCACGTGGTGCAGGAGCGCCAGATGAATGCGGCAATCACAAAGATCGAGGCGCTGGACAGCATCCACGGCGAAGTGACGCGCATCCGGCTCGAGCATTTGAATGTTGACTGACTTGATTGATATATGCCACAGAGCACACAGAGGACGAAGATAAAATCTCGTCGTTCCCGCCTGCGCGGGAACGACGATGAAGTTATTCTCTGCGCTTTTGCGCGAGATCATGTTTTTTAGAAGGTAAATAAAATGTCTGAAGCAAAACGCTATACCGGCCTGATTGAACATTACCGTGACCGTATGCCGGTGACCGACAGCACGCGCCTGGTCAGTCTGGGCGAAGGTAATACGCCGCTGATCCGGCTGAAGAACATTCCTGCCGTGCTCGGCAAGAATGTCGACATGTACGTCAAGTACGAAGGTCTCAACCCGACCGGTTCGTTCAAGGACCGTGGCATGACCATGGCAGTGACGCAGGCGGTTGCCGAAGGCAGTCAGGCGATTATCTGTGCCTCGACGGGTAACACCTCCGCAGCGGCGGCGGCCTATGCCGCACGTGCCGGCATTACCGCGTTTGTGCTGATTCCCGAGGGCAAGATTGCGCTCGGTAAGTTGGCGCAGGCGATGATCCACGGTGCCGTGGTGATCCAGATTCGCGGCAACTTCGATGCCGGTATGGCGCTGGTGAAGGAGGTTGCCGAGCATGCGCCGGTGACGATCGTAAATTCCATCAATCCCTATCGTCTGCAGGGTCAGAAGACTGCAGCATTCGAAATCGTCGACGAGCTCGGCCATGCGCCAGATTATCACTGCCTGCCTGTGGGTAACGCCGGCAACATCACTGCCCACTGGATCGGTTACAGTGAATATGCCGGCCAGTCCACCGCGGCCTGTGCGTTCTGTGAAGGTGGTTGCAAATACCCGGCCCCGGCCGTAACCGACCGGCGTCCGGTCATGGTGGGTTACCAGGCCGCTGGTTCGGCGCCGTTTATGCGTGGCGCCATGGTGGATCATCCGGAGACGGTGGCGACCGCCATTCGCATTGGACATCCGCAGTCCTGGGATCGTGCCTGGACGGTGCAGAAGGAATCCGGGGGCTGGTTCGACGAGTGTACCGACGAGGTCATTCTCGCGGCACAGAAAATGCTCACCGAGAAGGAAGGCATCTTCTGTGAACCGGCCTCGGCTACCTCGGTGGCGGGTGCCATGCGAGATATCCAGTCCGGCAAGATTCCGGAAGGCAGTTCGGTGGTGTGCACGCTGACCGGCCACGGCCTGAAGGACCCGGACACTGCTATCAAGCAATGCCAGGGTGGCATGCTCACTGTGGACGCCGAGCTCGACGCCGTGAAGACCGCGATTCTGGATAACATGGCCTGATCATCCGGCGTGTCTGCCGCAGCACAACAGCTTGTCCTGCTGATACCCGGCCTGTCCGGGCCTGAGACCGACCATCCGATTACCGATTATCTTGAGCAGCGGCCGGTTGCGCTCGACCGCCTGTTGTCACGCAGTCACGACGAGCGCGTGCAGGCTTCCGGGCTCGAGCCCACGCTGGCTGGCTATTTCGGTATCGGTGACGCGGACGACCTGCCGGTTGCGCCACTGAGCTGGCTGGCCGATACCGGCGCACCGGCAACACAGTACCTGCTGCGTGCAGACCCGGTGCACCTGCGTGCCGACCAGAGCAGCCTGCGCCTGTTCGATGCGCACAGCTTCCCGCTGACACAGGAAGAGGCCGATGCGCTGGTAGCCTCGATCAATGACTACAATGCCGATCACGGTTGGCAACTGCATGCGCCGCACCCGCAGCGCTGGTACCTGGCTGTGCCGCGGGTGCCGGACATCACCACGCGGGCGCTGGCGCAGGTGGCCGGGCAGGATATCGATCCTTTACTGCCGGCAGGCAGGGATGCACGCCACTGGCATGCGATGATGAACGAGTTGCAGATGTTGCTGCATGATCATCCGGTCAATCTCGCGCGCGAGGCGCGTGGCGAGCCTGCCATTAACAGCCTGTGGTTCTGGGGCGGCGGGGTATTGCCCGGGACGCTGAGTGCGCAGGTGAATGCGCTTTATAGTGGCCACCCGCTGGCCACGGGGTTGGCCCTGCATACCGGGGTGCCCCGGCAGGCTGTGCCTGCCGATGCCGGTGAATTGCTTGCCTGCATGCCGGATGCTCAGGTACTGGTGTTGCTGGAGGGGCTGGAGTGGCCGGCACACTACAATGACATCGAGGGCTGGCTGGATGAACTGCAACAGCTGGAACGCACCTGGTTTGCCCCCGTGCTGGCTGCCTTGCAACAGGGCAGGCTGGCGTCGCTGGTGATCGATTCCTGCCAATGCCGCCGTTTTTATACCGGCCGCCGGGAGCAACGCGCATTCTGGAGACGCCAACACCCGTTTGAGGCACGGTTACAGCCATGAGTCGCAAGATCGTACAACGTCAGCCAGCTGCTGCGGCAGTGGATTTTCCGGCGCACATGCCGGCGATCCTGCGCCGGATCTACGCCGCGCGTGCCATCACATCCCCGCAGGAACTCGACTATTCGCTGCAAAACCTGCTGCCACCGGAATCACTGGGGGGGTTGGCGGCCGCTGCGGAATTGTTGCAAACGGCAATCGTGGCACGTCAGCGCATCCTGATTGTCGGTGACTTCGATGCAGATGGCGCGACCAGCTGTGCACTTTGCGTGCGTGGCCTGCGTGCCATGGGTGCAGCGGACGTGCGTTACCTGGTGCCGAACCGCTTCGAATATGGTTACGGACTTACCCCGGAGATCGTCGAGGTGGCGGCGCGGCAGGCACCGGCACTGATCATGACCGTGGACAACGGCATTGCCAGTATTGACGGGGTGGCTGCCGCCAAACGTGCCGGCATGCGGGTTCTGATAACCGATCACCACCTGCCCGGCCACAGCCTGCCGGAAGCCGATGCCATCGTGAATCCCAATCTGCCCGGTGATGCCTTCCCGAGCAAGGCACTGGCCGGGGTTGGTGTCGCGTTTTACGTACTGCTGGCGCTGCGTGCACGCCTGCGCGAGCAGGGCTGGTTTTCCGATCAGGGCATCGATGTGCCAAACTTGGCGCAATGGCTGGACCTGGTGGCGCTGGGTACAGTTGCCGACGTGGTGCCGCTGGATCGCAATAACCGGGTGCTGGTAAAGCAGGGCCTGCAGCGCATTCGTGCCGGTAGTTGTGTACCGGGGCTGCGTGCCTTGCTGGAGGCGGGCGGACGCAGTCTGCCGCGCGTGGTGGCCAGTGATCTCGGTTTTGCCGCCGGACCGCGCCTGAACGCGGCCGGCCGGCTGGATGACATGTCGCTCGGCATTGAGTGCCTGCTTGCAGATGATGCAACGGCTGCGCGCGACATGGCGGCACAACTGGATGCACTCAACCGTGAGCGGCGCGAGATCGAAAGTGACATGCAGGCGCAGGCGCTGACGGCAATCGAAAACCTGAAACTCGACGATGAACGGTTGCCGGTAGGGTTGTGCCTGTTTGATCCGGACTGGCACCAGGGTGTCATCGGCATCCTCGCGGCGCGCATCAAGGATCGCCTGCATCGCCCGGTGATTGCCTTTGCACGCAGTGTGGAAGGCGAGATCAAGGGTTCGGCGCGTTCGGTCACGGGCCTGCACATCCGTGATGTGCTGGATGCCGTGGCCACCCGACACCCGCAACTGGTCCAGAAGTTCGGCGGTCATGCCATGGCAGCCGGCCTGTCACTGGCCGAGGCCGACTACCCGGCATTCGCTGCCGCCTTCGATACCGAGGTATCACGTCACCTGTCGGCGGATGACCTGCACACGTGCCTGTATTCCGATGGGGAATTGAGCGATGGCGAATTGTCGCTGGAGGTGGCGCAGCAGTTGCGCGACGCCGGTCCTTGGGGGCAGGGCTTTCCGGAGCCCCTGTTCGACGGCTGCTTTGAAATCCTCGGCCAGCGCGTGGTGGGGGAGCGTCATCTCAAGCTGACGGTGAAGCCGCCACAGGGCGCCAGACGGATCGACGCCATTGCCTTCAACACGGCGGCACTGCCCGCCGGTTGCCGCTCCGCCCGGTTAGCCTACCGTCTGGATGTGAACGAATACCGCGGCCTGGTCAGTCCGCAACTGGTGGTTGAGCACATCGAGATGGTTACGTCCTGACGCAATCAAAAGCCCCGCACTGCATTTGCAATGCGGGGCTGCTGATAGCGTGAGTCTAAAGTTTAGGGTCTGCCGCCGATCGATGCCGGTACGTGACCCGCTGCCTGGCTGGGGATGTTCGCCGGGATGCTGGTAGGTGGCGTCGTGAAAGCAATGCCACCGCCGGCAGAAGCGCCAATTGTTGACGGTACTATGCTGGCTGCCTGGCTGGGGATGGTTGCCGGGATAGTGGTTGGCGGGGTGGTGGCGACAATGCCACCGCCACTGCCTGAAGAAGCGCCGATTGTTGACGGTACAATTCCGACTGCCTGGCTGGGGATGGTTGCCGGGATGCTGGTTGGCGCCGTGCCACCACCGATTGTCACAGGCGTATTGCCAGTTGCCTGTGCGGGCAGGCTGGCCGGGATGGTCGTCGGCTGACTGCTGGAAGCAGTGCTTGTCGTTGTCCTGAATGACTGGTCTGGCCTGCGCGAGTATCCACTGCGGTAGCTTGTCAGGCTGACATCCGCCTTGCTGTTACGTTTGCTGGCGTGCGAATTGTAGGGTAGGTTGCTGTTCACGCCCGATACCGTTGTGCCGCTGCCAATGCCGCTGGTAAGGGTACGCGTCGTGTTCGGGTTATTGGCTGCCTGGGCTGCGCTACACAGTAAAATGCCCGTGGCGGCCAGGCCGATGATGATTTTCTTCATTTTTGAATCTCCATGCACAAACGTTGTTATGGTTTTATACTTGCTGATAC
>CBEULV010000014.1:0-23081 GCA_965544015.1 uncultured Gammaproteobacteria bacterium | reverse complement strand
ATTCATGCGTTTCTCCAGTGCGCCGCCCGCGCAGTCAGGGTCGAGGAGAAACGCAACGCAGCCGCTGGCGGCCTGTTGGCATCGCCCTCCGCGATACGTTCAAGTAAATAGCAGGCCGGTCTCCGGGCTCGCGAGCGGGTTACCCCGGTGAATCGCCTTCCCGCGTCTTGCGCAGTGGCATGTGGATTCACCTTGACTCGCTTACCGTTGCGGGGGCAGCGCCGGACTTGTTAATGCGATAACGCACCGGCTTCCCGTTTCATTCCGTGAACTGATGTTCGTGGAATACCTGCAACAATGCGCGGCAGACTGTACGGCCGGGATGGTGTGGGTGTCAAGCAGGATTGCAGTAGCGGGCGTGAAGCGGGCCGTGATTCATTCCGGTATCCACACCGCTCCTGTTGGCCCGTCGATGCGGTGCAATGGATGCTGATACAGGCGTTGCAGGTTTTCCCGGGTCAGTACGGTTGTGGCGGAGCCCTGCGCGCTGCTGCCATCGCCAAACAATAACAGGAACTTGTCACAGCAACGTGTGGCGAGATTGAGGTCATGCATGACTAGGCACAGTGCCTTGCTGTCGCCAACGGCCTGTTGCCTGAGCAGGTCCAGCATGCGCACCTGCTGGTGAATGTCGAGATGATTGGACGGTTCGTCCAGCAACAGCAGTTGCGGGTCCTGCGCCAATAGTGTGGCAATGCCGAGGCGCCGGCGCTCGCCGCCGGACAGGGTATCGACACTGCGCGCTTCCATGTCAGTAAGCTCGACTGCGGCAAGCGCGTTGCGGGCAATGCGGTAATCGTCCGCGCCTTCCCACTGTAGCGCACCCAGCCAGGGGTGGCGGCCGGTCAGTACAGTTTCCAGTGCCGTGGCCGGGAAGGCATCCGTGTGGTCCTGCGGCAACAGGCCGATCTGCCGGGCACGGGTTTTATTTGCAATCCCGAACAAATCCTCGCCAGCCAGTGACAGGGAGCCGCTATCCGGCCGATGCAACCCGGCCAGGGTATGCAGCAGGGTGGTCTTGCCGGCCCCGTTGCGTCCCAGCAGGCACCAGCGTTCACCGGCTTCGATGACAAGGTCGAGATCGTTGCAGACCGGGATGCCCGCGATCGAGACGGTCAGCCCCTGTGCGACCAGCAGTGGCATGTCAGCTGTGCCCCCGTGTGCCGGTTCCGTTGCGGGTGCGGTACAGCAACAGCAGGAACAGGGGCACGCCGATCAGCGCGGTCAGTACCCCGACCGGTAGTTGTCGTGGTGCAAACAGGGTGCGCGCGAGTGTGTCGGCGAGGATCAGCAGGCTGCCACCGAGCAGCGCTGCGGCAGGCAGCAGCAGGCGGTGATCGCGCACACCCATAAGGCGCAGCATGTGGGGCACGATCAGGCCGACAAAGCCGATGCTGCCAGCCAGTGTTACGGCGCTGGCGGTCAGGATGGATGCCAGCAGGTATATGGCACGGCGCAGTGAGTCGACGCTAACGCCCAGTGTGCTTGCCATCCTTGCGCCGTGCGCCAGGATGTTCAGTGAGCGTCCGAGTCCGAAGCAGATGACAATCCCTGCCAGTAGCACGCCGCCGCCGGCCAGCGGGGTACCGGCATGGGACAGGTCACCCATCAGCCAGAACAGCATGCCGCGCAGCCCGGCGTCCGGACTTACCGCGAGCAGGAATGCGATCAGCGCCCCCCAGCCGGCAGCAACCACGACACCGGTCAGCAGCAGGCGGTGACTGGTCCAGCTGCCACTGCCCTGTGCCAGCCCGAATACCAGCAGCATTGAGAACAGGGCGCCACCGAAAGCTGCGCCATTCAGCAGCAGGGTGCCTGCGCCCAGCAGCATGGCCAGTAACGCGCCACTTGCCGCACCGCCGGAAATGCCAAGAACGTAGGGGTCGGCCAGCGGATTGCGTAACAGGACCTGCATCAGTCCGCCGGCCAGCGCCAGTAATGCCCCGGTGACGAAGGCTGCGGCAGTGCGTGGCCAGCGCAGTTCCAGGATGATCACGGAGGTGGTCCGGTCAGTGTTGCCAGAGAGGGCCGCCAGCAAATCGCCCCAGCCAGTTGCGATGCTGCCGCTCAGCAGGCTGAACACCGTGCAGCACAGTGCGAGCAGGATGAGCGTGGCGAGAAGCAGTGTCGTGCGCACCGGCAACCTTCAGCGCAGGCTGATTACCGGCCAGCCCTGCTGCCGGGCATGCACTTCAAGTATCTCGTCCGGGTCGACGGCGTGAGGACGCCGGACCTGGTTCAGCAGCGGCAGGTCGTTGTGCGAGTCGCTGTAAAACCAGCTTTCGTCGAGTGACTGCCCGGTTTTTTCCAGCCAGCCTTCCAGCACCTTGACCTTGCCGTCCTGAAAACACGGCACGCCGGCTACCTTGCCGGTGTAGCGTCCATCGACCAGTTGTGGCTCGGTCGCCAGCAGGTGATCGACACCATACAGGCTTGCAATCGGCGCGGTAATAAAGCGGTTGGTTGCAGTGATGATGGCCAGCGTGTCACCGCTTGCGCGGTGCCGGTCGATCAGCGCATGAGCCTTCGGCAACAGGATGGGGACGATTTTTTCCTGGATGTACTGTGCGCGCCAGTGTTCGAGTTGTGTCAGGTCGTGCTCGGCCAGCGGGCGCAGCTGAAAGTCGAGGAACTCGAAAATATCCAGTTCGCCGACCTTGTACTGGTCATAGAAGCGCCGGTTGGCGCGCTCATAGGTTGCCCCGTCCACGATGCCCTGTTCGACCAGGAAGCAGCCCCACAGGTAATCACTGTCACCGGCGATCAGTGTATTGTCGAGGTCAAACAGAGCAATTCCCACGCTATGGCTCCCTGAAAAAAACGTCGCCAAGCATACACGAAAGGCCCGCGCTGTTATGCGTTAAGGACTGCTGCGGATTTGCTACGGGCAGTCAGCTATGGGAGAATGATTTTTATTCAAGAATTGTAGAAAGGTTTCACAAGTGATTGATCCGGATGGATTTAGGCCAAACGTCGGCATCATCCTGTCAAACCCGAAGGGGCAGCTGTTGTGGGCCCGCCGGGTCGGGCAGGATGCCTGGCAATTTCCCCAGGGCGGCATGCGCTCGGACGAAACGCCGGCCGAGGCGATGTACCGCGAACTTGGCGAGGAGGTCGGCCTGCGCCATGAGCATGTCGAACTGATCGGGGCCACGCGCGGCTGGTTGCGTTATCGGCTGCCGCGCCAGTACATTCGCCGCAACAGCCACCCGGTATGCATCGGACAGAAACAGGTATGGTTCCTGCTGCGTATCCTGTGCGCCGACCAGGCGGTATCTCTCGACCGCTCGGAGCGCCCCGAGTTCGACCACTGGCGCTGGGTCGATTACTGGCATCCCCTCAATGAGGTGGTGGCGTTCAAGCGCAAGGTTTATCGCCAGGCACTGAACGAACTGGCGCCCCTGCTGTTTCCCGACGGCGTGCCGGCCTGCCCGCAACAGCACAGGCCGGGAAAATAAACGCCGCCGGCAGTCTGGCTGGTATTCAGTTGATTATCCCGTTCACTCCAGTTCCCCGGAACACCACGCATGCTTGATACGCTGAGAAGAATTGTCCAGGAGGTCAATGCCGCGCCGGATCTGCAAAGCGCGCTGGATATCATTGTCGAACGCGTCAAGTCATCGGTTGGCGTGGACGTGGCATCGGTCTACCTGCTGGGTGCCGAACAAGGACAGTTTGTGTTAAGTGCCACGCAGGGTTTGCGCAAGAATGCCGTCGGCAGGGCGCAACTGCGCCACGGTGAAGGTCTGGTCGGCATGGTCAGCGAGCGCGAGGAACCGGTGAATATCGAGGATGCGCCGAGTCATCCACGCTACCGGTTTGTCACTGAAACCGGCGAGGATCCCTACCACGGCTTTTTGGGCGTACCGATTATCCAGCATGGCAAGGTGCTTGGCGTGCTTGTCGTGCGCCAGCGCAAGGTGCACAAGTTCGGTGAGGACGAGGAGTCGTTCCTGGTTACGCTGGCGGCACAGTTGGCCGGGGCCATTACCCATGCCCGCGCCATCGGCCAGGTCACCAGTGCCCTGGCGCAGTCTGATTCGGCATCTGCCGCGTTGCGTGGCCTGCCGGGATCGCCCGGCGTGGCCATCGGCCAGGCCCTGGTGGTCTATCCGCCCGCCAATCTTGAAGCGATCCCGGACCGCGTGGCGGCTGACCCCGATCTCGAGGTAAGCAATTTTGAGGCCGCGGTTGCCGCTGTCAGGGACGACTTGCGCGATTATGCCAATCGCATGTCCGCCGTGTTGCCGGCGGAGGAACTGGCCCTGTTTGATGCCCTGCTGCTGATGCTGGGTGGTGACAGCCTGGTCGGGGAAACGGTACAGCGTATTCGCGAGGGAAACTGGGCGCCGGGTGCGCTGCGTGAGACCATTTCGCAGCATGTCAGCGTGTTCGAGGCCATGGAGGACTCCTACCTGCGCGAGCGTGCCAGTGATATTCGCGATCTGGGGCGTCGCATCCTGACACACATGCAGAGCCATCCGTCCGCCGCTGTCGAGATCTACCCGCAGACCGTGCTGGTGGGAGAAGACATCAGTGCCAGCCAGTTGGCCGAGATCCCGCTGGGCAACCTGGCCGGGATTGTCAGTGCCAGCGGTTCCAGTGCCTCTCATGTGGCGATCCTGGCGCAGGCGCTGGGCATCCCCGCGGTGATGGGTGTCAATGACATGCCAGTCAGCCGTCTCGAGGGCCGAACCATCATTGCAGACGGTTATCGCGGTGATGTCTTCATCAACCCGTCGTCGCTGGTGCGCGAGGAATTCCTGTTGTTGCAGACGCAGGAGACGGAACTTACCGAGGTGCTGAAGAACGTTGCCGGTCAGCCGTCGATCACACCGGATGGCGTCCCGGTGCCGCTGTACCTGAACATCGGCCTGGTGTCCGGTGGTGGCACGGAAGTGCACAGTGAGGGTGACGGTGTCGGGCTCTACCGCACCGAGGTGCCGTTCCTGGTGCAGGATTTTTTCCCTGGCGAGGAAGAGCAACTGCGTATCTACCACAATGCGCTGGAGGCATTTGCGCCACGCCCGGTCACGTTGCGTACCCTGGACGTGGGGGGCGACAAGATGCTGCCATATTTCCCGGTGCATGAAGACAACCCGTTCCTGGGCTGGCGCGGTATTCGCATTTCACTTGATCACCCGGAAATCTTCCTGACCCAGATCCGCGCCATGCTGCGCGCAAGCATCGGTCTGAATAACCTGACCATCATGTTGCCGATGGTATCCTCGGTCTCCGAACTGGATATCGCCATGTCCCTGATAGACCAGGCCTATGACGAGTTGCTGGAAGATGGCATGCCGGTGCATCGGCCACCGATTGGCATCATGATCGAGGTGCCTTCCGCCGTGTACCAGATCGAGGCCATGGCCAAGCGGGTGGATTTCTTTTCCATCGGTACCAATGACCTGACCCAGTACCTGCTGGCGGTGGACCGCAACAATTCGCGCGTGGCGAATCTTTACCAGTGTCTGCACCCGGCGGTGTTGCGCGCCATCCGGCAGGTGGTGGGCGATGCACATAAATTCGGCAAGCCGGTGAGCGTATGTGGTGAAATGGCCGGTGATCCGGCTGCGGCACTCGCATTGCTCGGACTGGAGGTCGACAGCCTGAGCATGAGCGTGAGTAACCTTGCACGGGTGAAGTGGGTGGTGCGCAGTTTCACCCGCAGTGAGGCAGCCGGGCTGCTGGATCAGGCACTTGCGCTGGAGGAGCCGCGCGCCATCCGCGAGCTGTACAACAGCGTCCTTGAACAGCGTGGCCTGGGTGGCCTGGTGCGCGCAGGCACCTGAATATACAGCACCAGCTGCGTCTGCAGGTTATCGAGTGGGTCACGTTTGTGAGGCTCCCGGTGTGCTAGAGTAGCGCCCACGACTGGCTACTGGAGGGTTTGATAATGCGCGTTACTCAGGTGAATACAACAGCGCGGCTGTTTGCTACATTGTTTCTATTGTGTGCCTGCGCCGTCACGGGGCTGGCACAGGCCAAGTCTGCCGCGGAAATCAATATCGGTGTCGACGAAACGCTCAAGCGGTTCCGGAGCGAGGTACAGGGTGGCAGCAAGTTCCTTGCCAGGGCCAGCGGTGTGCTGGTGTTCCCGAGCGTGATCAAGGCCGGCATCGGCATCGGGGGCGAATACGGCGAGGGCGCATTGCGTGTTGGTGGCAAGACAGTGGATTACTACAACACGGCCGCCGCCTCGATCGGCTTCCAGCTCGGCGCACAATCCAAGTCCGTGGTCGTCGTGTTCATGACCGGCAAGGCACTCAGTGATTTCCGCAACAGTGATGGCTGGAAGGCCGGTGTTGATGGCTCGATTGCCGTGGTCAAGTGGGGTATGGGTGAGGATATCAACACCGTCGATATCAAGGATCCGGTTGTGGGTTTCGTGTTCAGCAACAAGGGGCTCATGTACAACCTGACCCTGGAAGGGTCCAAGTTCACCAAGATCAACAAATAGCATCAAATATCAACGAGGACGCAATCATGGAAGCCGTAGTGGATGGCAAGACAATACAGTTGAGCGAGGCCGGCTGGCTGGAAAACCTGGACGAGTGGAGCGAGGCGCTGGCCGGGCAGATTGCCATAAACGAGCATATCGACGAGCTGACCCGGGAACACTGGGACATCATCAACCTGGCGCGCGAGCACTTCACCGAGAACGGCCAGGTCTGTGAGCCACGAGCGTTTTCCAAGCTGATGAAGAAGAAATACGGCAAGGACCGCAGCGACCAGAAATATATCTATTCGCTGTTCCCGACCGGGTTGATCAAGTGCGCCAACAAGATCGCCGGTTTGCCACGCCCGAAGGGTTGCAGCTAGCACCGCCGGCATCTGTCTGCCGGTATCCCCGGATACGCACATAAAATGAGTCCTGATACCAGGGGCGGCAGGTGAACTGCGCTTCCGGCGCTGCCGCCTTGGGTTACAATGCCTGTCCTGAATATCTTGCTGAACACCGAGGAGAGGTTATCGTGAAGCGTTTCTGCCTGAACATTTTTGCCGGCCTGCTGGTGCTGCTGGCAGTCCCTGCCGTGCAGGCTGTCCCCGAGCAGCTGACTGTCTCCGGCAATACCGCAGACTTTCCGGATGTGCGTACCGATACAAATGGCAACCGGCACCTGGTCTGGTATGACGCGGACGTCGATAGTGGCGCTGTTTTCTATCGCATGTTCAATCAGGCTGGCGATGTCATTATCGACACCACGCAAATTAACGACGGTGGCAGTTCCAATACCCGCCCCAGCCTGGTAATTGATACAACGAACCGGGCGCTGGTGGTGTGGCAGAACAAGACGGATGACGAAGTGTATTTCCTGCGCCTGGAACCGTACCGGGATGACCTGGATGGTACTGCCGCCGATCTCGCAACCATAAAGGCGGTAGGCGACAAGCTCATCTCTGACGATCAGGATGGCCTTGCGGCCGCGCATCCGCGCACAGCTATCAACGCTAATGGCGATCTGCACATCGTGTGGGAAGATGACTGCGGTCTGAACGTGCAGTATGTCAAGGTCGATGGTGATGGCGTGATTCTCAATGGCCCGATAGAGCTGGGCGGGGCCGGTAGCTGTAATGACCTGCCCGATATCGCCATCGACAGCGCGGCCAATGTCCATATCGTGTTCGGTAACACGGGGAATACAGAGGCGGAAGAGGTCTACTACGCCATGATTGGCGGTGCGAGCGGCGACGTGCTGATCGACAGCACCCTGTTGACGGTCAATGATGGCCTGCGCGCGACGCATGCCACGCTTGGCGTGGACCTGGATGATAACAAGGTATACGTGGTGTTCACCGCGAGCACGGCAACGGGCGGCGAAGAAGTCTTCATGGCGGCGCTCGATCCGTTGCTGGACGATCAGGATGGCAGTGTCGCCGATCTTGCCGTTATCAGGCTGTCTGAAAGCCTGGTCAGCACGGGCAGTCCGCAGTTTGCCTGGCAGGCCTTCTCCCGCTTCGGGTTTGACCGGCGCATGCATGTGACTTATATGGATTTCGACGCTGCGACCTGCCAGGGCACGGGGTCGGGCGGGCCCTATGGTATCACCCATGTTCATATCACCACTGCCGGCAGTGTGCTGGCGCGTCAGACGCTGACTACCACCGGTGTCTCTTCTGCCAGCTGTGATCCGCTTGCGCGATTGGCGCCGGGTGGCAACCGCATCGTGTGGGCGGACAACTCCCCCGGTGCGCAGGAGATTCTGTCCGAGACCTTCGTTCGCGTCAGTGGGGGCACCAGCGGTTATACCTGCAGCCTGGGCCCGAATGCCGGCTCTGCCTGGCGAGCCGGTGATTTCTGGTTATTGCTGGCCGGCCTGGCTGCGCTGGGAGTCTGGCGCCGGCGTATTCCCGGGTAGTGCACTGCCGGGCGGTGGGTGTAAATGGCCCACTGTGCCTGTTGTGCTGATCTGATGCTTAATTGCTCGTGTCAGGTTCGATAGTGACCGGAATTCTTTTGTCGCCGCGCTTAATAATCAGTTCCAGGCGTTCCGTTGCGGTGTAATTGTCCAGCAGCGTCTTGCCGACCTCTGCTGACTCGATCTCGATGCCGTTGATGGCGGTGACCACGTCGCGTCGCTTGAGCTTCACATTTGCCGTCTTGAGCAGGCGTCGACCCTCGCCGCTGCCGCCACTAATGGTCATACCCTGGAACACACCATTATGTACCACCGGATATAGCTTGAGCAGGGTCGAGAGTGACTGGGCTTCACCCGGCAGGCTTGTTATAGGCTTTTGAACCTTGCTGGTCGGGCGTCGTGGCGCGGTACGGGCAACGGCGCTACTGCCTGATGATGCGCTGGTGCGTTTTTCCGTCAGTGCCAGCCGTTCATAGCGTCCGTTACGTAGTAGCAGTACATATTCTTCATGAATTTCGTCCAGCACCGCGTTGCCGGGCAACTGGTCGCCTACCTGGTAATGTTCCTGTTGTTTGCCCTTCTCCGCGATGATGGCGCGCGAATTTTCGGGCTGGTCTTCAAGGTAGACGCCGTTCAGCTCCAGGTTCAGGCGGGTTTCCGGTGCATTGGTTTTGGCCGGGGAGATCTCTGCAGGCTGGGCGGAGGGTTGGCCAAACAGGTGCCAGCTGGCGATGTTGTACCGCGCACTGTTGCGGGTTTCCGGAGTCCGTTCGATCTGCCCTTCAGACAATCCTGTTGTTTGCGTATCCGTGTCCGGCTGTTGCCAGGTAAGGATGGACTGCGTAACCACCCAGGCAATCCAGCCAAGCAGCAGGAGATTGCAGCCCAGTGCAAGGTGCCGGATGCCGCTCTTGCCAAATGATTGCTGCAGCTGGTCAAGGTGGAATGGCATTTGTGGGAGTTAACTGGAAAATGGTGGCCATGTTGTGATTGTGGCGCTGATTATTGCACGCTTTGGCGGTGCGTGCAGCGCGGGACTTCAGCCGGCGTTGTGCGGGCCGGGCCGGTTGATCTTGTGTTGATGGGTACGGGCGCTGGCACGACGTCGTATCCACAGCCATACACCGCTGATCGACAGCAGCAGGAACAGGATGGCGGCGGCGTCCATCAGATAGACACCCCAGTGGCCCAGGATGCGGCCACTGTGCAGGTCCAGCATGACACGTTCCAGTGGCAGGCCGTTACCGCGCCAGGCGTTGTCCAGTGACTGACGGGTTGCCTGATCCAGTGTGGCCGGTATGGCCCAGCGGGCGTTCACGGCAGGCATCCCGGTCCATTTTATCAACCCGGTGTCGCTCCGGTAGTCTCCCTGCCTGGTCCTGATGACAGGCAAGCCGGTACTGCTGATACCAATGGCCTGTATAGCGGATGGTACGCCTGCCGAACTGTCCATCCTTTCTACCAGTTCACCGGCCGGGGTGAGCAATACCAGTTGGTTCTCGGTGGCGGCCACCACCATGTCATTGAATGCCACGGCACCGACCAATGTCCCCTCGATATTCGGCAGGCGCACGTTGTTGGCATACAGCTGGCCGTTCAGTTCGGCAACCGTCAGCATCCCGGTGTCGAAGGCCCGGACATCGGCGGGGGCATGAATACCGTACCAGTCGAGCAGGGCAGGTGAAGATACCTGTATTGAATCGAGCCCGATTTCATCCGTGTGGTTCAGCAGCAGTCCGGTAATGGCCAGCGTGATGACGAACAGTGCGGCGGCGAGGCCGATGTAACGGTGCCAGATGTACAGCGAGCGCAGCAGCTTGGCGTGCGCTTTAGTTTTGTGGCTGCGAGTCATTGCTGTTGTGTACCCTGTCATGCAGGTAAAGTGCCAGGCGCGCGAGCTTCTCCAGTGCACGCACCGAAAGGGTGGCGCCGGAGATGCCGTCGATGTCACGATCCAGTCGCCGGTCAGCAGTCAGGCCAATGCCCGTGAACTGGTCAGTGAAGAAGGGGTGGCGGACTTCCCAGCCACGACTTTCCCGAAATGCCAGTACCCGCACCCGTTCAATGCCCTTGTCATTCACCAGCAGGCCGACGGTGATCGGTTTTTCCTTGCCGATCTCTTCCAGTATCCATGCGCTGCGCCCGGCCCGCGCCCAGTAACGGATGCGCAGTCCCGGGTAGGGGTGCCCCATGATGGCGGTGCTGGCGGTGCGAATTTCTTTCCGCAGCCACAGGACGCTGGATTCCGGCGGTGTGCCGTCAAAAACCTCGGCAAGAAAATCTTCATTGCTCTGGTAAATGTCACCAGCCAGCGAAGGGCCGGACGGTAACAGCAGTAACAGGATGGCAAGCAGGTGGATCATGGGGATGTAGTGAATGTCAGTGTGACGCAAGTCCCGGTGGCCGTTTCAGTGATCAGAACTGGTAACCGATGCCCAGGTCGAAGGCGCTGAAGTCCGTACCGCTATCCAGGTCGCGGTCACGGTAGTCCGCCTTCAACACCACGTCTTCATGCGGCCAGAAGTTGACACCAACTTCCCACTGCTCGAACTGGTCGGAACTGCGGTATCCCTCCAGATCCTCGTAGCGTGCATACACGCCCAGGTCTTCACGCGGCTTGAAGGCAGGTTCCAGGTACCAGCCCTTTTGCTCGTCCGCACCCGCGGCCTTGACGTCACTGCCATCCAGATTCCACTCGGCGTACAGGGCGCGCAGACCGAACGGTCCCTTTTCATAGCTGACATGGGTTTCAAATAGCAGGCCTTCTTCCAGTCCGTCACCGTCCTGTTGCGAGATATCGGACTGGTATTGCAGGCTGGCCGCCAGTTCCAGTCCGGGGATGCCGGTATAGCGGACGCGGCCAGTGGCGGCAAAGTCGTTGGCAATGGCCTTGCTGGTCTTCTGCCTGCCGCTGCGTATCCGGAATTCATTATTTTCATCCAGTGTGGGTACTGCGAGCCCTTCATGCAGGGCAAGGTCCCAGCTGAAACCGCTGTCGCTCTGCCCGGAGAGAGCCGCACCGCCAGCCCACCAGGTAGCCGGGATGATGATGTTCTCGACATTGTTGCGTTCCACACCGTAAAAGGTGTTGGGCTCGTGGGTTTCATTCAGGATACCCACCGGCAGTAGAAACAGGCCACCCTTCGCCTGCAGGTTGTCGCGGATGTCGAACTCGATATAGGCCTGTTCGATTTCTACCTCGCCGTTCTTGCCCTCGCCGGCGAGGCTGTGCTCGACTTCCAGTTCGGAGAAAAAACGGATGTTGTCGTTGAATTCGTGACCGAGAAACAGTACGAACCGATGCAGATCGATTTCATCATCCGAGCCTTCCACATTGTTGTAGTGCAACTCGCCATAGCCGCCGATGCTGGTACGGTCCACCCAGTTGCCGGAGGCGCCTGTTGCACTGACACCGCTTTCCACGGCAACCACGGCGGCCTCGGCCTTTTCATCGGCAGCGGCGGCCTTCTTGTCCGTATCCTGCTGTTGCTGTTTCAGTGCCGCGATCTCTTTTTGCTGCGCCTGGATGATCTGCCAGAGTTCTTCGATGGTCGGTGTCTTGCTGTCAGCGAGCCCCATGACCGGGGTGAACAGGGCAGCGCTAAACAGGGCGATGGCGAGGGCGGGGGACTTCATGGCGGGTGGGTTCCTGTGGTTTGTATATAAAGATTTACTGATATTCTACAGGGTATAAAGCTAAATGCAAATCATTATCATTCATATTACTACTAATGGGCCGGCCACACTCCCCATGGTGGGGGGAGGAGATCGTAAGTTTATGAATCTAGTGATTAATGATTTGGCGCGTTGGCGCCAGTCTGTACCGGAGGGTCTGGAATCCGTGCTAAACAGCGTATATATTTAGTGACACGTAGTTTTTTTTAATTAACCGTTAACGGAGTTTGCAATGGCACAGACAGCAGCCGGTTTCAGTACCGAACTGACAGAAAACGACCTGGCCCTGACCGCGGCAGCGCGCGAGAAAATGCTGGAGTTGTTCAGCCAGGTCGAAGATGACGAACTCAAGGCGATTCGCGTGTTTGTTTCCGGCGGGGGTTGTGGCGGCATGGGTTATGGCATGACCTTCACCGACACGCAGTCGGAATATGACTGTGTGCGTATGGAAGAGGGTTTTCACGTATACGTTGACGCCGTGGCGCTAAACTTCCTGCGTGGTGTGGAGATCGATTACGTGGAACGTCCGACCGGTGCCAGTTTCGTGTTCAATAATGCGTTCTCCATCACAGGTGGTTCCGGTACCTGCGGGGCGTGTGGTTCAGCCGGCGGCGGCTGCGCCTGAGGGCAAAGTCTTTCCGGGCAGGCACTGCCGGTGTGCTGCTCTCTCATGGCTGCGTGTGCAGTGATGAGCGTTATAACAGCCAGTTGATTTCAGTACCCCTGGAGCTGCCGGCCTACCGAATGCGTGCAACCCGATGTCGCCACGTCTGTTGCTGATCGCTCCCCCCAACAGTTATCGCACGACCGCCTACCTGGTCGCGGCACAGCGGCGCCATGTCGATGTACTGGTAGCCTCCGAGGGTAAATACTCACTGGTCAGTGAAATTGCCGGCGGCCTGCATGTCGACCTGACCAGTCCCGATGCGCTTGATACCCTGTTGCAGGCGAACCGGGAGCGTCCGTTTTGCGGTGTGGTTGCCACCGACGATGCTACTGTCGAGCTGGGCAGTCGCATCGCCGCCTCTCTTGAGCTGCCACATAATCCGCCGCGGGCAGCCCGTTATTCACAACGCAAGGACCTGTCCCGGCAGGCACTACGGGATGCCGGTGTCAGTGTGCCGGATTTCCGGGTAATTGATCTCACCTGTCCGCTGGCCGCGCAGCTGCAATCCTTGCCACTGCCGGCGGTACTCAAGCCGTTGTCTCTGTCCGGCAGTCGTGGCGTAATTCGCGTCGATACACCCGGGCAGGCCGGAGCGGCTTGCGAGCGTATCGGGACGATCATTGCCGGTGAGCGGCAGCAGGATGACTGGGTGGCAGGGCACCTGCTGATGGAGACTTTCATCCCGGGTCCCGAGGTGGCGGTGGAGGGCTTGCTGCGAGAGGGTGAACTTGCCGTGCTGGCAATTTTTGACAAACCTGACCCGCTGGATGGGCCGTTCTTTGAAGAAACCTATTACATCACGCCATCGCGGCATACAGAGACCGTGCAACAGGATATCGTGACCTGTGTGCAGGCGGCCTGCCACGCGCTTGGCCTGTGCGAAGGCCCGGTGCATGCCGAGTTGCGCATTGCTGCGCATGGTTGTGTCATCATGGAAGTGGCTGCACGCACCATCGGCGGCGAGTGTGCACGCCTGTTGCGTTTTGGTACCGGCCACGGTCTGGAAGAACTGGTGATTGCCCATGCCACCGGGCAGATGCTGGAACCGGAACCCGCCAGTGGCGCTGCCGGTGTGCTGATGATACCGATTGCCCGGGCCGGCATCCTGCGCCGTATCGAGGGCATTGCCGCGGCACGTGCCGTGCCGGGAATCGAGGATGTATCGATTGCAATACGCGAGGGTTACGAACTGCAGCCGTTACCGGAGGGGGGCAGTTATCTCGGTTTTATGTTTGCCCATGCACCCACTGCCGAAGCTGCCGAGGCCGCCTTGCGTGCGGCCTTTGCGGAACTGAATATTGTAGTGGCGCCACTGCTGCGCATGCAGGATGAACGTGGCGTCAGTTGATTACTTCTTGGCGCCCGGTGGCTTGAAGCCCTGTGGAACGTCACCCTGGTCACCCTCGCCGAACAGAAAGCCCAGCATGTGTTGCTCGATGACCTCGATGCTGGCCGGATCTGCCGTGTTCAGACCATTCTCGTTGATGATCATGGTCAGTCGTTCCAGCCATTGCTTCCAGCCTTCTTCGGATACATTCTCGTAAATACGCTCACCCAGTGAGCCAGGATGTGGCGCGGACTCCAGCCCTGCGGCCTCACGTTTAAGAACGACACAACTGACCATTCGGCTCATGCCCGGATCCTCTCAATTCCAGTGTTGGCTTATTGTAACCGGAAATCACCCTGCTGTTGTATACCCGTACCGGTCAAAAGGGTTTCACTACAGTCAGCAGCACGATGGCAATCAACAGCAGTGATGGAATTTCATTGATCCAGCGATAGAAGACATGGCTGTGCCGGGCGGTTCCGGCGCGAAACTCGCGCATGATCACCAGGCAGTACAGGTGAAAGACGACCAGTGCGACAATCAGTGCCAGCTTGGTGTGCAGCCAGCCGGAGCCTGACCAGGCGACCCAGGCGTAGTCGGCCAGCATCCATACACCGAATATAGCGGTAAGTACCGCGCCAATGGTCATGATGACAAACAGTTTGAGTTCCATCACCAGGAAGCGGCTATGACTGACCGGATCCTTTGTATCGGCATGGTAGACAAACAGGCGTGGCAGGTAGAACAGGCCGGCGAACCAGGTCACCATGAAAATAACATGCAGTCCTTTTACCCAGATCATGTTGGCACTCCTGTTCGTTGTAAGCAGGCCCCGGTACGCCCTGCCTGTTGCAGCATGCCGAGGATGTCCCGGCGCAGCCTGTCCATGTTCATCTTGCCGGTCTTCTGGTAGACGATACGTCCGTCCGGTGCAATCAGGAACGAGGTCGGGGTGAGCCTGACGTTACCAAAGGCGCGTGCGGCATCAGCATGGATATCGAGAGCAATCGGATAGGGGATCTGCCTTGCCTTGCGCATGGCCAGCACATGGTTGGGTGGATCATAGTCCATCGTGATGCCGATGATTTCCAGTCCTTGCGGCGACAGTTCCTCGTACAGTTCAATCAGGTGTGGCATTTCCTTGATGCAGCCGGGACAGGAAGTGGCCCAGAACGTGACTAGCAGGGGTTGGCCACGGTAATCCGACAGCTTCAGTTCACGGCCGTCTATGCTGATAACGCTGATGTCCGGGCTGGATTTCAGCCCGGCCGGTGCAAGCCAGAGGTAACCGAGTACGCCAAGCAGTGCGACTGCAAACAGTGTTATGAGTTTTTCCTTCATGTCTTTTGCCGTTCGTCCGGTTCTTTGTGTTCGGCTGCTGGTATTACTTCCGGATTGCCGCCAAACAGGCGCCCGATAAATCCAAATACTCTCTTGATGCCACGCCAGAGCTTCGGCAGCAACCAGATCATCAGCAGGATAAAGAGTACCTGCAACACGATAAACAGTACCGGGTTATAAAGCGCTACCCACAGCCCTGCAATCACCGCGACATCTTCGCCGACCGAGGCAAACCAGTTGGTAAACGGTTCCGGTGATGTGTTGATCAGTATCCGGGTGCCGGCCTTGGTGATATGGCTGCCGGTGGCGAGTGCGCCACCGGCTATGCCGGCTGCCAGTTGTGCGGCCGCACCAACATCGCCGATTGCCCCCGCAGCCAGCACGGCGCCGGCGGGTATGCGGATGAAGGTCGATATTCCATCCCAGCCGGTGTCGACGCCGGGCACCTTGTCGGCAAAGAATTCCACGCAATACATCAGCCCGGCAGCCAGCATGACCATCGGGTCGGTGAGAATTTGCAGGTCGGGCGGCAGGTCAATGTTTCCGGTTGTGCCCAGGTAACCGAGCATCAGGATGGCGGCATACAGGTTGATGCCGCTGGCCCAGGCAACGCCCATGGTCAGTGCGATTGTTTGCGTGATATCCATGTCAATGCGACCCCGGTTTAAAGTGGCTGTTCATTCCTGCATGTAACGAACGGAATTCGGAAACCCCGGCGATTTTGCTGATAACTGCCGGGGCGAACCTGTTTCCGATCGGCGACACTGGCTTGTAACTATATGTATTGTATCAAAAAGAATGCGTAAAAAAACCGTTATATTTAAATAGCACCTTTATATAATAGGCGCTCTGTAATTCGCTTGCTTTGGCTGATCAAGCGGGTCCTGCGTGCAAAGTATTTAGACATGGCGATTACCGACAGTCGTCGCAGCTTATGCAGGCGCAATGATTTCTTTTTTAACCAGGGAAAGTAACCAGGAGTAATGCAATGAACAAAAAACTGATTCTCGCCGTCGCGATGGCAACGATTATCACCGGCTGTGGTGACAAGGACGATGCGGCTACCGGCAGTGCCGAGCCGACCCTGATGGAGCAGGCCAGCGATGCTGCGTCCGATGCCGCTGATGCGGTTAGCGAGACAACCAGTGATGTGGTGGAAGGTGAGGGTGATATGGCTTCGGATGCTGCCGAGGGTGCCAGCGACATGGCTTCCTCCGCCGTCGATGCTGCCACGGAAGTCGTGCACGATGCTGCCCAGGGCATTGCTGATGCCACAGCCGGCAGTAGCGAAGAAGCGGTTGCAGATGCTGCCAGTGATGCAACCGATGCTGCCGGTGCCGCAGTGGGTCAGTAAACGGGACCTGTTGCTGCCCTGAAAAGGCAGCCAGGCATTGGCCTGGCTGCCTTTTTTATTGTAATAACGCAGGCCATGTAATGTAATGTCCCTTCAACACAGAGGAATTGCGTGCAGTGAGTTCAGAAAATCCGGTCAGAGAAATTCGTATCAATCCGGTTGTGCCGTCGGAATCCGTGCTGGTTGCGACGGCGCGCAATCAGCGTCCACGCGAACAGGAAGAGCGCATCCCGCATGATGATCGCAACCATGTCGAGAGTTGCCCGTTCTGCAAGGGCAACGAGGACAAGACGCCTCCAACCATTACTGCGCTGCCGTCGGAGCAGGACTGGACAATTCGTATTGTGCAGAACCTGTTTCCGGTGCTGGGTACGGAAAGCGATCGCAACAACATCAGCTTTGGCATGCAGCAGATCATGGATGGCTACGGCCATCACGAGGTGATCATCGATCACGACCATCACGGCATCGAGATCCACGAAATGACGCAGCAGCACCTGGAGATGTTGCTGGGCGTCTACCGGCAGCGCATGGAGGAATTGTTCAATTCCGATGAGCGCATTCGCTATGTGCTGGTGTTCAAGAATTTTGGTACCGCTGCGGGGGCCAGCATCAAGCATACCCATAGCCAGCTGATTGCCATGCCGATCATTCCGGAGAATGTCTACAACGAGGTCGCCTGCAGTCACCAATACTATGAAAAGCACCACCAGTGCGTGTTCTGTAGTCTGATCGACGAAGCACTGACCTTCGAGGCCACCATCTATAACCGCGAGTCCGGTGAAATTCGGCGCAAGGTGGACGTGGGCCAGTACGTGATTGAGCGCAGTGAACACTTTATTGCCATCAAGCCATTTGCCAGCCGCTACGAGTGGGAAGTGCACATCCTGCCGCTGGAGCATAACAGCAGCTACATGCGTGCAACGCCGGAAGACCTGGCGGACTTTGCCGGCATACTGAAGCGCATCATGCAACGGCTCGACAGGGTGCTGGGCGGTGCGCAGTACAATTATTATTTTCATACTGTGCCGCGCTGCGAATCGCTGCAGGACTGCGATGCCAGTTATCACTGGCACATGGAGATCTGTCCGCGCACTTCGATTCCGTCCGGCTTCGAACTGGGTTCTGGCCTGTTTGTTACCACTATAAGTCCTGAAGATGCGGCACAGCAGTTGCGGGAGGCCATGTGATGACCGGACGGGCTGCTTCCGCCGGCCGCGCGGGAAGGCAATGCTATACTTGGTCGCCTGCGTGGCCTCAGATGGTGATCTGACGGGGCTGGTAAGGAAATCCTGCTTGCGGGTATTTCACACGGGAGGGGCAGATGGCTACGGACCTGGACTCGCTGTATGAACAAATCATCAGGGGCCTTGGCGAAGACCCGCGCCGCGCCGGTCTGCTGGAAACTCCGCAGCGTGCCGCGCGCGCCATGGAATACCTCACGCGCGGCTACCGTCAAACGCTTGACGAGGTGGTGAACAACGCGATCTTCGAGTCTGAAAATGACGAGATGATTGTGGTCAAGAATATCGAGTTGTATTCCCTGTGCGAACATCACCTGCTGCCGTTCATCGGCAAGTGTCATGTCGCCTACATCCCGACCGGCAAGGTCATCGGCCTGTCAAAGGTTGCGCGTATCGTGGATATGTATGCACAGCGCCTGCAGATCCAGGAAAACCTTACCAAGCAGATTGCCGACACCCTGATGGAGGTCATCAAGCCCTCCGGTGTGGGTGTGATTATCGAGGCGCAACATCTGTGTATGATGATGCGTGGTGTGGAAAAGCAGAATTCCATGATGACCACGTCCATGATGCTGGGCTCGTTCCGCAACCATGACCGCACGCGTTCGGAGTTCCTGCGCCTGGTTATGGGTTAGAATGAACAGGTCGATGTAATATCAATTGATAAATGGAGGAGTATGAAAATGAGTGTAGCTAAAGTCACAGAAATAACATCTTCTTCGAGCAAGTCATTTGAGGATGCGATAAAGGAAGGTATCAGGCGCGCCGGCAAGACCCTGAAGAATATCAGGGGTGCCTGGATTCAGGAACAGAGTGTTGTGGTTGATGGTGACAAGGTCACGGAATACCGGGTCAATATGAAAGTCTCGTTCGTGCTGGAAGATTGAATCCGGCGCATCAAACACGATAGCTGCGCTCGATCTCCTTGCGCGTCAGTACGCCATAGATGCGGCTGATGCCTGGAATGGTTGTGCGCGTGACATACAGCGCCTCGATATCATTCCTTGTCAGCAACTCCATGGCCTCCTGCAGGGTTGCCTGGAAATCGACCGGGTGGATATCAACCCGCGCAGCCGGAATCTCCATCAGGTCGATGGTCTTGCTGCTGTCACCGGCCTTGAGGTAGCGTGCCAGGTCAGCCGCCGGCATCACGCTGGTCGGCGCACCGTCTTCCTTGATCAATATCCAGCGCGGTTCGCCTGACAGTGCCGTGACCGCCTGCTCATGGTCGATGTGCCGTACCAGGGTTTCCACGCGGCGTTCCATTACGTTTGCTACACCCATGCGTCTGAGTGCCTGGGTGAGTGGTGTGTCCTGGTAATCCAGTCCCCGCGTCTTCATTAACTCCAGGCAAACGGAATTCTTGCCGAACAACTCCCGGCTTACCAGGCCGGCGGCAATCAGCGCCAGCATGCCCGGGAGGATGATGTGCGGGTTGGCGGTCAGTTCCAGCATGGCGGTGAGTGCGGCCAGTGGTGCCTGCAGCGTTGCACCCATGAATGTGCCCATGCCGATCAGTGCGTAGAATGCTGGCGTGGCAACTTCGCCAGGCAGTGTGCTGTCCGCGAACAGTCCCATGGCGCCACCGGCCGTGGCACCCATCACCAGGGTCGGGCCGATGAGCCCCCCGGGCAACCCCAGCCCCAGCCCGATTGCGGTCGCGAGGATCTTCGCCAGTGCAATACCGGCGAGCATGGCCAGGCCAAGCTGTCCGAGCAATGCCTGGTTTACCGTGTCATAGCCGACGCCCATCACCTCCGGTGACACCGTGGCTATCAGGCCGACGACGCTGCCACCCAGTGTGCAGCGCAGCCATACCGGCCAGCTGGTTGCAAAGCGGCTGGTACGCGCTAGCAGGTGAATGAACAGTGCAGCCAGGCAACCCAGCACTACCCCGGTCAGCAGAATATAGGGTAATTCCAGCAGCGAACCCAGCTGCGTGTTCGGGATGACGAATACCGGGCTGTCACCAAACACGGCCTGGGTGAGTGTTGTGGCGGTAACCGCGGCAAGGATCACGGGCGCAAAACTGACCAGCGAGTATTCCATCATGACCACTTCCATGGAAAAGATGACCCCGGCAAGTGGCGTGTTGAATGATGCGGATATCGCGGCGGCAATGCCGCAGGCAACCAGTGTGCGGTTACTGTTGTTCGGCAGGCGCAGCCATTGGCCAAGCTGGCTGCCACTGGTAGCTCCCAGGTGCACGCTGGGCCCCTCGCGCCCGACAGAATGACCGCTGATGATGCTTAGCGCGGCGCCGAAAAACTGTGCCAGGGCATTGCGCCACGGCAGCTTGCCCTGGTGATAGCCAAGTCGTTCCATGACATGCACGACGCCGACCTGGCGTGTTTCGGAGCGGAGGAATTGCCAGATCAGCCCGATTACCAGTCCGCCAAGCGCTGGCAGCAGCAGGCGGGCAAGGGGTGCGATGGCCTCGTAGTTTTCCGTTCCGCCAGCTGGCAGGAACAGGCCCTGGCTGGATTCCACCAGCAGCCGGAGCAGGATGATGACCCCGCCGGAGAGCAGGCCGACCGGGATTGCCAGCATGGCCAGTTGTGGCAGTGCATCGATTCCGGACAGCCGAAGGCCGAGGTTATCCAGCCATTGATGCCAGCGCTGCTGCAGCACGTTCGCACCTTTCATTGGCAGAGTGACAGGGATTGTTACACGGCCTGTGTCCATCCCGGGCGGACAGGCTATTGTAGAATGCCGTGCCTGTGGATGGTGTACTATCTGCTCCACTGCTTGACGGGCAATGAAAACAGGCGAAGAAGCAATGATCAAGGTAGGTGTAGTCGGTGGTACCGGGTATACAGGGGGGGAGTTGCTGCGCTTGCTGGCGGCCCATCCGGAGGCCAGCTTGACGGTGATCACCTCGCGCTCCGAGGCCGGGCGTGCAGTGGCAGACCTGTTCCCGAACCTGCGCGGTTTCACGGATCTTGAATTCTCCGCGCCGGATGCGTCGCAACTGCAATCCTGTGACCTGGTGTTTTTCGCGACACCGAATGGCACCGCCATGACCATGGTGCCGGAACTGCTGGCTGCCGGTGTGCGTGTCATCGACCTCGCTGCGGATTTCCGGCTCAGGGATGCCGGGGTCTGGGAGCAGTGGTACGGCATGCCCCATGCCTGTCCGGAGCTGCTCAGCCAGGCGGTGTATGGCCTGGCTGAAAAAAATCGCGATGCCATCGCCAGTGCACGCCTGGTGGCCAATCCCGGTTGCTATCCGACGGCCGTGCAGCTTGGGCTGCTGCCCTTGCTCGAAGCAGGGCTGGTTGATATTGAACACCTGGTCGCCGATGCCAAGTCCGGTGTCAGTGGCGCCGGACGCAAGGCGGCCACCGCGACGCTGCTGTGCGAGGCAAGCGAGAATTTCAAGGCCTATGCCGTGCCGGGGCACCGGCACTTGCCGGAAATCCGCCAGGGCCTGGAGCTTGCCGCCGGCCAGCCGGTGGGCCTGACCTTTGTGCCGCATCTCACCCCGATGATTCGCGGTATCCATGCAACACTGTACGCACGGCTGCGAGATACGGAGCGTGATCTGCAGGCGCTGTTTGAGGTGTGTTACGCAGACGAGCAGTTTGTCGATGTACTGCCCCCGGGCAGCCATCCCGAAACGCGCAGCGTACGTGGCGCCAATCATTGCCGTATCGCCGTTCATCGACCGCAACAGGGTGATACCGTGGTGGTGCTGTCGGTCATCGACAACCTGGTGAAGGGTGCAGCCGGTCAGGCAGTCCAGAACATGAACATCATGTTCGGTCTTGATGAGTCTTCCGGCCTGGGTCAGGTCGGTCTGCTGCCCTGAGCGGGCATGGCGGATCTTTTGCGAACTGTATCCGGTTTTGTAGCCAATGAGTTGTCATACTGACAGTCATATGCATGGCTGCCGGGAGTGGTCAGGATGAAGGGTGCGGCCTTGCGGGTCGGCGCTGGCATGCTGCTGGCATTGCTGCTGCTTGTCGGCTGGTGGCTGTATGACCTGGGCAAGGTGCACGGTGTCGTCGAGCTTGCCGAATTACGCGCGGAGCTTCAGTTGCAGGAACGTCGCAATGAGGAACTTGTCAGTGAATCCAGTGAGTTGCTAGGCAGGCTCGCCATTCTGGAGCGTTCCAGCCAGATTGATCGGCAGGCCGCGCAGGCGGTAAAGTCTGAGCTGGGACAGCTCGAGGAGGCATTGCAGGCGACTCGCGAGGAAGTGGAATTCTATCGTGGCATCGTTGCGCCAGGCGATGTTAATCCGGGGTTACGCATCCACCGCTTTGTCCTTGAGGAAGGACTCGCGCAAGGAGAGTACCATTATGACCTTGTGCTGACCCAGCTCAAGCGCAATGACAAGTTTGTCAGTGGCGTGGTGGACTGGAAGATTTCCGGGGTGCTGGATGACGAGTCCGGGGTGCTCGCCCTGGACAGGGTAACTGAACCGGCCGTGCAACAACTTAAATTTCGTTTACGTTATTTCCAGGACCTTGCAGGTACTATCAAACTGCCCGAGGGGTTTGTCCCGGACCGGGTAGAACTGACGGTCAGGCCGCAAGGCAAGGGCAAGCAACTGCCGGTAGTCCAGTCGTTTGACTGGCCCGGGGTAGCCAGGTAATTACAGGAGAAGGCATATGTTTGGAGATGGCAAGAAACCGAAAAGCAGTACTGCCAAGGTAGATACCATTATCGGTCAGCAGACCCGGATCGAGGGGGATATTCACTTTACCGGCGGCTTGCATGTTGATGGCCACATCAAGGGCAGTATTATCGCCGGGGCCGATTCCGCATCCGTGCTAACCGTCAGCGAGCATGGCAGTATCGAGGGGGATGTGCGCGTGCCCACGGTGATCCTGAACGGCACGGTGACCGGCGACGTACGCTCCGATGATCGCATCGAACTCGCCGCCAAGGCCGCGGTCAATGGTGATGTGTATTACAACCTGATCGAGATGGCGATGGGCGCTGCGGTCAATGGCAGCCTGGTGCACCAGGATGAGAAAGGTTCGTCAGTACTGAGTTTCGAGCGCGACAGCACGGAGCAGGGTGCAGGCCCGGACTAATACTTGACCATTTTGCTCAGGAAATAGATAATTTGCTAATTAGAATCGATTTGGCAAGAGGCAGTCAC
>CBEULV010000013.1:0-23573 GCA_965544015.1 uncultured Gammaproteobacteria bacterium | reverse complement strand
CTTTGCTTTTGTTTTCTTCGCGTCTTTGCGGCTTTGCGCGAGGCTTTTGTTACATCATCCGGTGCCTCGGTGCGAGATAATTGTTTTATTGGAAACCCGTTCACGGCATCATTCACCCATGACTTCATCGAACCAGCAGGCCGACGTGCGCATTGTCATGGCGCAACAGGATTTCCTGGTCGGTGCCGTGGATGCCAATACCGATAAAATCATTGCCGCATCCGTGCGGGCACGTGACGAACTCGGTGCGCATGCCATCGTGTTCCCGGAACTGGCGCTGACCGGTTACCCGCCGGAAGACCTGCTGTTTCGCGAGCACTTCATCGACCAGGTCGATGCCGCGCTGGAGCGCCTGTGTCGGGAAGTCGATGGCATCACGCTGATCGTCGGCTATCCACTGCGTGGGGAGGGACGCCTGTACAACGCCGCGGCCGTCATTCGCGATGGCGGGGTGATTACCCGCTACCGCAAGCAACTACTGCCCAATTACTCTGTGTTTGACGAGAAGCGCTACTTCGCACGCGGTGATCAGCCATGCGTTACGGATATCGCCGGTATCCCGGTCGGCATCACCATCTGCGAAGACATCTGGGAGCCGGGACCGGCGGCACAGGCCGCTGCTGCCGGTGCACGCCTGCTGATCAACATCAATGCCTCGCCGTTTCATGTCGGCAAACGTGACGAGCGGGAGGCGGTGCTGCAACAGCGCGCGCGCGAAACCGGGCTGGCGATACTTTATGTGAATCTGGTCGGCGGCCAGGACGAACTGGTGTTTGACGGGGGTTCGTTCGTGGTTGATGCAACCGGCAGCGTTACCCGGCATGCACCGGCCTGTGTCGAGGACCTGTATCCGGTCGACCTGCGCAATGCCCGGCCGGTGCAGCCGCTCGCCGCCGCCTGTGCGCCACACCTGACAAGCGAGGAGCTTGTCTACCAGGTGCTGGTGCTGGGGGTGCGCGACTATGTCAACAAGAACGGTTTTGATGGTGCCGTGCTGGGCCTGTCGGGTGGTATCGATTCCGCGCTGACACTGGCGCTGGCGGTCGATGCCATTGGCGCAGAACGGGTCGAGGCAGTAATGATGCCATCGCGTTATACCTCGGCCATAAGCCTGGAAGATGCCCGTGCCGAGGCCGATGCGCTGGGTGTCAGGATGTACGAGATTTCCATCGAGGCGCCGTTTGGCAGTTTCCTGGAGGTGCTTGAGCCGGTATTCAGGGATAGCGCGGCCGATACCACCGAGGAAAACATCCAGGCGCGTTGCCGCGGCGTCATCCTGATGGCCATCTCCAACAAGCAACGCCGCATATTGCTGACCACCGGCAACAAGAGCGAAATGGCGGTGGGTTATGCCACCCTGTACGGTGACATGGCCGGGGGGTTTGCACCAATCAAGGATGTGCCGAAGTTACTGGTATACCGGCTGTCACGGTATCGCAACAGCCTTGGCCAGGTCATTCCGCAGCGGGTACTGGAACGCCCGCCTTCCGCGGAACTGGCGCCGGACCAGCGGGATTCAGACAGTCTGCCGCCGTACGAGGTGCTGGACCCGATCCTGGAGCGCTACATTGAACGCGACCTGGGCGTGGAGGCAATCGTTGCGGAAGGTTTTGATAATGCGACCGTGCGGCGTATTGTCGAAATGGTGGATCGCAATGAGTACAAGCGCCGCCAGGCGCCACCCGGTGTGCGCATCACACAGCGCGCCTTTGGCCGTGACCGGCGTTACCCGATTACCCGCGGTTACCAGAATTTCCAGAACGGCGGCGACTGATCATCCGGAAAACCGCCGGGTGCCTCCAGCCGTGCCAGGTCCGGATGATCGGGATAGTTCATGCGCAGCACCTTCATGGCATCGTCGGCCAGCGTATCGGCACCCAGCAGGCGGTAGGCACGGGCCATGATGACCAGTGCCGACGAGACCGACGGGGTCCGTTGAAAGTTTTCGATCACGTATTTGCCACGGTTGGCGGCAGCCACGTAAGCCTTGCGGCGCATGTAGTAATCTGCGACGTGCAGTTCATACGCTGCCATGTTGTTGCGCAGGTAAATCATGCGCTGGGCGGAATCGCGTGCATACACGCTGTCCGGGTAGCGCTGTGTAAGCAGGTCGAAGTCATCGTAGGCGGCGCGCATGGTGAAGGTGTCGCGCTCGGACGGGTCCTGCGGCAGGTATTTGTCGATGAAGGTCTTGCCGCGGTTGTAGTTGGTCAGTCCCTTCAGATACCAGGCGTAGTCAACATTCGGGTGGCGCGGGTAGATCTTGATGAATCGATCCACTGCGGCAATTGCCAGGTCCGGTTCATCAAACTTGTAATAGGCGTAGGCAATCTCGATCTGGGCCTGCTGTGCAAATTTGCCAAACGGGTAGCGGGCCTCCAGGGTTTCAAAATATTCGATGGCCTTTTCATAATTCTTCTGCTGCATCTGCTCCCGGGCGGCGCTGTACAGCTGGGTTGCCGACCAGTCCCGGGTCTTGTCGATCTGTTCCGGGAGCCACGCGCAGCCGCTGACGGCCAGCATCACCAGAAGCAATAAAAAACCTGTCAAACGCATATGATTTCTATGTCAAAATTAGCGGTGGAAAAGGCGCCGCAGGCGCGTGCCGCGAGAGTATAACCCAATCTTCAGGAAAACATGCCTCCAACTATAAAACTGCAACTGACGATCCCGGACACATTGCGCGGTCGTCGATTTGACCTGGCACTGGCCGAGCTGGTGCCGGGCTACTCGCGCTCGCGCCTGCAACAGTGGATCAAGGCCGGCCAGGTGACACTGGATGGCCGGGTCGCGCAGGTGCGTGAAAAGGTCAGTGGCGGTGAAGTGGTGCGCATCGATGCACAACTCGTCGAGCAGACGCGCAGTACCCCGGAACCGATCGCGCTCGATGTGGTGTACGCCGACGCCGATCTGCTGGTGGTCAACAAGCCGGCCGGGCTGGTGGTGCACCCGGCGGCCGGGAATCCGGCCGGCACGCTGCTGAATGCGCTGCTGCACTACGACAGCGCGCTGGCCGCGCTGCCGCGAGCCGGGATTGTGCACCGGCTCGACAAGGCCACCACCGGGCTGATGGTGGTGGCGCGCAACCTGACTGCCCACAAGCATCTGGTCGATGAACTGCAGGCACGCGAGGTCAAACGCGAGTACCTGGCCGTGGTGAACAGCGTGCTCACGGCAGGTGGCCGGGTGGATGCCCCGATCGGTCGCCACCCGGTTGACCGCAAGCGCATGGCGGTGGTCGACGGCGGCAAGGAGGCGGTGACACACTACCGGGTCGAGGAGCGTTACCGTGCGCACACGCTGGTGCGCGTGCAGCTGGAGACCGGGCGTACGCACCAGATCCGTGTGCACATGGCCCATATCCATTGCCCGGTGACCGGAGACCCGGTCTACGGCGGGCGGCTGCGTTTGCCTGCCGGTGCCGATGCGGCACTGCGCGAGGTGCTGGCCGGCTTCCGGCGCCAGGCGCTGCATGCCACGCGGCTGGCATTGACTCACCCGGTGACGGGGGAAACGGTCAGCTGGGAGGTCGGGGTGCCGGACGACATGGCGCAGCTGATCGAGTTGTTGCGTGCCGATGCGCGGGAACTGTCCGATGGTGCATGACTGGATTACCCCGGATTGGCCGGCACATCCGCGGGTACGCGCGGTGAGTACAACCCGCTCGGGTGGGGTCAGTGTTGCGCCGTTTGCCAGCATGAATCCGGCCGCGCATGTCGGCGACAGCGATACTGCCGTGCAGGAAAACCGTGCGCGCCTGGCCGCACAGCTGCAGCTGCCTGCCGCACCGGTATGGCTGCAACAGGTGCATGGCACCCGTGTCGTGGATGCCGCCGCGGCAGGTGCATTGCCCGAAGCCGATGGTGCCTGGTGCTCACAGGTGAACACCGTGTGCGCGGTGCTGACGGCGGATTGCCTGCCGCTGTTGCTGAGTGATCGCGACGGCCACTGTGTAGCGGCGGTGCATGCCGGCTGGCGTGGCCTTGCGGCCGGTGTGGTCGAGCGCGCCGTTGAGGCGTTACCGGTGGCGGGCGATGCCCTGCTGGCCTGGCTCGGTCCGGCGATCGGCCCAAAGGCCTACCTGGTCGGTGACGAGGTGCGCGAGGCCTTCATGGTGGAGAATGCACAGGCTGCCAGTGCATTCTCGGCACACCGGGATGGCGGCTGGCATGCCGATCTGTACCAACTGGCCCGGCAGCGGCTGGCGGCTTGCGGTGTCGATGCCGTATACGGTGGCGATCACTGCACCTTTCAGGAGGGCGGGCGGTTCTTTTCCTTTCGTCGTGACGGGACCACCGGGCGCATGGCCACGATGCTCTGGCTGGCGGGGGAGTGAGTCAGTGCTATCATGGCCGCCGTTTCTGAATATGAGATAGCCTCGTGCCGCTGATTGCCTGGATCATTATCTTTTGCCTGTTCGGGGGGCTGCTGAGCGTCATGGCGGCCGCCCTGTTCCTGGTACTCAACGAGTCCCTGCGCAACCGCCTGTTGCCGCACCTGATCAGTTTCGCGACCGGCACGCTGCTGGGTGCGGCCCTGCTGGGATTGTTGCCGCATGCACTGGCGGCGGCGCCCGGCGGTGATACCCACGCGATTCCGCTGGCGGTATTGATCGGCCTGCTGGGGTTTTTCCTGCTCGAGAAACTGGTGTTGTGGCGTCACTGTCACGCCGATCACTGCGAAGTGCACGTACCTGGACGCAACGATCGCAACCACTCCACCGGCGTCATGATCCTGTTTGGCGATGGCCTGCATAATTTTCTCGACGGTATCCTGATTGCGGGCGCCTTCCTGACCGATATCCATCTCGGTGTCGTTACCAGCCTCGCCGTGGCGGCGCACGAGATTCCGCAGGAGGTCGGTGACTTTGCTGTGCTGCTGCACAGTGGCTTCAGCCGCAGGCGTGCCTTTCTCTTCAATATCCTCTCCAGTTTGACCACGGTCATCGGTGGCGTGCTGGCCTGGCTGGCACTGCAGGAAATGACCGCTGCGTTGCCCTATGTACTGGCGGTGGCCGCATCCAGCTTTATCTATATCGCCGTGGCCGACCTGATCCCGACCCTGCACCAGCGCGTCGAGGGCAAGGCCGTCGTGCAGCAGGTGGCGCTGATCACCGCCGGCGTGCTGCTGATCTATATCGCCCATTCCACACTGCACTGATCGCCCGCCCGCGGGCTTGAAATCGGGGGATTACCCCCAACCTACAGGGTATATTCCGACTTCAAACGCGGAGGCGTTTACTGATGCGAATGGATAAAATGACCAGCAAGTTCCAGCAGGCACTTGCCGAGGCACAGAGCCTGGCGGTGGGGAGAGACCACCAGTTTATCGAGCCGGCACATCTTATGACGGCACTGCTGGACCAGGAAGGGGGCACCGTACGCCATCTGCTGGCGCAGGCGGATGTCAACGTCAACCTGTTCCGGTCCCAGTTGGGCGAGCTGCTCGACCAGTTGCCACAGGTATCCGGTATTGCCGGCGACGTACATATCTCCAATGACCTTGGCCGGTTGCTGAATGTCACTGACAAGCTGGCACAGCAGCGCAAGGACAGTTACATCTCCAGTGAACTGTTCATCCTGGCCGTGCTGGAGGACAAGGGGCGGCTGGGCGAATTGCTGCGTACGGCCGGTGCCAGCAAAGGGGTCGTCGAACAGGCCATAGACAAGCTGCGCGGCGGTCAGCAGGTCGACGACCCGAATGCCGAGGACCAGCGCCAGGCGCTGGAGAAATTCACCATCGACGTCACCGAGCGTGCCGAGCAGGGCAAGCTGGACCCGGTCATCGGACGCGATGACGAAATTCGCCGCACGATACAGGTGCTGCAGCGCCGCACCAAGAACAATCCGGTGCTGATCGGTGAACCCGGTGTCGGCAAGACGGCCATCGTGGAGGGCCTCGCGCAACGCATTATTAATGGAGAAGTTCCTGAGGGATTGAAGAGCAAGCGCCTGTTATCGCTGGATATGGGGGCGCTGATCGCCGGTGCGAAATACCGCGGCGAGTTCGAGGAGCGTCTCAAGGGAGTGCTCAATGACCTGGCCAAGCAGGAGGGCCAGGTGATCCTGTTTATAGACGAGTTGCACACCATGGTCGGGGCCGGCAAGGCCGAGGGCGCCATGGATGCCGGTAACATGCTGAAGCCGGCACTGGCACGTGGCGAGTTGCACTGCGTGGGCGCGACCACGCTGGATGAGTATCGCAAGTACGTGGAAAAGGACGCCGCGCTGGAACGCCGTTTCCAGAAGGTGCTGGTCGAAGAGCCCAGCGTGGAGGACACCATTGCCATCCTGCGCGGACTCAAGGAACGCTACGAGGTACATCACGGCGTGGATATTACCGACCCGGCGATTGTCGCCGCCGCCACCCTGTCGCACCGTTACATTGCCGATCGCCAGTTGCCGGACAAGGCGATTGATCTGGTCGATGAGGCAGCCAGTCGTATCCGTATGGAAATCGACTCCAAGCCCGAGGCCCTGGACCGCCTGGAACGGCGCCTGATCCAGCTCAAGATCGAGCGCGAGGCGCTCAAGAAGGAGTCCGACGAGGCATCGAAGAAACGCCTCGACACGCTGCAGGAGGAAATTGATTCACTGGAGCGCGAGTACTCCGACCTGGAGGAAATCTGGAAATCGGAAAAGGCCGCGGTGCAGGGTGCCAGCCACATCAAGGAGGAACTGGAGCGTGCCCGTATCGAGCTGGAAACCGCGCACCGTGCCGGTGACCTGACGCGCGCATCCGAATTGCAGTACGGACGTATTCCGGAACTGGAAAAACAGCTGGTTGCGGCTGATGAGGCCGAGACTCGGGATATGCAGCTGTTGCGCAACAAGGTCAGCGAGGAGGAGATCGCGGAAGTGGTTTCCAAGTGGACCGGCATCCCGGTATCGAAAATGCTGGAAGGCGAGCGCGATAAATTGCTGCGCATGGAGGAGTCGCTGCAGCAGCGCGTGGTCGGCCAGGATGAGGCGGTGCGCGTGGTGTCCGATGCCATCCGCCGCAGCCGCGCAGGCCTGTCGGACCCGAGCCGGCCAAACGGTTCCTTCCTGTTCCTTGGCCCGACCGGCGTCGGCAAGACCGAGCTGACCAAGTCGCTGGCGAACTTCCTGTTTGATACCGATGAGGCAATGGTTCGCATCGACATGTCCGAGTTCATGGAGAAGCACTCGGTCGCACGCCTGATCGGTGCGCCGCCCGGCTACGTCGGTTACGAGGAGGGTGGTTACCTGACCGAGGCGGTACGTCGCAAGCCGTACTCCGTGATCCTGCTCGACGAGGTCGAGAAGGCACACCCGGATGTGTTCAACGTGCTGTTGCAGGTGCTCGATGACGGCCGCCTGACCGATGGCCAGGGCCGCACGGTGGACTTCCGCAATACGGTGATCGTGATGACCTCCAACCTGGGCAGCCAGATGATCCAGGAACTGGCCGGCGAGGAAAACTACGATGCGATGAAGGCATCGGTGATGAACGTGGTGTCCAGTCACTTCCGGCCCGAGTTCATCAACCGGATTGACGATGTGGTGGTGTTCCATCCGCTCGGCCGCGAGCAGATTCGTGCCATCGCCAGCCTGCAGATCGACATCCTGAGAGGCCGCTTGCAGGAGCGCGAGATCGGGCTGGTGTTGTCGGATGCCGCGCTCGACCTGATCGGGGAGGCCGGCTTCGACCCGGTGTATGGCGCCCGACCACTGAAGCGCACCATCCAGAGCCAGTTGGAAAACCCGCTTGCGCAGGAGATCCTCAGCGGACGCTTTGGCCCCGGTGATGTGGTAGAGGTCGGGGTGCGTGACGACCAGCTGGATTTTGTCGCCACGAAAGCGGATGCGGCCTCGGCGGCTTAAAATGAGTCGCGCCTGCGATCTGCTCCTGCATTCATAGCTTAAACAAATACCCTGTCATCCCCGCGAAAGCGGGGATCCAGCCTGGAGAAATGCGCATTCAGGTGGGCAATATTGCTTGATTAGCCGCTGGGTTCCCGCCTGCGCGGGAACGACGATGTTTATAATTACGCGGATGATATCCTACAGGTGTGTCTTATTGTTGTAGGAGCGCAGGCATGCGCGAATGGGGCTTATCACCGGTGCGGGTTCGCGGACAACGTCCGCTCCTACAGGTCTTTCTGGTTGATGTATGAGCGCTTATCAAGCGCGATTAAATCCCGCGCAGCACCCGGTCCAGCAGCCGCACCGGCAGGATGCGCTTGAGTGTCGCGAACAGGTGGGTCGGAAAGGTCACCGGATAACGTGGCCGCGGGCGCGGACTTTCCAGCGCATGAATCACCCGCTTCAGCACTGCCTCCGGAGGCAGTGTGAACGGCACGGCCGGGCCTTCCTTTGTCAGGCGTTGTTCCATACGCTCGTATGCCTCCCGGTGCACGCTCTTTGCGGGATCGATATTGCGCCGGTAGGCGGCAAAGGCATTCTCGCGGAAACGGCTGGTGATCGGACCGGGTTCGATCAGTGATACATGAATGCCGGTATCGCGCAGTTCCAGCCGCAGGGTATCGGCCAGGCCCTCGATCGCATACTTGCTGGCAGTGTAGGCGCCGCGGTAGCGCAGCGCGACAAAACCCAGTACCGAGCTGTTGTAGATAATGCGCCCGTGGCCCTGCTTGCGCATGACTGGCAGCACACAATTGGTCAGTTCGTGCCAGCCGAACACATTGGTCTCGAACTGTTCGCGCAGCACGGCACGCGACAGGTCTTCAACAGCGCCGGGCTGGCCATAGGCCCCGTTATGAAACACGGCGTCCAGCCGTCCATCACTGCGTGACAATACCTCGTCGACGGCGCCGGCTATGGAAGCCGGGTTGGCCAGGTCGAGTGGCAGGCTCTCCAGTCCCTGCTGTGCGAGTGCCTCGACATCGGCGGGGTTGCGTACCGTTGCGAATACCCGGTAGCCGCGCCGGCGTAGTCCCTGTGCAGCACACAGTCCGATACCCGAGGAGCAACCGGTAATCAAAATGCTGCCCTTTTGCATGCTGCAGGATGCCTGGTTGTTCTTACAGGCTGCTGATTATCCAGTAAAAATATCGGGATTGCGAGGGGTGTTTATACGCCTGCGCCCGGCGTCCGTGCGGTAAAGTGCTTGTCTGCAACGTCCCCATTCCTTAGTATCCCGAAGTTATTCATAAAGCATCATCCGCGACATAGGGATGGTTATATCTATCAGGAGGGGAGTAATGAAGAACAAGCAACTGGCAGCCATTCTTACCGGCACCCTGTTTGCCGCGGTTACGCAACTGGCTATCGCCAAGGGCCCGATCTATACCTACGCTGAAATCGGTTATATCAATCTCGATGGTGACGGCATAGAGGGCAATGGCGGCGGCGTGAATATTTCATATAGCGCGACGGACCATGTTTTTCTGAAACTGGGTTATGCACGCTTTAAGCTTGATACCCCGGATGCCGATGCTGACCGTTTCCAGATAGGCCTGGGTGGTCATATGGAGGTGGCCAAGGACATCGATGTGCTGGGTTCGCTCAGCTATGTAGACGTGGAATTCTCCAACGGTGTGCCTGCTTTTGGTGATGATGGCTACCTGGCTGAAGTTGGCGTGCGCGGCATGGTAAACAAAAAGTTCGAGCTTAATGCCACTGTTTCCCAGTTGCACATCAGCGACAACGATGACACCGGCTTCGGCATCGGCGCGGTCGGGAAAATAGCGAAGAAATTCTGGTTAACCGGCAGCTATCGCCAGTTCCAGGATGATAATGAAGGTGAACTGTTTATCGGTGTGCGGCTCAAGCTGTAACACAGGCCAGGCTGTTATTAATGAACCCGCCGTGAGGCGGGTTCATCGTTTCTGAATACCGTAATCTATTCCGTAACTCCCGGCTGATTCCCGCCGGTTGCCCCCAGCTGCAGTCTTTCTTCCTGTTGCAATGCCCAGAGTTTTGCATACACGCCACCCTGTTCCAGCAGTAGCGTGTGTGTTCCCGATTCGATAATGCGGCCGGCCTCCATGACGAGGATACGGTCGGCATCCACGATGGTGGACAGTCGGTGCGCGATGACCAGGCTGGTGTGGTGCGTGGCCGCCTCGCGCAGGGCCTCGAGAATCAGCTGCTCGGACTGTGAATCGAGGCTGGAGGTGGCTTCATCGAACACCAGGATACGCGGGTTTTTCAGGATGGCACGCGCAATCGCCACGCGTTGCTTCTCACCGCCGGACAGTTTCAGGCCACGTTCGCCAACGATGGTGTCATAGCCCTGTGGCAGACTGCTGATGAAGTCATGCAGGTTCGCCAGCCGGGCAGCCTGGACGATTTCCTCGTGGCTCGAATCCGGCCGCGCGTAGGCAATGTTGTAGTAGAGCGATTCATTGAACAGTACGGTGTCCTGCGGCACGATGCCAATGGCCCGGCGCAGACTGTCCTGCGTGACCTGGCTGATGTCCTGGCCATTGATGAGAATGCGGCCTGCGGGGATATCATAGAAGCGGAACAACAGGCGCGCGATGGTCGATTTGCCGGCCCCGCTGGGGCCAACGATGGCGACTTTCTGTCCGGGCCGCACCGTGAAAGTGATGTCGCGCAGGATGGGGCGTTCCGCTTCATAGGCAAAAGAGACCTGCTCGAAACGGATCTCACCGGTGCCGGCGTCCAGTGCCGTTGCGCCAGGACGGTCGGTGATTTCCGGTGTGCGGTCCAGCACATCGAACATCAGGTGCATGTCGGTGAGTGCATGTTTCAGCTGGCTGTAGACGATGCCGAGGAAGTTGAGCGGGATGAACAGCTGCAGCAGGAAGGCGTTGACCAGTACCAGGTCGCCGAGGGTCATGGTGTCGTCGACCACGCCCTGTGTGGCCATGATCATGATCAGTGTGACGGCGGCCGCGATGATCGCCGCCTGCCCGAAATTCAGCGCCGACAGCGAAGTCTGGCTTTTTACCGCGGAGGATTCCCAGCTCTGCAGGGTGTTTCCATAGCGCTGTAATTCATAGCGCTCATTACCGAAGTACTTCACGGTCTCGTAGTTCAGCAGGCTGTCGATTGCCTGGGTATTGGCCGCCGAGTCAGAGGCGTTCATGGCGACACGGTATTTCATGCGCCATTCGGTGATGAACATGGTGAACGTGATATACACGATGACCGAGACGAAGGTGACCACGGCAAACCAGACCTCATAGCGCGCCAGCAGGATGCCGGCAATCATGGCGATCTCGACCAGTGTCGGCAGAATGCTGAACACCATGTAATTCATCAGCGAGCTGACGCTGCGGGTGCCGCGGTCAATGTCGCGTGACAGTCCGCCGGTCTTGCGTTCCAGGTGAAAACGCAGCGACAGGCGGTGCAGGTGTTCCAGTACTTTCAGCGAGACCTGGCGCATGGCGCCGTGCCGCACGCGGGCGAACACTGCATCCCGCAGTTCGTTGAACAGCGTGCTTGCCAGCTTCAGGCCGCCGTAGACAAGCAGCAGGCCGAGCGGCAGCACCAGCAGGGCATCGTTGCCGATATCGAGGTGGTCGATAATCTCTTTCAGTACCAGCGGGACACCGACGTTGGCTATCTTGGCCAGCACCAGGAAGCCCAGTGCCAGTATCACCCGGCCACGGTAATTCCACAGGAAGGGTGCCAGTGCCCGTAATGTCTTGATGTCATTGCCGGCAGTGCCGGGCATGCGGGTCGGATGTGAGTGCATGGCATGGTTCGGGTGGACAGGAAAGTCCCGTATTGTCACAGAATCGGTCCCGCCGAGGAACCGCCGCCCCGTGGCCGGCCGGCATTCCGCCAGGCTATTACCTTGTTCCGCGTGGCCTGTATAATGCGCCCGTCGTAAAAACAGGATACAGATCGATTATGCCGATCTATGAATACCAGTGTGGGGCCTGCGGGCATACCCTTGAAACCCTGCAGAAGATCAGTGATTCGCCACTGACCCGGTGCCCGGAATGCGGGGAGGACGCACTGAAAAAACTGATTTCGGCGCCCGCCTTCCGGCTCAAGGGCACCGGCTGGTATGAGACGGACTTCAAGACCGGCAATAAAAAGAATGTCGCCCAGTCCGACAAATCGGGCAGCGACAAGTCGAGCAGCGGCAAATCATCCGCTGACGGCAGCAAGTCCGGCACGGACTCGAAACAGAAAAAATAAGCCGTTTCAGGCGCATATTGCGCCGTTCGGCGCAACCCCGTACCATTTTCCGCTTTCCCGAACGAATAACCGGAACCTTTACGATGCGCAGTCTCTATTGTGGTGAACTCAATGCAACCCACCTGGACCAGCAGGTGACCCTGTGTGGCTGGGTACACCGGCGGCGTGACCATGGCGGCGTCATCTTCGTGGACCTGCGTGACCACCGCGGCATAGCGCAGGTGGTGTTCGACCCGGATACCGAGCAGACTTTCGCGGTGGCCGAGCGGATACGCAATGAATACGTCCTGCAGGTGACCGGGCGTGTGCGGCGCCGTCCCGAGGGCACCGAGAACCCCGACATGGCGACCGGCGAGGTGGAAGTGCTGGGTCTCGAGCTGACCGTGCTGAACAGCGCGGAAACACCACCCTTCCAGCTCGACGACGAGGATGTCAACGAGGAAGCCCGCCTGCGCTACCGCTACATCGACCTGCGCCGGCCACAGATGCAGCAAAAGCTGCGCCTGCGTGCACGCATCACCCGCGTCATGCGCAGCTACCTCGATGAACTAGGCTTTATTGACGTCGAGACACCGATACTGACGCGCTCCACGCCGGAAGGTGCGCGCGATTACCTGGTGCCGAGCCGTACGCATACGGGTCAATTCTTCGCCCTGCCGCAGTCGCCGCAGCTGTTCAAGCAGTTGTTGATGATGGGCGGCGTGGACCGTTACTACCAGATCGCGCGCTGTTTCCGTGATGAAGACCTGCGTGCCGATCGCCAGCCGGAGTTCACCCAGCTGGATATCGAGACGTCCTTCCTCGAGGAAGACGATATCATGGGTATTACCGAGACCATGGTGCGTAACCTGTTCAGGGATGTGCTGGATGTGGAATTGCCCGATCCGTTCCCGCGCATGAGTTATGCCGAGTCCATGCGCCGCTTCGGCACCGACCGTCCGGATCTGCGTATTCCGCTCGAACTGGTCGACCTCGGTGACGTCATGCAGGCGGTAGAATTCAAGGTGTTCTCGGGGCCGGCGAATGATCCGGACGGACGCATCGCCGCATTGCGCGTGCCGGGCGGTGGCGGGATCAGCCGCAAGGAGATCGATGACTACACGAAGTATGTCGGTAAATACGGTGCCAGGGGGCTGGCCTACATCAAGGTCAACGACGTGGCCGCCGGCCGCGATGGCCTGCAGTCGCCGATCCTGAAATTCCTGCCCGATGACGTAATCACCGCAATCATCGAGCGTACCGGTATCGAAAACGGCGACGTGGTGTTTTTCGGTGCCGACAAGACCCGCATCGTCAACGAATCGCTGGGCGCGCTGCGCGTGAAGCTGGGTATCGACCGTGGCATGTTGCAGAGCGAATGGGAACCGGTCTGGGTGGTTGACTTCCCGATGTTTGAACGCGATGAAAAATCCGGTCGCTGGATGGCCCTGCACCACCCGTTTACCGCACCCAACACCGATGATCCGGCGGCACTTGCGGAGAATCCGGGGACCAGCCTGTCACGTGCCTACGACATGGTGCTGAACGGCACCGAGCTGGGCGGCGGTTCCATTCGTATCCATCGCGCCGACATGCAGGAGGCAGTATTGCGCCTGCTCGGTATCGGCGAGGAGGAAGCGCGCGACAAGTTCGGCTTCCTGCTCGATGCACTCAAGTACGGTTGTCCGCCGCACGGCGGTATCGCCTTCGGACTCGACCGGCTGGTCATGCTGATGACCGGTGCCCAGTCGATTCGCGAGGTGATGGCCTTCCCGAAGACCCAGACCGCGGCCTGTCCGCTCACCAATGCGCCGTCGTCAGTGGCGACCGGCCAGTTGATCGAGCTGGGTATCCACCTGCACAAGCCGCCCGTTATCGAATCCTGAGCAGATCAACACTGCGCCGAATCTCCTGGCCCGTGCGTGATACCGTTGAAGATGATGCCGCTTGTCCGCAATGCTAGAATGCGCCCATTACGTTTGACGAGGGTACAGGTACATGGCAGGACACAGTAAATGGGCCAATATCCAGCACCGTAAAGGTGCCCAGGATGCCAAGCGTGGCAAGCTCTTTACCAAGCTGATCCGGGAGATCACCGTGGCGGCGCGCATGGGCGACCCGGACCCGGCATCCAACCCGCGCCTGCGCATGGCGATCGACAAGGCGCTGGCCGGCAACATGACCAAGGACACCATCGAGCGCGCCGTCAAGCGTGGTTCCGGTGCCCAGGAAGGCGAGAATTTCGACGAGGTGCGCTACGAGGGTTATGGCCCCAGTGGTGTCGCGATCATGGTGGATTGCCTGACCGACAACCGCAACCGTACCGTGGCCGAGGTGCGTCACGCGTTCACCAAGGCCGGCGGCAACCTGGGAACCGATGGCTCGGTGGCCTACCAGTTCACCAAGGTCGGCGTGCTGAGTTACCCGAAGGGCGCGGATGAAGACAAGCTCATGGAGGCGGCGCTGGAAGCGGGTGCCGATGACGTGCTTGGCAACGATGACGACTCCTTTGATGTGCTCACCCGGCCGGAACAGTTTATCGAGGTGCGCGATACCATGGTCGCGGCCGGGCTGGAGCCCGAGCAGGCCGGCGTCACCATGCGTGCCGACAACACCATCGCCCTGGATCGGGATGATGCGGAAAAGATGTTGCGCATGCTCGAGCGGCTGGAAGACCTCGATGACGTACAGGAAGTGTATTCCAACGCGGACATCTCCGAGGAGATCCTCGCGCAGCTGGCCTGAGATGTGTTCGTGCTGGCGCCGGTGCATCGATCGGGTGTAGGAGCGCTTCGCAAGCGCGGGCTTTTCAGGTTTAAAAGATCGCGGATGCGATCCGCTCCTACGGAGGCATCGATCTGTGTAGGAGCGCATCTCATGCGCGACGGATTACGTTGCAATAATCGGAGGCATGACCGCCACACATGACGCGTATTCTTGGCATTGATCCGGGCTCCCGGGTTACCGGTTACGGCATTGTTGACCAGGACGGCCAGCAACTTGCCTATGTCGCCAGTGGTTGTATACGTGCACAGAGCGGTTCACTCGCCGAGCGTCTCGGTATTATCTTCGACGGTGTCAGTCGCATCATCCATGAATTCCGGCCTGAGGAAATGGCCATCGAACGCGTCTTCCTGAACAAGAACGCGGACTCCGCGCTCAAGCTTGGCCAGGCGCGTGGTGCTGCCATCTGTGCCAGTGTGCGGCAGACAGTCCCTGTGGACGAGTATGCCGCGCGTGAAATCAAGCAGGCCGTGGTCGGTACCGGCGGGGCCACCAAGGAACAGGTGCAGCACATGATGTGCGTGCTGCTCGCGCTGCCCAAACGGCCACCGAGCGATGCTGCCGATGCGCTGGGTGTCGCCATCTGTCACGGGCATCACCGGGAAACGCGCCGCCGCATGCAGAGTATGCGGCGGTTGCAAGGTGAGGTTTCGCTGTGATCGGCCTGCTGCGCGGTCGCATCCTGGGCAAGCAGCCGCCGCAATTGCTAATCGACGTCAACGGGGTCGGTTACGAGGTCGACTCCCCGATGACCACCTTCTATAACCTGCCCGCCGTCGGCGAGGAGGTCACGCTGTTCACCCACCTCGCGGTGCGCGAGGATGCGCACACGCTGTATGGCTTCATGCAGCTGTCCGACCGCGACCTGTTTCGCAACCTGCTCAGGGTCAATGGCGTGGGCGCGCGGCTGGCGCTGGGGATCCTTTCCGGCATGGAGGCCGGCCAGTTCATTGCCTGCATCCAGTCGGGCGATGCCGCGGCACTGGTGCGTTTGCCGGGCATCGGCAAGAAGACCTCCGAGCGCCTTATTATCGAACTGCGTGATCGCCTGCCCAAGGCAGAGGCCGCAGGCAAGGTGGCAGCCAGCGGGGCGCAGCAGCCGCACACGGCCAGTCCGGTCGAAGATGCAGTCAGCGCGCTGGTGGGGCTGGGCTACAAGCCGCAGGAGGCGAGCCGCATGGTGCGCGCCATCAATATTTCCGAGTTGTCGTCCGAGGAAATTATTCGCCAGGCCCTGCAGGGCAGGGTGCAATAGCCCGCTGCCTGACTTGATTCAAAGCCGCGCGTCACAGACACTACCCTTCCATGATAGAAGCTGACCGCCTGGTAACCCCGAAGGGCTCGCGAGAAGACGAGGTGCTGGACCGTACCGTACGTCCGCAACGCCTCTCCGACTACGTGGGACAGCCGCAAGTATCTGAACAGATGGACATTTTCATCCGGGCGGCACGCAAGCGCGGGGATGCGCTCGATCACACCCTGATCTTCGGTCCACCCGGGCTCGGCAAGACCACGCTGGCGCACATCATCGCCAACGAGGTTGGCGCCAACCTGCGCCACACCTCCGGCCCGGTGCTGGAGCGACCGGGCGACCTGGCCGCGCTGCTGACCAACCTGGAACCCAACGATGTGCTGTTTGTCGACGAGATCCACCGTCTCAGCCCGGTGGTGGAGGAGATCCTGTACCCGGCGCTGGAGGATTTCCAGCTCGATATCATGATCGGCGAGGGGCCGGCCGCACGCTCCATCAAGCTCGACCTGCCGCCGTTCACGCTGGTCGGCGCCACCACGCGCGCCGGCCTGCTGACCTCGCCGCTGCGTGATCGCTTTGGCATTGTGCAGCGGCTGGAGTTCTATACACCCGCCGATCTGGCCTCGATCCTGCTACGCGCGGCCGGCATTCTCAAAATCGCCATCGACAGCGAGGGTGCCACCGAACTGGCGCAGCGTTCGCGTGGCACGCCACGCATTGCCAATCGCCTGCTGCGCCGCGTGCGTGATTACGCCGAAGTGAAATGCGACGGCCGTATCACCCGTGAGGTGGCCATTGACGCGATGACACTGCTGAATGTCGACGACCAGGGCTTTGATAGCCAGGATCGCAAGTTGCTGACCACCATTATCGAGAAATTCGGCGGCGGCCCGGTGGGGGTGGAAAACCTGGCCGCGGCGATCGGCGAGGAACGCGTCACCATCGAGGACGTGCTGGAGCCGTATTTGATCCAGCAGGGCTATATCATGCGTACACCGCGTGGACGCGTTGCCACGCGCAATGCTTACCTGCACTGTGGCCTGAAGCCGCCGGTGCACCTGTTGCAGGAGTCCATGGAGTTGCTGGATGACGACACCAGTGAGGAAGTCTCGCACTGAAGCCGTGCATGCCGTGCATGCCGTTTTTGCTGCAAGCCCTGGACGGATGTTTTCCTGTTTGCGCCTTGTCATGCGGTTGCCGGGAATTTATCGCACGCGGTGTGGTCACTAAGGGAGCGAACTGACAGGTGGCCGGATTCCAGTGGCAAGTACGCGTCTATTACGAGGATACCGACAGTGGCGGCGTGGTTTACTACGCCAATTACCTGCGCTTCATGGAGCGCGCCAGGACTGAGTGGATGCGTGAACTGGGTTTCGAGCAGGGCCGCCTGTTGCAGGACACGGGACTGCTGTTTGCCGTGCGTTCGGTCAGCCTGGAGTTTACTGCCCCGGCGCGCCTCAACGACCTGCTCGATGTTACGGCAGAGGTGGTGCAGCGCGGGCGCGCCAGCCTGGGCTTCCGGCAGGAGATTACCCGGCACGGAGCACCCCGGGACGTGTTATGCAGCGGCCAGGTGAAAATCGCCTGCCTCGATGCGGCGTCATTCAAACCACAACCCATACCCGACGCTATCCTTAAGGAGATCCCGGATGTCGACTGACATGTCCTTTTTCCACCTCATCGTAGGGGCCAGCGCGGTGGTGCAGCTGGTGATGTTGCTGTTGCTGGCGGTGTCCATGGCCTCCTGGACGATGATCTTCCGGCGTCGCTCCGCGCTGATCGAGGCGCGCGAGGCTGCGGATGATTTCGAGGACCGCTTCTGGTCGGGCGGTGAACTCTCCGCACTCTACCGCGACATCTCGGCCAGTGATGAGCACGTCATCGGCATGGCCGGCATCTTCCGGGCCGGTTTCAGTGAATTCGCCCGCCTGCGCAAGCAGACCGCCAGTGACTCACGCAGCGTGGTGGAGGGCGCGCAGCGGGTCATGCGCGTGGTGCTGTCGCGCGAGACCGACGACCTCGAAACGAACCTGTCTTTTCTTGCCACGGTCGGTTCCACCAGCCCCTATGTCGGCCTGTTCGGGACCGTGTGGGGTATCATGAATTCGTTTCGCGGGCTGGGCAATGCGCAGCAGGCCACGTTGTCGATGGTGGCGCCGGGTATTGCCGAGGCATTGATCGCTACCGCCATGGGCCTGTTTGCCGCGATCCCGGCGGTGATTGCCTATAACCGCTATTCCAACGATGTCGAGCGGTTGATTAATCGCTACGACAATTTCCTGGAAGAGTTTTCCACCATCCTGCAGCGCCAGGCACACGTCAAGGCGTGACAGGGAAGACAGGTAACCGCTAATGGCACGACACCGCGTCCGCAAGAAGCCCATGGCCGAGATCAACGTCGTGCCGTATATCGACGTGATGCTGGTCATGCTGGTGATCTTTATGGTCACCACGCCATTGCTGACCCAGGGCGTCAGTATCGATTTGCCGGAGGCGGCGGCCGAACCGATGCAGGAGCAGGACAAGGAACCGCTGGTCGTCAGCATTGATGCCGCCGGCAAGCTCTACCTGAATATCGGCGATGCGCCCTCCGAGCCGGTCGATGGCGAGACGCTGGTAAAGAACGTCAGCGCGGTGTTGCGCCGCCAGCCGGGCAAGAGCGTCATGGTGCGCGGCGACCACTCGGTGGATTACGGTGCGGTGATCGCCGCACTGGTGCTGTTGCAGCGGGCAGAGATTCCCAGGGTGGGGCTTGTGACCGAGCCACCGGAGCAGTAAACAAGCAAGATGTGGCGGGTTATACGTGAGAATCCACGCGCCGTCAGTTACGCGGTGCTCATGCACCTCATATTGCTGGCGCTGCTGGTGATTGGCCTGGACTGGACACCCAAGGCGACCGCGCCGGGTACCAACAAGCCGATCCAGGCCGAGCTGGTAGAGAAAGATCCGCTCAAGGTCATCGAGCAGCGCCGGCTGGAAGAACAGCGCAAGCTTGAGGCGGCGGAGGCCGAGCGCAAGCGCAAGGCAGAACTGGAGGCGCAACAGCAGGCCGCGGCGGAAGCACAGCGCAAGGCGGAGCAGGCAGCAAAGGAAAAGGCGGCGTTAGAGGCGCAGCAGCAGGCCGCGCTGGAGGCAAGGCAGAAAGCCGAGACAGCGGCGAAGAAAAAGGCAGCCGCTGTGGCCGAAAAGAAACGCAAGGCAGCAGAGGCAAAGGCCAGGGCGGCAGCCGAGGCAAAGCAGAAGGCCGAGGCGGAGGCCGCGCGTCAGCGCGAGGAGGAGGCGCGGCGCGAGGCAGAGGCGGCTCTGCAGGAACAATTGCGTGCCGAGCAGGAACTGGCACGTGCAAAGAGTGCGCTGGCGGAATTTATCCCTTATATACAGGATAAGGTCCAGCGCAACTGGCTGCGCCCGCCGGGCAGTCCGCAGGGTCTCGCCTGCCTGGTCAAGGTGCGGCTGATTCCGGGCGGCGAGGTGGCCAGTGTGAACGTGATTCGCAGTAGCGGCGATCCGGTGTTCGACCGCTCGGTGGAATCTGCCGTGTTAAAGGCTTCGCCGCTGCCGCTGCCCAATGATGCAGCACTGTTTAACTATTTTCGCGAAATCAATTTCAACTTCGATCCAGGACGATAGGAACACAACGAACTATGCATGTATTCAGAATGACCCTAACCATGGCCTGGCTGCTGTTCTCCGCCGCGGCACACAGCGCGCTGACCATTGAAATCACCCAGGGCGTGGAGGGCTCCGTGCCGATTGCGGTCGTGCCGTTTGGCTGGGCGGACCGCGCCACGCAGCCGCCGGAGAATATCTCTGCCATTGTTGCCGCCGACCTGGACCGTAGCGGACGTTTTGCATCGTTGCCGGATCGCGACCTGGTAGCGAACCCGACCGAGGGCAGCCAGGTACAGTTCCACAACTGGCGCATGGTGAATGTTGATTACCTGGTGATCGGCAAGATCATCCCGACCGGAACCGGGCAGTACGACGTACAGTTCCAGTTGTTTGACGTGTTCCGTGGCAAGCAGGTCGCCGGTTTCAGTTTTGCGAGTGCGCGCGACGACCTGCGCCGCGTGGCGCATCACATCAGTGACCTGATCTACAAGGAAGTCACCGGGGTGCGCGGTGCGTTCAACACGCAGGTCGCCTATGTCACCTCCAGCGGCCGTGGCAATGACAAGACCTACACCCTGCTGGTGGCGGATTCCGATGGCTATAATCCCCAGACCATCCTGACTTCGCGGCAGCCGTTGATGTCGCCGTCCTGGTCGCCCGATGCGCGCCAGGTGGCCTATGTGTCGTTTGAAAAGAAGACCGCGGAAATCTACCTGCAGACCATTACCAGCGGTGAACGCCGCAAGATTGCCTCTTTCAAGGGTATCAACGGCGCGCCGGCCTGGTCACCGGACGGGCGGAAACTCGCGCTGACGCTGTCGCGCGATGGCAACTCGGAAATCTATGTCATGGACATCAACGGCACGAACCTGAAGCGGCTGACCAGCAACAGGGCCATCGACACGGAACCGGTTTGGATGCCGGATGGCAAGCACATCGTGTTCACCTCCGACCGCGGTGGCTCGGCGCAGCTGTATCGCATGTCCAGCCGGGGCGGGCAGGCGCAGCGCCTGACATTTGAAGGGAAATACAACGCCGGTGCGGATATTTCCCCGGATGGCAGCAAGATTGCGCTGGTACACGGCGCAAACGGGCGTTATCGTATCGCGGTACTGGACGTGGAGACGCGCCGCATGCGCGTGTTGACTGACGGCAGCGGGGACGAGGCGCCCAGTTTTGCGCCCAACGGCAGTATGATTATCTACGCCACCGCGGCCGGTAACCGTGAGGTGCTGGCGGCAGTGTCAGTGGATGGCCGCTTCAAGCAGCGCCTGTCGTTGCAGGCAGGCAACGTGCGTGAGCCGGTATGGTCGCCGTTTGCCGACTGAAATGAATTTCGTGCCAATTGATGGGTATTAACCCGGGAGCAGCGCAATGATGTTAAAGACAAGCAGGTTATGGGTGGTATTGCTGGTAGCCGTACTGGCCGGCTGCAGTTCCACGGGCGGCAGCAAGGACGGTGGCGTGGCTGTCGAAGACCGCAGTACCGGAGCCGACGCCGATAGCGGGGCGGTAACCAGCGGTACCGGCGCCAGCAGCACCTTTGACCGTACGGTACTGGATGATCCGGACAGCCCGCTGGCGCGGCGCGTGATCTACTTTGACTACGACAGTGCGGAGATTTCCGCCGCCGACCAGGATACCCTGCTGGCGCATGCCGCTGTCCTGGCTGCCTACCCGGATCAAAAGATCGTGCTGGAAGGCCATACCGACGAGCGCGGTTCGCGCGAGTACAACATTGCGCTGGGCGACCGGCGCGGTCTGTCGGTGCAACGCATCCTGGAGCTGAACGGTGTGCAGGCAGGGCAGGGGTCCGTGGTCAGCTATGGCGAGGAGAAGTCGGCTGCGGAAGGTCACAGTGAGGCTGCCTGGCGTCTGTACCGTCGCGTCGAGATCGTCTATCAGTGATGCGCTCCAGCCGGTTTGACAGTGTGAAGATGCTGGCCATGCTGGCGGTGTTTGCCGTCACGGCTGCCGTCAGTGGCATGAGTAGCGCCGCGTCGGTATCGGAACGGCTGGACAGTATCGAGCGCAAACTGGATGCGCGCGGGCTGATCGACATGCTCAACAGCATCGAGCAGATGCAGCAGGACCTGCAACAGCTGCGCGGTGAAATCGAGATGCAGACCTACTCGCTGGAAGAAATGAAGCGCCGCCAGCGCGAACAGTACCTGGACATCGACCGGCGGCTGCAGCAGCTGGAGAGTGCACAGGTGCCGCTCGCACCGGCGGGCGTGCCAGGCGCAACCGGCGCGCCGGCTGCTCCCCCGCTGACGACGGCGCCACCTGCCGCCAATACAGTTGCACCAACAGCTGCGCCGGTCGCAAGTGCCGACCCTGCCCGTGAGCGGGCCGAGTACGACACTGCGCTGGCGATCCTGCGCGACGGGCGCTACAGTGATGCCGCACTGGCATTCAAACAGTTCATCGCGGCCTACCCGGCCGGTGGCTACACCGACAATGCGCATTACTGGCTGGGCGAGACCTACTACGTGACGCGCGAGTTTGACAAGGCGCAGGCGACTTTCAGCAAGCTGGTGACGAATTTTCCGAACAGCCCGAAGTTGGCCGACAGCCGGCTCAAGCTCGGTTATATCCTCTATGAAGAAAAGGACTGGGTGGCTGCCCGCACGGAGCTGGAAGCCGTGACCGGCAACTGGCCAGCCTCGACCGCGGCACGGCTCGCCAATGACCGGCTCGCACGCATGCAGAAAGAAGGGCATTAATCGGGTTCACGCAGCGCTCTACCCAATTCGATACATCTGTAGGAGTGGAGCTTGCTCCGCGAAAGAGTTCATTGTAGGAGCGGAACTTGCTCCGCGAAAGAGTTCGCGCAGTAAACTGCGCTCCTACACCATTAGAAACACCTGTAGCGGATATCATCCGCGATCTTTCCCCGTTGTCGTTCCCGCGGAGGCGGGAACCCAGTCCGTATCAATGCGCAGGAATCATCGCGCTTGCAAAACGCTCCTGCAACAATCAGATATACTTGCAGGAGCGGACCGCGTCCGCGATCTTTTGATATGTAAGAGCTTCCATCATTGAATTCCCATGTCTGACTCCCCGCGCCTGCGCATCACCGAAATTTTCTACTCCCTGCAGGGTGAATCCGCCACCATCGGCTACCCGACGGTATTCGTGCGCCTGACCGGCTGCCCGCTGCGCTGCGGGTATTGCGATACGGAATATGCCTTCCAGGGCGGGGACTGGATGACACTGGATGCAATCACAGAACGCGTGCAGCAATACCGCACGCGTCATGTCACCGTGACCGGCGGCGAGCCACTGGCGCAGAAGAACTGCCTGGTGTTGCTGAAACAGCTGTGTGATGCCGGGTGCCAGGTGTCGCTGGAGACCAGCGGCGCACTGGATGTGGCCGGTGTCGATGAGCGCGTCATCAAGGTGGTAGATCTCAAGACGCCGGGCTCCGGCGAGGTCGAGCGCAACCTGTATGACAATATCGACCAGCTGTTAGCGCACGACCAGGTCAAGTTCGTGATCTGCGACCGCGCCGACTTCGACTGGTCAGTTGATATCCTGAACCAGTATGCACTGGCTGACCGCTGCGAGGTGGTATTTTCGCCGGCGTATGGTCAGCAGGATGCGACCGAGCTGGCCGACTGGGTGCTCGAGGCGCAGCTGCCGGTACGCATGCAGGTACAGTTGCACAAGTACCTGTGGGGCAACGAACCGGGACGGTGACCGGCTCCTGCAATCAAGCCTGAAACAAATGCTTTATCATCCTCAATGCTTCGTCACACCCAATGCATCATCATCTCCAACTGCTTCGTCATCTCCAACTGCTTCGTCATCTCCAACTGCTTCGTCATCTCCAACTGCTTCGT
>CBEULV010000012.1:0-24130 GCA_965544015.1 uncultured Gammaproteobacteria bacterium | reverse complement strand
TCGTAAAGTCAGTTTACTCTTTGCGCTCTGTGTCCTCTGTGGCAAATCATTTTCGATATTCCTGACATCCAGGCACCTTGGCGCGAGATTGATTTCAATCGAAAAATGACGAAAGTGCGTCATTGGATTCGGCCCGATTGCCCCAATACTATGGTGTACAATCGAATGCCTTTTTTGCAGGAGCCTTCCAGGTGGATCAGTTTCGCGGCACGACCATACTTTCCGTGCGCCGCGGTGACAGTGTTGTCATCGGCGGTGATGGCCAGGTAACGATGGGCAACACCATCATGAAGGGCAATGCCCGCAAGGTCCGCCGCCTGTACAACGACCGCGTCATCGCCGGCTTTGCCGGTGGTACCGCCGACGCCTTCACCCTGTTCGAGCTGTTCGAGGGCAAGCTGGAAAAACACAGCGGCCAACTCACTCGCGCCGCGGTAGAGCTGGCCAAGGACTGGCGCACCAACAAGATGCTGCGCAACCTCGAGGCACTGCTGGCCGTGGCCGACCAGGAAACCTCGCTGATCATCAGCGGCAACGGCGACGTGATCGAGCCGGAAAACTCACTCATGGCAATCGGCTCCGGTGGACCGTTTGCGCAGGCGGCTGCTCGCGCACTACTGGATAATACCGAACTGGACGCACGCGCCATCACCGAGGCCGGGCTGAACATTGCAGCGGACATCTGTATCTACACCAACCGCAGCCTGGCCATCGAAGAACTCTAAATTTCGCCCAGATGTTACCAAATGCCGAGAAATGTTGGCTAAATGATAACTATTGTTGTTAACTTCACCGTATTGTAGCCAAATGTCGAATATGACCCCCAGAGAAATCGTCCAGGAACTGGACAAACACATTATCGGCCAGGACGCTGCCAAGCGCGCCGTTGCCATTGCCCTGCGCAACCGCTGGCGGCGCATGCAGGTGGATGAGTCGCTGCGTGCCGAGATTACCCCGAAGAACATCCTGATGATCGGCCCGACCGGGGTCGGCAAGACCGAGATCGCGCGGCGCCTGGCGAAGCTTGCCAATGCCCCGTTCATCAAGGTCGAGGCCACCAAGTTCACCGAGGTCGGCTATGTCGGGCGCGATGTCGAATCGATCATTCGTGACCTGGCCGATGCCGCCATCAAGCTGTCACGTGAAACGGCCATGACCAAGGTCCGCCACCGTGCCGAAGACGCCGCCGAGGACCGTATCCTGGACGCGCTGCTGCCGGGACCGCGCAGCCTGGCGCCGGATGAAGACACAGGCAGCGAATCCGATACCCGGCAGAAATTCCGCAAGCGTCTGCGCGAAGGTGCGCTGGACGACACAGAAATCGAGATCGAGCTGTCAGCGACCCCGGTCGGGGTGGAAATCATGGCACCGCCCGGCATGGAGGAAATGACCAGCCAGTTGCAGGACATGTTCCAGAACATGGGCGGTAGCCGCACCCGGTCCCGCAAGCTGCGCATCCGTGATGCACGGCGACTGCTCGCCGATGAAGAAGCCGCGCGCATGATCAACGAGGACGAACTCAAGCAAAGCGCGCTGGAAAATGTCGAACAGAACGGCATTGTATTTATCGACGAAATCGACAAGGTCACCCGGCGCGGCGAGTCCAGTGGCCCGGATGTCTCGCGCGAAGGCGTGCAGCGCGACCTGCTGCCGCTGGTGGAAGGCAGCACCGTCACCACCAAGCACGGCATGATCAAGACTGATCACATCCTGTTTATCGCCTCAGGCGCGTTCCACCTGTCCAAGCCGTCCGACCTGATCCCGGAACTGCAGGGCCGCCTGCCGATCCGTGTCGAACTCGATGCCCTGGGTGCTGCTGAATTCGTGCGCATCCTGACCGAACCGGATGCCTCGCTGACCGAGCAATATTCGGCCCTGCTTGCCACGGAATCGGTCGCGCTGGAATTTACCGAGGATGGCATCAAGCGCATTGCCGAAATAGCCAGTCAAATCAACGAACGCACGGAAAATATCGGCGCCCGGCGCCTGCACACCGTCATGGAGCGGCTGCTGGAAACCCTTTCCTTCGAGGCAACCGACCGCGCCGGTGGTGCCGCGCGTATCGATGCGGCCTATGTCGGCGAACATCTGGATGCACTGGTCAAGGACGAAGACCTGAGCCGGTATATACTGTGATCATTGCGTCATTTACCTGACAGAGAACACCACCATGAGCAAGACACCAAAACCCGTTGAAATCAGCCTGCACCAGAAGTCCCGCGTCATGAATATTGCCTTCGAGGACGGTGAAGACTTCGCCCTGAGCTACGAGTACCTGCGCGTGCACTCGCCGTCTGCCGAGGTGCAGGGGCATGGCCCGGGTCAGGGTGTGCTGCAACTGGCCAAGGAAACCGTCCTGATCACCGGCATAGAACCGGTCGGCAACTACGCCATCCAGCCAACCTTCGACGATGGCCATGACACCGGCATCTATTCCTGGGAAACACTGTATGACCTGGGCAAGAACCACGACCGCTACTGGCAGGAGTACCTCGACAAGCTTGCCGCCGCCGGATACGAACGCAAGGAACTCGCCTGATTCCGTGCCAAACGGCACCGGCCAGTGACATGACTGACAAGACCACACATTTCGGTTTCCGCAATGTGCCGGTAGAGGAAAAGACGCGGCATGTACGCCGCGTATTCGACTCGGTTGCCGACAGCTACGATGCCATGAACGACCTGATGTCGTTTGGCATCCACCGCCTGTGGAAGCGCTTTGTCATAAACATGGCCAATATCCGGCCGGGCCAGCGCATTCTTGACCTGGCCGGCGGCACCGGCGACCTGACCCGGCTGATGGCACCCCTGGCCGGCCCAGAAGGGCACGTCGTGTTGTCCGACATCAATGCCGCCATGCTGGCCAACGGCCGTAGCGCACTGCTCGACCATGGCATCAGCGGCAATGTCAGCTTTGCCCAGCTCAACGCCGAACAGCTACCGTTTCCGGACAACAGCTTTGACCACGTGACCATCGCCTTTGGCCTGCGCAACGTAACTGACAAACAGCGCGCACTGAATTCAATTGCGCGCGTGTTGCGCCCGGGCGGGCAATTGCTGGTACTGGAATTCTCCAGGCCCGTCAGCGCCCTCAAGCCGGTCTATGATTTCTATTCCTTCAATATCCTGCCAAGGCTTGGGCAACTGGTCGCACACGATGCCGACAGCTATCGCTACCTGGCGGAATCGATCCGCATGCACCCGGACCAGGACACCCTGCAGGGCATGCTGCAGCAGGCCGGCCTGGAACGCTGTGACTATCACAACCTGACCGGCGGTATCGTTGCCATCCACCGGGGCTACAAGTTTTGAGCATACGCTACACACGGCCGGGGTCTGCATGAAGCTACCATCCCGATTCCGGCAAACACTGGAAGGGGCACTGAACCGCTATCTGCGGCTGGATCCGGAGGCCGCCACGCGCATGGCCGCACTGACCGGTCGCTGTATCGCGATCGAAATGCACGGCATCGACCTGACCCTGTTCATGCTGCCCGGTGAACAGGGCATCCGCATCCTCGAGGACGTGGAGGACGAGGTTGATACCACGCTGCACGGCACGCCACTGGCACTGGCACGCCTCGGGCTGGGCGCCAACACCAGCAAGACCCTGTTCTCGGGTGACGTCACCATCAGCGGCGACGTGGAAACCGGGCAGGCCTTCAAGGCCATCCTTGATGACATGGACATTGACTGGGAAGAGCAGTTGTCGCAGCTCACCGGCGATGTCATCGCGCATCAGATCGGCAACATGGCGCGTCACACGCGGCGGGTACTCATCCATGGCAAACTGACACTGGAACAGGATCTTGGCGATTACCTCAGGGAGGAATTGCGTGTACTGCCGGCGCGCATCGAAGTGGAAAATTTAAGCGCCGACATCGACAGTATCCGCACCGATACCGACCGGCTTGCCGCGCGTATCCGGCGACTGCAAAAAACCGTGGACACGTGACATGATCCGGCCTGCCCAGATTATTCGCCTGATTCACATCAACTTCGTGCTGGTACGGCATGGCCTGGATGAAATCATCCTTGCGACCCACCTGTTCCGTCCGTTCCGCTTTCTTTATTACACGGCACCGTGGAACTGGTTCCCGCGCAAGCGCGGGCCGCGCGCGGTGCGCATCCGCCATGCGCTGGAAGAACTGGGCCCGATCTATGTGAAGTTCGGGCAAATCATGTCGACACGCCAGGACCTGCTGCCGGACGACATCGCACTGGAACTGACCCGCCTGCAGGACGACGTGCCGCCGTTCCCCGGCAGCCAGGCCAGGGTACGCATCGAGGCCGCACTCGGAGCGCCGATCGAGACCCTGTTCGATGAGTTTGACGAAACGCCACTGGCCTCGGCGTCGATCGCGCAGGTACACACCGCCCGCTTAAAGGACGGCACCGACGTGGTAATCAAGGTCTTGCGCCCCAACGTGAGGGAGCACATCGAACGTGATGTCAACCTGCTATACACCATTGCAAGCATGGCCGAGCGTTACTGGAAGGTTGGTCGTCGGCTGCGCCCGCGCGAGGTTATCGCCGAGTTTGAAAAGATACTTTATGACGAGCTTGACCTGCTGCGCGAGGCCGCCAACGCCTCGCAGCTACGACGCAATTTCGCCGACACCGACCTGCTGTACGTACCGGAAGTGTACTGGGACTACTGCCACACGGATGTCATGGTCATGGAACGCATCTATGGCATACAGATCAGCGACGTAGAGGCACTGCGCGCCAGCAATATCGACCTGAAATCCCTTGCCGAACGGGGCGTGGAAATCTTTTTCACCCAGGTGTTCCGGCATAACTTCTTTCATGCCGACATGCACCCGGGCAACCTGTTTGTCAGCACCGAAGGTCGTTACATGGCGGTTGATTTCGGCATCATGGGCACCCTCAACCCGGTCGACCAGCGCTACCTGGCGGAAAATTTCCTGGCCTTTTTCAATCGCGATTACCGGCGCGTGGCTGAATTACACGTGGAGTCGCAGTGGGTACCGGAAGGCACGCGCGTGGATGAGTTCGAATCGGCCATCCGCACCGTGTGCGAACCCATTTTCGAAAAGCCGCTGAAGGAAATCTCGTTCGGCAACGTGTTACTGCGCCTGTTCCAGACCGCGCGACGCTTCGACATGGAAGTGCAGCCACAGCTGGTACTGTTGCAGAAGACACTGCTGAACATCGAGGGCCTCGGCAGGCAACTGTATCCCGAACTGGACCTCTGGAAGACCGCCAAGCCATTCCTGGAACGCACGCTCAGCGAACAACTGGGGACACGTTCGCTGCTACGCAACCTGAAAGACAGTGTACCGTCCTGGAGCAAGATACTGCCGGAGCTGCCCGCGCTGGCACACGACTTCCTGGAACAGGCCAGTACCGGCAAACTGCAAATCGAGTGGACCTCTGCCGAACTGAAACGGCTGCGCTCCGAAGTACACCGCGCCAATCGCCGCACTGTCAGCGCGGTCATCGGTACCGGCCTGGTGCTGGCGGCAGCGATCATCTACGGGCTGGACGGCTACGCTCCACTCATGGTGCTGGGCGCCCCCCTGCTAACCTGGGTCTGCGGCCTCACCGGTATCTTGTTGATGGCCTTCAGCTGGCCGGACGACAATGGTGAACGCTGATCAGGCGTAGAAGCCGTGCCGCAGGATGATCGCGGCGATCAGAACCAACAGTGACAGTATCCAGAACGTCGTGTAGATGGTTACCGACTGGCGCGCACGGCTTTTCTCCAGCCAGGTACGCGGCCTGACCCCCTTGAACAGGAACATCAGCTTGGCAGACAGGTTGATGCAGACAACGTTGACCGCCAGCAACAGGCTGGCGCCAAGGGCGGCCGACAACTCGCCGCTGCCCAGCATCATGCCCAGTGTGGCGGCAGGCGGCAATAATGCGACGGCAACCATCACACCTACCAGCGCACTGGAAAGACCGGTGATCAGAGACAACACCGCCGCCGCACCGGAAGCCAGCGCCAGCACGACGCCGGCCAATTCGACATCGGTACGCACCATGATCTCGCTGCTGTGCAGATTACTTTGCCAGACAACACCGGTGATTATCGACATCACCAGCGTCAGCCCCAGGCCGGCAAGATTGGTTTTCAGTGCCCGCCACATCAGCTGACTGTCGCCCAGCGAAGTGGCGAAGGCCAGCGCAATGTTCGGCCCCAGCAGTGGCGCAATCACCATGGCGCCGACTATCACCGCCACGTTGTCCTCGATCAGCCCGATGCATGCAACCACCGTGGACAAGGAGACCAGCAACAGGAACGTGCTGTCGAGGCGCGTATCACGCTGGATACGGTTGTAGAGTTCCTCGCGTGTCTGGCTGACACTGCCCACACCCTGCTTGCCGTTTTCCGGCTTTTCCTCGCGGCGCGGCAACACTGCCTCGAACGGCTGGATGATGATGCGCGCGCCCTCGCTGCTACCCAGCACATTCTGCAGTGCATCGATCACTGCCTGGCGGGTGGCATCGCTGACCAGCATACGTAGCACGCTACGTCCACCTTCGCCCGGTGTATTGAACCAGACATCGTCGACCTCATGCTGCTCGGCAATACCGAGCAGGGTATCTAGATGACCCGGATCTGCAATGACTTCGATAATACGCATGAATGAAAAATGGATCGCGGCCGGCAGCCGTTACGGTCGCTGCAAGGCGTCTTCAACCTTGTCGCGCACCGGCTTGCCTTCCAGCACTTCAATCAGTTCCAGTGCGAAATCCATGGCCGTACCCGGACCGCGTGAGGTAATCACCGTGCCATCCCGCACCACTGCCTGCTCGCTGTACCGGATCCCGGGGATATTCGCGACATCAATGGCACCGGGGAAACTGGTGGCCTGCTTGCCATCCAGCACACCGGCACGTGCCAGTACGCGTGGTGCGGCACAGATAGCCGCCGTGTATTGCCCATTGTTCGCCATGCGGGTGACCCGTTCGATCACCCGTGCATCATTCATCAGGTGATCCGCCCCCGGCAAGCCACCCGGCAGCACGATCATGTCATAGTCCTGTGCAAGTGCCTCGTCCAGCGACATGTCCGGAAGCAGAACCGTGCCGCGCGAAGCCTGAACCGGCTGCTCATCAAGACCGGCACTAACCACCGTGATACCGGCGCGGCGCAGCAGATCGATGACCGTGACGGCCTCCAGTTCTTCACAACCCTGCGCTAGCGGGACAAGGACGTTTGCCATGCAAGTTGCCTGTCTTTTTGTAACTCGATCAACTGCGCGACCGGTACCAGGCGTACACCCGACTGGCCAAGCCGCTGCAGTTCCTCTTTCAACACTTCGATTGTAGCAGGGTAGGGGTGACCGATTGCCAGCGCGGTCCCATCGCGGCGCGCAATCGCAAGCAGGCGCTGGAATTGCCGGCGAATTGCCGGTACTGCGGGCTCATTATCCAGAAACACGTTACGTTCACTGCTCGGAATGCCGTACTCGTACGCCATGCGTCGTGCCACCGTCGCACTGGTGGTGCGACTGTCGACAAAAAACAGATTGCCGCGCTCACGCAGCGCCTGCATCAGCCAGGCCATGTTGCCTGGATGTCGGGTGAGCAGGCTGCCCATATGGTTATTCAGACCGCTGACGTGGGGGATGGCGGAAAGATCACGCTCCAGGGTGGCGAGGTACTGCAGGCGCGTCATATCCAGCGTCAGCACACCTGCCCCGTGCGCATCCTGCAGCGGGCCGGTGGCCTGCATCGGCAGGTGCAGCATGACTTCCTTGTCCCTTGCATGCGCCGCGCGCGCGAGTTCACGGGTAAACGGTCCTTCGGGTAAAAACGCACAGGCCACCGGGCCGGGAAGGAACACGGCACGCTTGCCCGGCGCGCGCTGGTTACCGAGATCGTCGATGATCAGGGCAATGGCGGGGACAGGGTTGTCGGCTCCGACAACATCAGCGGCAAACGCACCGGCCGGCAGTACGAACAGCACGAACAGTACAGTACCCAGCCATTTGCCTGCTGCGTGCGCCTGCACCCGCAGCCCCGTGCTATTGCATGCGAGCCTGCAGGATGGCGAGACCCTTGAGCAGGTTGAGTGCCTCGTACAGCATGTAATCATCTTTCAGCAACTTGCCGCTTTTATCCTTGTCGTCGTCTTCCTTGTCCTCAGCCGGCTTCTTCGCCTTACCGTTATCAAGATGATTGGACAGGTTGGCCTCCTTGAGCGGCTCGATAGCACTGTCGACAGCAGCCATTTTCACCCGCTGCAGCTCGATGTCCGGTGTAATGCCCTCGGCCTGGATCGAACGGCCCGATGGCGTGTAATAGCGTGCGGTAGTCAGCTTCAGCGCCGAATTGCTGCTCAGCGGCAAGATGGTCTGTACCGAGCCCTTGCCGAAAGTCTGCGCACCCATAATGATTGCGCGCTTGTGATCCTGCAGCGCACCGGCAACAATTTCCGAGGCGGAAGCAGAACCCTGGTTCACCAGCACCACCAGCGGTGCACCATCCAGGATGTCATCCGGCGTGGCATTGAAACGCAATCTCGAATCGGCTATGCGGCCTTCCGTGTAGACGATCATGCCCTTGGTCAGGAACGCATCGGACACCGCCACGGCACCGTTCAGGACGCCGCCCGGATTGTTGCGCAAATCGAGCACCAGGCCGTCCAGCCCACCGTCATTCTCTTTCTTGAGCTTGTTGATGGCATCCACCAGGTTGTCCGCGGTCTTGGACTGGAACTGGGAGATACGCAGGTAGCCGTAGCTTGTGTCCAGCATGCGCGCACGTACGCTCTTGACCTTGATCACGTCACGCGTAATGGTGATCTTGAGTGGCTGATCGAGCCCCTCACGCACGATAGTCAGGATGATATCGGTACCCGGCTCGCCACGCATGATCTTCACCGCATCGCCAAGTGTCATACCCTTGACCGGGGTGTCATCCAGGCGGATCACCAGGTCGCCGGCCTGAACGCCTGCACGTTGTGCCGGCGTATCGTCGATCGGTGCAATCACCTTGACGAACCCGTCTTCCATGCCGACCTCGATACCCAGGCCACCAAACTGGCCAGTGGTGCCGACCTGCAACTCGGTAAACTGTTCCGCATCGAGGTAGGAGGAATGCGGGTCAAGGCCTGACAGCATGCCACGAATGGCATTCTCGATCAGTTCCTTGTCATCGACATCGACAACATAGTCATTCTTGATACGGCCGAACACGTCACTGAAGGTGCGCAATTCCTCGACCGGCAGTGTCGCCCTGACGGCATCCCGCTCGGCCAGAACACCGTGCCCGATCGAGACCAGCACACCAGCCAGCAGGCCGGTAATGAGAAGGAAAGAATTCTGTAGTTTGAGCTTCATCGTAAAATATCCATGGTACGTCAAGTGATTACAGTTTCGGCTGCCACGAAGGATCCATTACCGTCGCAGAAAATATCAACAATATCACAGTGTTGTTTGAAACGGTATCGGCCACGCAGGGAAAGGCTTGACCCACTGTGCATCACCGAATCCAGTTATCAGACAGGCTATTACAGGATAAATTCAGCCAATCGCGGAATCCCCTAGCGGCCTGCACGCAGCGCTGCCGGTTTGCCCTTGAACCAGGCGGAAGGATTGATCGGTTGCCCGTCCTTGCGTAACTCGAAATACACCCCGGTACGCAGCTGTCCGCCACTGTTACCGGCCGCGGCAATCACTTCTCCCTGTGACACCCATTCACCAACTGCCTTGTAAAGGCTGCTGTTTTCACCGTATAGCGACATATACCCCTTGCCGTGATCGATGATGATCAACAAGCCGAAACCACGCAGCCAGTCGGCAAAGGCAATGCGCCCCTTGGCAATGGCATGGACATCGGCGCCTGACGGGGTACTGATGTGCACTCCCCGGGCCTGCATCTTCCCGGCCGCCTGGCGCGCACCATAAGGCGTACTGATGCGACCGGCCACCGGCCACCTGAGCTGTCCCTTGAGCCGGTGCAGCGGCTTCTGCGCAGTCTCCAGCGGAGGAATGTCGCGCAAGGCCTGCTGCAGCGACAACAGCAGCTTACGGACACGCTGCTCATCCTGTTCGAGCCGTTCCAGTTCCGTCGTCCCTGCCTTAAGTTGTTCCTGCAGCCCGGCAACGATACGGCGCTGGGTTTCCTGCTCCCGGGACAGGAGCGAGGATCGCTCCTGCTGCCGGACATGCAAGGCCTCGATGGCGACCTGCTGCTCAAGCAGTGCCTGCTCGGCCAGCCGCAAGCGCTCGAGGGTCGCCTGGAACTGCTCCATGTACTGTGTGCGCGCCTGCGTGAAGTACACCTGGTAGGTCATCATGCGCCCGACCACTGCCGGGTCATCCTGGTTCAGCAATAAGCGGATGCGTTCCTGGCGGCCACCCAGCCAGGCGGCGCGCAACTCGCGCTCCAGTATCCGGCTCATGCCGTTGAGCTGTGTACGTGCAGTACCGCGTTCGGTTTCCAGTGCCGCGAGTTCTTCCCCGGCCAGCTGCGCTTGCTGGCGAAGCTGCCGCAATTCAGCACTGATCACGCCAATTGCCTTGTCGGTCCGGGCCAACGCCTCCTGTTGCGTATCACGTTGTCCGCGCACCGCTACGAGTTCGCGCTTGAAGGTGCTGATGCGCTCGCGCAATTCGCGCAGCTTGCCTGCCTCGATATCAATCTGGTTGGTCTCTGCGCCGAGCGGGCCGGCCGACAGCAACAGCAGGGAGAGGAGCAGAGAGGGCAGTAGCGCGCGTGCAGCATGTGACAGCTTGATCACGTGCGGCACGCAACGCGGCCGTTCAGCCATGCAATTCCTCGTTGGCAGCCGGTTCGCCGACCGACTCCTGTGCCGGTAACAGAGACACCAGCGGAGTGCCGGTCATTTCCGGCGGGATTTCCAGGTTCATCAGATACATCATGCTGGGCACAATATCCGACAGGGAACCATGCCCCGACAGCTGCGCCGCACGCCCGACGTAGATCAATGGTACCGGGTTGCTGGTGTGCGCGGTATGCGGCTGCCCGGTTTTTTCATCCAGCATCTGCTCGGCATTGCCGTGGTCGGCGGTAATCAGCATTTCACCACCGGCTGCCTGCACTGCCTGCAGCACCCGCCCCAGTACGTGGTCGATGGCCTCGATGGCCTTCACGGCAGCCTCGAATTTGCCGCTATGCCCGACCATATCCGGGTTGGCATAGTTACAGATAATCACGTCATAGGTCCCGCTCTCGAGTGCCTCAACGAGGTGATCGGTGACCTCGGCCGAGTTCATCTCCGGCTGCAGGTCGTAGGTCGCCACCATGGGCGACTTGACCAGGATACGGTCCTCGCCCTCAAACGGCTCTTCGATACCGCCGTTGAAGAAGAATGTCACGTGCGCGTATTTTTCCGTCTCGGCAAGGCGCAACTGGCGCAGGCCGTGTCTGGAAATATATTCACCAAACACGTTCTTCAGGTGCTCGGCCGGATAGGCCACGTGCACGTCAAAGTCCGACTTGTACTCGGTCAGGCTGACAAATCTGCCGAGCTTTGGACAGGCCTCGCGTTCAAAACCGTCAAAGTCATTCTCGATGAACGGCCGCGTGATCTGGCGTGCACGATCGGATCGGTAATTCATGAATACCACGACATCACCGTCCTCGATTTTCACCGCCCGGGTACCCTCGGGAACAATCGCGGTGGCCTTGACGAACTCGTCGCTCTCACCACGCGCATAGGCCTGTTCAAGCGCCTGCAGTGCATCACCGACGACATATTCCGCCTTGCCCTGCGTGATCAGGTCGTAGGCTGCCTGGATGCGCGGCCAGTGATGATCACGGTCCATGGCATAGTAGCGCCCGATCACCGAGGCGAAGCGGCCGCCCTGCAGTTTGTCGAACAGATCCTGCATGGCCCGCAGCGAGGATTCAGCACTGCGCGGCAGCGTGTCCCGCCCGTCAAGAAAGGCATGCAGGTAGACATTCTTCGCGCCGCGCTGCACGGCGAGCTCCACCATGGCGTGGATATGATCTTCATGGCTATGTACACCACCCGGCGACAGCAGGCCGAGGATGTGCACAGCCTTGTCCGTCTCCATGGCCTTGTCGACCGCATCGGTCAGTGTCAGGTTGGTAAAAAACGAGCCGGTCTTGATTGCGCGGCTGACCCGCGTGAATTCCTGGTAAACCACGCGACCGGCGCCCAGGTTGAGGTGACCGACCTCCGAGTTCCCCATCTGCTCGGCCGGCAGACCCACGGCGGCCCCTGAGGTGCGCACCAGGGTATGCGGAAAATCGTTCCACATGGCATCCCATACCGGCTTGTCTGCCGCCGCAATGGCATTGTGCTGTGGTATCTCGCTATACCCCCAACCGTCGAGAATCAACAGAACCATGGGCCGTGCGGCACCTTTTTGGCTCGAATTATGCTGTTGCTGTACACTCATAAGTCTCGAAAGAGTCTAAAATAAGTCCAAATTATGCGCCATCATACACAGGCAGGTTTTCAATCGCATGATGGCCGGGCGCTGCCGGGAAACCGGATCAGGGTAGCCTGATCTTGCCTCTGGCCCAAATGGTTTATTATTGTATAATGTTTTAGTAATGAATGCAGTAGCCTGCGGGCGGGATACGATTGAGGGGATCGGGATGGTAGCAGTTGGTGAAACACTGATAACACGCGCGGAAGACATTGAACGCGCCTCGCGATCACTCAAGGCGATGTCACACCCGCTGCGACTGAAAATCCTCTGTACCCTGGGCGATCAGGAAATCAGCGTGCAGGACATCGTGGAGCGCGTCGGGACCTCACAGAGTAATATCTCCCAGCACCTCGCCATCCTGCGTGACAAGGGTATCCTTGCCTCACGCAAGGACGCCAATCGCGTATTTTACCGTGTCGGTGACGCACGTACCCTGCGCCTGATCGGCATGATGCGCGAAGTATTCTGTACCCAACCCTGATCAAACCATAAACCACGGCCAGCCAGGAACCGGGCGGCGCCTCTTGTACAGCGCAGGAACCTGGCATAGTGCCCTGACAGTGACCCTACATGGATATCAACCAGCTTCTTGAATTCAGCAGCAACCACGCGTTCCTGGTTATGGGGCTGTTCGCGCTACTTGCCATGCTGGCTGCCGGTGAAATGCGGCTGCGCCTGAGCGGAATAACGAACATCGAGCCGCGCGCCGCGACACGCATGCTGAACGATCAAAACGCCATTCTGGTCGACATGCGCGCAGACAAGGACTACCAGGCCGGGCATATCGTCAATGCAATTCATGTTCCCGCACAGGACAACCTGTCTGCACTGGAAAAATACCACGACAGGCCAGTCATCGTTTACTGCAACAGCGGACAGCGCTCCATCGCCTTCAGCGGCAAGCTGCATAAGCAGGGGTTCGAATCCGTTTATAATCTAAAGGGCGGAATCGTGGCATGGCAAAAGGCCGATCTCCCGCTGACCAGGAAAGACCGCAAGTAACCACACATCAAAAGCAACCGGCAGAATGACGTAAAGGAATTCACTCATGGCAGAAGAAGATCAGGCAGCCCGGGAAACCGACCAGCCAAAACGACTGATCAAGACACAAAAGGTCTATCTCAAGGATGTTTCCTTAGAAACCCCCAATTCACCACAGATCTTCGTGCAAGAATGGAAGCCGGAGTTGACCATCGATTTCGGTTCCGCCTTCCTGACTATGGGCGAGGATCTCTACGAAGTTGTCCTGACGCTCACCACGACCGCCAAGGTCAAGGACAAGACCGCCTACCTTGCCGAGGTCCATCAGGCGGGTATTTTTCTGATCAAGGGTTGTGAACAGGAAGAGCTGCAGCGGGCTCTGAATGTCCCCTGCTTGCGCCTTATCTATCCGTACGCGTGCGCGGCGATTGTGGATCTCGTCTCAAAGGGCGGTTTCCCGCAGCTGGTGCTATCCCCGATGAACTTCGATGCGGTCTACCGACAGCGTCTGCAGCAGGCACAGGAAGAGGAACAGCCACCTGCCACAGAAGACTGAGCAACGTGGCAATACTGGATCAGACGCAACTGCACCATGAACCGTGACGCGATATGTGTGCTTGGCGCCGGTTCCTGGGGAACGGCGCTGGCCCTCCGGCTTGCCGCCAACAACAATACTACCTGCCTGTGGGGCCACGAACCCGCATTCGTGCGCACACTTGCCGCTGAGCGGCAGAATCGTGCATTCCTGCCAGGCATCCACTTCCCGACCAACCTGGACATAGAGGAAGATCTCGCCAAGGCCGTTCACCCGGCCCGGGAAATACTCATCGTGGTGCCCAGTCACGCCTTCAGGGACGTGCTGAACAAGGTCGCACCACTGCTTGATCAGGGCACGCGCATCGCCTGGGCCACCAAGGGACTGGAACAGGGCAGCGGCATGTTCATGAGCGATGTGCTGGAAGATGTGCTGGGTACACATCATCCGGCGGCCGTGGTCTCCGGCCCGACCTTTGCACTGGAGGTCGCACGCGGCCTGCCGACCGCGCTGACAGTTGCCTCGACCAACCCGGTGTTTGCCAATGACATGGCGGCACGCCTGCACGGTGACTCCATGCGCGCCTACACCAGCGACGACGTGCTGGGCGTGCAACTCGGTGGCACGGTGAAAAACGTGCTCGCCATTGCCTCGGGCATTACCGACGGGATGGAACTGGGCGCCAACAGCCGCGCAGCACTGATCACCCGTGGACTGGCGGAAATCATTCGCCTCGGCGATGCCATGGGTGCACGGCGTGAAACACTGATGGGACTGGCCGGCGTCGGCGATCTTATTCTCACCTGCACCGACGACCTGTCGCGCAACCGTCGCCTTGGACTGGCACTGGGCCGTGGCGAGGCACTCGATCTTGCGGTACGTGAAATCGGGCAGGTGGTCGAAGGCTTCAACACGGCACGCGAGGTCGTGCAACTGGCACGCCGCTACCGCGTGGAAATGCCGATCTCCGAACAGGTGTTTCGCGTGCTGCACGAAGGCCTGGCGCCGCAGGCCGCCGTACAAAACCTGCTGGCGCGCGACATCCGTTCAGAGTGAATCCTGCGCACCGGCAAATCCCTGCTGGCGCCAGGCCTCATACACCAGCACCGCTACCGCATTGGAAAGATTGAGACTGCGGCTGTCTGGCAGCATGGGCATACGCAGTATCGAGCTCTCTCCCAGGCCGTCAAGCAATGCGTCAGGCAGGCCACGGGTTTCCGGTCCGAACAGAAAGGCATCGCTGGCCTGGTAACGGACATCCGCGTAACTGCGCCGGCCCCGCGTCGACATAGCAAACAGCCGCGCCGGTTGCACATGCTGCACAAAGAACTCCAGCGAATCATGCTCGCGAACTGCCGCGAACTCGTGATAATCCAGACCGGCGCGGCGCAACCTGCGATCATCAAGTTCGAATCCAAGCGGATGAACCAGGTGCAGGGTACTGCCGGTATTGGCGCAAAGGCGTATGATGTTGCCGGTATTCGGAGGAATCTCCGGCTGGTACAGTACGACGTGAAACATCTCTCAACCCTTTCCGGTGTGGTAACAAATGACTGAGGCAGACAGGCAAAAACTACGCGTGGACTTCTGCGGCCTGTCGTTTGCCACGCCGCTGGTGCTACTGTCCGGCTGTGTCGGCTTCGGCGAAGAATATACACGCGTGGAAGGCTTTTCCAATCGCGATGCAGGCGCGGTTTGCCTGAAGGGCACCACGCTCAACCCGCGTCTTGGCAACACGCCCCACCGTGTCGCGGAGACACCTGCCGGTATGCTGAATGCGATCGGCCTGCAGAACCCGGGTACCGATCATGTGGTGAGCAGGATATTACCGGCACTGGATTTCAGCGAGACACGTTTTATCGCCAACGTGTCAGGCTCCACGGTCGAGGAATACGCCGAGGTCACCAGGCGCTTTGATGACTCGCCGATTGATGCCATCGAGATCAATATCTCCTGCCCGAACGTGAAAGAAGGCGGTGTCGCATTCGGTAATGACCCGGACATGTCGGCACGCGTGGTCGCCGCCTGCCGGTCTGCAACCAACAAGCCGTTGATCACCAAGCTGTCTCCGAACCAGACCGATATCGCGGAAAACGCCCGACGCTGTATCGATGCCGGCAGCGACGCGTTTGCCGTTATCAACACCCTGATGGGAATGGCCATCGATATCGAGGCGCGCAAGCCGGTGATCGGCAATAATCAGGGCGGGTTGTCCGGGCCGGCGATAAAACCGGTGGCACTGCTCAAGGTGCATCAGGTCTACCAGGTCTGCAAACGGCATCATATCCCGATCATCGGCCAGGGCGGCATCACCACTGCCACCGATGCCATCGAGTTCTTTATTGCAGGCGCCAGTGCAATCGGCATCGGCACCGCGCTGTTTTACGACCCGCTGGTGTGCAGGGAAATCAACAGCGGCATCCTGAAGCATCTGAAACACAACGAGCTGGCCAGTGTCAGCGAGCTGACCGGCAGCCTGGTCCTGAATAACGGGTGATACCCCCTCCATAGCCCGGGACTACGCCGGATTGGCGTCGCCGTTATCATCCCCTGGGCAAATCCATTCAAGTTTTATCGACAGTAACCGATTAATGGGCACGCGGGTGTAAAAACGGCGCCTGACCTGTGTTCCCGGTTACTGGAGATTTCGATGAAAATAACCTATAAACAATATGTTATAGCAACATTTATGGCGGCTGCATGCATGAGTCCGGCCATTTCGCTGGCGGACTCCGGCACCGTCAACGGCGGCGGACCCCTTTCTGTCCCTGTCGACCTGGATTTCAGGGTGGTGATTCCCGGCACCCTGCGTTTTCGCGTCGGTACCGATGGCGCAGGCTCCGTTGATGAGGTTTTGTTTGAACCCCCGGTAGACGACCTGGGCGTCGATTTCCTCGATGTAGCCGCAACAAACAATGGCACCGTCTCGGTCAGCCTGTTCTGCAATATCGGGCCGGTCACGATCACGCCGACCAATAACGGTGGCGGAAACGGCCTGAATAACGGCATACCCGGTGAATACATTCCATACAGTGAAATCCTGACCAGCGAAAACAATCCCGCATTGGCAAACCCGCCGTTAACTAACACCGGTGGTGCAGCAGATGCAACCACGCCAACGCCGACCAGTGGCAACGGCAAGGTGACCAATTATCCTGGCGAATCCTGGTTCTTCACCTATGACAACACCGCTGTTTATCCGGTAGGCACGTATACCGGCACCGTGACCTACACGGCCTCGGCACCCTGAGCAGCACATCGACTGCCCTGAACAGGGCCGTCACCTGGACCAGACACGGGCGCGGTAGCTGACGTATCAGCTGCCGCGCTTGTTTTTCAGGCAGTAAAAGGTAGCATTGCCCCAGGTAACCACGATTTCCTGCCATTAATCAGACACCATGCCCGATCATTATGGATTACAAGCCGGTGTACTGTTACTTGCCGGTCTGATTGTGTGCATAGCCCAGTTTGTCTGGGTGCCGGCAGCCGAAGCCATCGTCATCAACTTGCCCAATCGTGCCACGCCGCGCATATCCATACGGGTGGGCGCTGGTGGTAACAGAATCAGCACGGTCGAGTTCACTGTACCGGCAACCGACATTGGCAGCGACAACCCGGTCACCGGCATACCGTCAATCCGGATCCGGCTCGTCATCCGCGGACCGGCTGCCAGTCCGGTCACCGGGATACTGTCAGCAGACTCATACAGCAACCCCCTGACCAGTAACAGCGGGAACACGATCCCGTTTTCCGACATCAGCTGGACTTCGAGTAACGGTGACATCCCGTCCGGCACATTTACAGAGAGCACCAGTCAGATACTTGCAACTTTCCAGAGCTCCAGGCAAATCATTGACACCCACACCTTCACCTACGCCAATACCGGTGCTGTTGCCGAAGGTGTCTATGCTGGCCGTGTTGTCTATACCTGGGCTGCACCATGAAAGCCCTCATCATGGGCGTCGCAGCCTTGTTGATCACACAAACCGTACTGGCTGAACGGCTGGATGATTTACTGTCGCCACAACAACAGTTTGATGCCGATCTTGACTGGAGCTACAAAAACGACTTTGGCCTTGATGACACGCAACTCAACCTGCTGAGCGCAAGGGCACATCAGGTTGAAATCCGGCTGAATACGTCACGCCACGTGGGCCAGAACGCACGAATTTTTCTCGGCCTGCCTGTCGCTATCCGCGGCATGGGCGATTCGAGCGCCTTGCGGATGAGCTGGGAAACAAACGGAATATTCGCCAATGGCTCCATTACCGCCGGCAACCGCAGCAAACTGTTTGAAGGTAAAATCACCCAGAACGTAATGGGAGATGTTTTCGATATACTGATCGAGATAGATGCAAGGCAGGTGTTCGGATCACTCAGGCTGCAACCGGTTTATGAAATTGAAATCCTTGACAACTGAACCCGCTACATACATGGCCGGACTTATGCTGTTGCTGGCAGTATGTAATCCGGCAGCCGCTGCCGGATTTGCAGCGACGGTTTCACCACCGCGCTATGAACTTGAGGCCAAAGCGGGAGATACTCTGCGCAACGTACTCACCATCGAAAACGCCAGCGACGCGCCCGCAACGTTCGAGATAAGGAGCGCGGACTGGGATCTCTCCGAAACCGGTGGTGTGGCCATTTTCCCGCCTGAACTGCAGCCTGGCAGCTGCCGTCCCTGGGTACGCCTCGAACGCCACCACCTGGCGCTTCAACCGCGCGGCATTAAACGTTTTCGATTCGAAGTCCACCTGCCGGATGATGCAGGTGACGGTGAATGCCGCTTTGCCTTGCTGATAGAACAACCGGATGCACAGCCGGTTATGGCACAGGCCAGGAATATCCAGATTCCCGTACAGGGTCGTGTTGCTGTTATCGTTTACGTACGCATTGGTGAAGCGATGCCTGATATGTCTGTGGAAGAAATCAGGCTCGAGGAAGTCAACGGCCTGCCAACGCCCGTGGCACGACTCCGGAATCAGGGCAACGCGCATGGACGACCGGAGGGTTTTCTGCAAGGGACCGATGCAGACAAACAACACCTGGACTTCACCGTGGCACAGATGCCTATCCTGCCCGGCCAGGCGCGGTCTGTCCCGCTCTGGCAGGCACCGGCCGAAGGCGAGAGTCCGGTTACTATTACCGGACCGCTAAAACTCAAGGGGCTGATAGAGTGGCAGGGCGGGAAGCAGTCTGTTGACGTGCTGCTGGAATAGGGTTATTCATTAATGCGCGTCAGCGCAAATTCACGAGTTATTTCTGCCCGCGGCCTGACATAAACAGTTCGCGGAGTTTCATCGTCCAGCCCCCAGGGCAGGGGAATATCCTCCACGGCCAGTGACAGCGAGTGCTCACCCGCCGGAACCGGGTCGTAGAAAAACTCACCGTTACTGTCTGACACGGCTAACGAACGCCCGTCGAGATAGACATAGATGCCACTGGCAACACGCTCACCTGCCTGCCTCTCACCGTCACGATTCTCGTCAAAGAACACGATCCCCCTGATTACACCGAAACCTTCCAGGCCGGTTGACATGCCGGATGCAACTATTCTGCGGCCGGTTTTTCGTGTATGACGGATACCGAACAGGACCGTTTGCTCGTCTTCCGACAACTCGTTTTGAGGTGTCAGGCTGACAGTTTGTCCGGCGTTGGAATATACCAGGTCAAGATGCGCGTCCCAGTGCTTGTGAAAACGCCACCGCATGCCCACGCTGCTACTGTAACTTTCCGTATCAGGGGAGTCGTCATTTCCAAAATGCGTGTAACTCAGACTGCCGTTCCAGTTGAAACGCGCAAATGGCTGGTGTCGAAACACCAGGCTCGCCGTGTCTCTTTGAGTTTCATCACCTGCATCACTCAGCGCCTCGTGCGACAGGGTGGTTGACATAGACAGTTCCCGTGAAAAATTCCAGTCCTGATCCCAGATAATCCCAATCTCGTTCCCGTCATCGTCCTGGCTGTCAATGTCCGCACCGAACAGTTCAATGCGGGTGTTACCCACCGGAAATTTACGGGATAAATAGACTGAAACACGTGCCTGGCCGCTATCCTCGCCGGCAGCAGCATTTCGGGCTGCGGTATCCAGCAGCGTCAACGTGCCGCCCAGCCCCGTTTTTGCAGTCATTCGCCGGTTTCCTGTGACGAATGCGGTACTGGTCTGGGTTTTTGGCAGCCCCTGGATGTCATCCACATTGTTTCCCATCACATCGATGCCCAGGGTCAGGTTGTATCTGGCAGAACGCAGTTCGGAGCGCGTATATACTCCCTGCTGGTCATCGGTCAGGTCGACCTCTGTCCACATCAGGTCGGGGTCCAGGCGAAACACTCCATAGCGATGACGCCAGCGCCCGGAGCGATTATCCCCGTCCAGCCAGACACCGGTACCGCCTTCACTGTCGGAAAGAAAATGTCCGAGATAGCGATGGCGCCTGTCAGCGGTCTCATAAGCCAGCACACCGGCAATGCTCTCGTGATCGACTGCCTTGCTGGATCCATTCAGGGAAACCAGCTGTAACGATGTCAGCCAGTTCGTAGTGAATGCATGGCTGACACCCAGCGAAACCAGATGCCCGTCGGTCACATCAAAATTCTCAAGTCGGCCACCGCCAAGAGATCCGATCCTGCCGGCACTCAGTCGCACACTGTTCCTGTCACTGCGCGACCAGGTGCCCGCACCTGAAATCAGTGAAGATGGCAGGTTTATACGGTAGCTGCTGCTGAGCAGTGGATCCGCAAGACTGCGCATCACACCGATGCTGTTATCCATCAGCCAGTTTTCATTCGCGGCAAAGTCAAATTGCCTGAACGCGAAGCTCCCGCCTGCACCATCATTACCTGTGGAGCCCTCGGGGACCTGGCTGCTGGAGAGCGTTGCCATAAGTTCCAGGTCGCCTGCATACGGTGTCTCGCGTTGCCAGTTAAAAATAACCCCATCCTCACGCCGCGTATCCCCGCTCCGTTCATGATCTTCGTAGTGGCGGTATTCGGTGCTGTAAACGCGTACGCCTTCCGGCTGCCGTTCTGCTTCCTGCTCCGCCAGGTACGATGCCTCATCCTCTTCAACCGGTGCAATTAACTGATCTATATAGACTTCCTGATGATCCTCTGTGGAATTCATGCTCTCGCCGCTGTCTGCCAGAACAGGTGAGGACGTGACTGGATATAAAAACGGCGCGAGTATACAGGCCATGCGCAAGTTCATGCGCACGTCCACAAATGTCTCATGGCAGAACATGGCCTGGAAAAACTGTGCTGGTCGCTGCTGAATCCGTGCATGCAAGGAAAGTGCTTGCCGTAAACAAAGCACAGATTGAATCACACCGCATACGGCACGTCTATAAAACAGGCATGCCCGGCAAGACAAGGAACACCGCAAACCTGATAAATGGCCTGCTTACAGGTCAAGCTCCCTGATCTTGCGTGTCAGTGTATTGCGGCCCCAGCCGAGCAGTTCAGCAGCATCCTGACGCCGGCCACCGGTATGTTGCAGCGCGGTTTCGATCAGGATGCGTTCAAACGCCGGCAGCGCCTCATCCAGCAAGCGTTTCGATCCACTGCCGAGCTGCTGTTGCACCCACTGTCGCAGGGCTGCCTGCCAGTCACCCCCGGCAGCGCCACCCTTGGCGGCGCCCGGCAGATCACCGGGCAGGTCCGTGACACGAATTTCCTGGCCCGGCGCCATCACTGTCAGCCAGCGACACAGGTTTTCCAGCTGCCGTACGTTACCCGGCCAGTCCAGCGCACTCAGTGCTGCCATGACTTCGGGTGACAGGGTCTTTGCCTCGACATCCAGCTCTGTTGCTGCCAGCACAAGAAAATGCTGCATCAACAGCGGTATGTCTTCACGCCGTTCACGCAATGCTGGAATCTGTATGCGAATCACGTTCAGGCGATGAAACAGGTCCTCGCGAAAACGCCCGTCACGCACCAGCGTTTCCAGGTCCTGGTGCGTTGCGGCAATGATGCGCACGTCAACTTTTTTCGATGTGTGTGCACCCACCGGGTAAAACTCGCCATCGGCCAGCACACGCAACAGGCGTGTCTGCAGTTCGGCCGGCATGTCACCAATTTCATCCAGCATCAGTGTGCCGCCATTGGCCTGTTCGAAACGGCCGACACGCCGGCTCTGTGCGCCGGTAAATGCACCGCGTTCGTGTCCAAACAGTTCCGATTCCAGCAAGTCGCGCGGAATGGCCGCCATATTCAGCGCCACGAATGGTTTGTCAGCACGCGCGCTGTGCCGGTGCAGTGCCAACGCCACCAGCTCCTTGCCGGTACCCGATTCACCGTTGATCAGGACGGTGGCATTGGATTGTGACAGGCGCCCGATCGCACGAAACACCTCCTGCATGGACGGCGCCTTGCCGATAATTTCCGTCGTTCCGCCTTCATCCCTGCTGGCCAAAGCAACCGGCTGCTGTGAACGGGCTTCCAGTGCACGGCTGACCAGCGCGACTGCATCGTCCACATCAAACGGCTTGGGGAGATATTCAAATGCGCCGCCCTTGTAGGCCGAAACCGCGCTGTCCAGGTCGGAGTGCGCGGTCATGATAATGACCGGCAGCTGCGGATGCTGGCTGTTGATACGGTCCAGCAACTCCAGACCGTCCATGCCCGGCATGCGGATGTCCGTGACAATCACCGCCGGCTCCCTGCTGTCTATTGCGGCCAGCGCATCATCCGCCGATGCAAAGCTCACCACTGGCAGGTTCTCTGCCTGCAATGCCTTTTCCAGCACCCAGCGGATCGAGCGGTCGTCGTCAATGACATAGATTTCGTTACTGTGCTGCATTTATCTCTTCCAGTGGTAACAGTATGGTGAAGGTGGTCTCGCCCGGCTGGCTTGCGCACTCGATCAGGCCGTGGTGCCGGCTGACCAGTGCCTGGGCAATGGAAAGACCCAGGCCGGTGCCGCCACTGCGATTGGTGACCATCGGGTAAAAAATCTTTCTGCGCAGGCCTTCCTCGATACCCGGGCCGTTATCGGTAATCTCGATGCGCGCAATCAGCCGGTGCTTGTGCGTACCGATATTGGAATTGCGCTGTATGCGGGTACGCAGCAGGATTTCGCCCCGACCACCCAGCGCCTGGTTGGCATTGCGGACAATGTTGAGTATCGACTGGGTCAGCAGATCGGGGTCGGCATACAGGTTTGGAAGACTCGGGTCATAGTCCTGCAGGATCTGCAGGCTGTCACCGGCCTCTGCCTGCACCAGGTTGCGCACCCGCTCCAGTACTTCGTGTATGTTCACGGCACGCATCTCTGGCAGGTTATTCGGGCCCAGCATGCGATTCATCAGTCCCTGCAAGCGGTCCGCCTCACCGATAATGATGCGCGTGTATTCCTTCAGTGCGTCATCGATGATTTCCCGCTCCAGTAGTTGTGCTGCACCGCGCAGGCCACCCAGCGGATTCTTTATTTCATGGGCCAGGCCGCGTACCAGCGCACGCGTTGCCTCCTGTTGTGTGATCAGCAATTCTTCCTGCTCAACGCGTAGTTGATGATCTATCTGGCGCAACTCCACCTGTACGGTCGTTACCTCGCCATTTTCAATGACCGGGGTAAACGTGCAGTTCACCCGCAGGTCAGGCGCGTCCGGCAATTGCAGCCGGCAACCGCGCTTGCAGATTACCTGTTGCGTGGTAAAGGCGCTGGCCAGCTGCTCAACCAGTGACTCTGCATTTACCACCAGTTCATGGATCAGGCGGCCACAGGCATGCCGCGCACTGTGCGCCAGCATGACCTCACCGGCCTGGTTGATAAATATCAGCCGGAACTGGGCATCAAAGACGAGCACGGTCGTGCTCAGGTTATCGAGTACCTGCTCCGCGTTCAGGCAGAATGGTTCACTTGCGTATGTCATATCCCCCGTTACTGCAATAAACAAACCAACAAGGGCGGCCGCGGCTGGTTTTTGCGCGGGAGAAATATTGTCTTGAAAAACAGAAAGATAATATCTCTCATGGTAACGGGAGTGAGACCCGTATCCGACCAGGAGAGGGTAGTATGCACCATTTTGGTGCGGCAAGACCAGATGTGTGGGAATTACAGGTCCGTGGCAAGCCGGATCATCCGCACCGGCTAACTCCATTCGCTACCTGGTTGGGCAGCTTTTATTTGGGGGGTCAGGACCCGTACCTGGTACAGGTTACTGTGGCGCCGGCTGCGGCGGCGGTTTGAATCCCGGATTGGTGGGGTGCTGGA